>NZ_JAWOUT010000004.1:0-415263 GCF_033339515.1 Vibrio sp. 2130-1
ATTGGCGCTGGACTAAACAAAGGCCCCCTTTTAGGGGGCTCACACAAAGCCACCTTCTTTAGAAGGTGGTAATTTACTTATCTGCTCTTTAAGGTGCGACGGCGCCACCAAGGGTTAAATTGCTGGGCCATTTTGTGATCCTGTTACCACCTAAATAGATATTCCCTTTCACCGTCATTGTGTCTGGAAATACTTTCAGCGCTGATCCTCCAATATAAAGATTACCATCAACCACCAATCCTTCAGGAAGATCAGAAATGGGAGTGCGAATAACACTTAGATCACCTTTTACTCGAAGTTTAGCTGGAAGCGCTTTTAGCGGTGTATCTGTCAGATTTAGGTAACCGCCTAGTTTGATGCCTTTAGGCCAGTTTTCGATCTTACTACCTAGTAGGTTTGCATAGCCTTTTATCTTTGTTCCTGAGCGAATAACTTTGAGTGCGCTGTTAGTTGCTTCCAGACTGCCTTCAACATCAAGCCCTTTAGGCAAGGTTTTGATAGGGGTTTGTGAGATGTTTAAGTTGCCCTTTACCACTAGGCCAGAGGGTAGTTGGGTGTAAGGCTTGTTTCTAAGATCAAGATTGCCGTAATTATCGATGTGACCAAACTTAGAATAGTAATCTAGCTCATATGCCAAAGGAGACGAGCAGAGCAGGATTGAAGTAAGGCATAGGGAAACAAAACGCATAGTCAAAGAGTTAGTTAAATACCGAGATCAACAGGTGCTTATCTTATACTTAAATAAACCTATTATGCATTTTTTGCTCACAGTTTTTGATTCATAACTTAAATATTCAAATTAGAGATACACGTTAAAAGTGTGCGCTTCTTTACTGCGCTAAGTAACTTCAAGCTTACTAAAATGAGATAAATTAAATGATTGAATGTGAAGCAGATTCAAGCGTAGAGGTGAGAAAAATATCAGTAGATATTTGAATAATATGAGATTCTTCCAAGAACTTCACAAGGGTCCTTGTTAGTATTATTGAGGTTTGAGGGAGATTTTCATGAAGTTAAAAAGTGTATCTATTTTTACCGCTGGTGTTTTTGCAGTACTGCTGTCGGGTTCCGTTTTTGCTAAATCATACAGTACACCAGAAAACAAAGCGCTAATAGTTGCTGACGGTAAGGTAGGTCAGCGTATCTGTTACTACGATGATAAAGCCTACACCACAGGGGCCGTGATTAATGTTGAAGGCGTATTACTGATGTGTACCGCTGAGAACGATTTTGAAACCAATGGCTCGTTAAAGTGGGTCGTGTTCAAAAAAGACAAATAAACGCGCCGAAGTTGTCTGTTTCATTTAGAGCGGTTTAAGATTAAGAGATTGGAAAAATAAAAAGCGAGCATCATGCTCGCTTTTTTCATTAACGCGCGAGTGAGCGAGTTTTTAATTCAAAGATAAGTTTTTCAGCACTTACTTCAAATTTGAATCGAGCCGTCGCTTGGTTCGATTCTTCGGTTATTTCTGAAACATTGTATTCAACATCAGCACATACTGATTTAGCGAGCTCGATGTATTTTTGTAGTTCAGACTCTAGCTCTGTTTTTGTCTGTGCGAAAACCGTTACGTCGGCAACTTCGTCACCTTCTTTGATGATAAAGCCTATCTCGCCAGCACAGCCGCAGGCCTCACATACTTGGTTTTTTTCTAATTCGACACTCATAACGAATCCTCTTGTAAATACTAAGGGTATTCTATCAGGTATTTGATCTGTATCTACAAAAATGACGACTTTTGCGTAAAAAAGGAACAGAATAGGCACTTGTTAAGTAAGGGTTAAAGATTGGATTACTAAATCATCAAGAACGTTAATGTGATATATATCAACATTTAAAATCAATTAACGAACATAGTGACGAGATTTTGCTCAGTCCAGTTGAACTAATGGTTAATTTATAAGACTATTTCTTGATTGATTATTTTTAATAATTATCATTCTTGGTCTTTGAATAGTTTCGATGAATAATTGGCGCAAGGTTTTGATGAGACTAACTTTTCGCCTTATTTTGAGTAGCATGTATTGACAAAAACATAACTGAAAATTACACATTACGCAGTGTAAAGACGTTATGGTTTGGAACTCGACATGATATTAAATAGTCGCAATACATATACCCAAAGCGCTTTCAAGTGCAGCGCTTAGCAACCTGATTTCTAGGTTTTCGCTAATCGAACCGCATCGGCGAGCCGGGTATAATGCTAAGAATGATTTCATTCTGGCCTCATTTAATAGTGAGTTAGATGGATTTACAAAGAGAAGAGCTTAAAATATGCCAAAGCGTAGTAAAGAAGATACCGAAATCACTATCCAAAAGATCATGGATGCCGTTATTGATCAGCTAATCAGATTAGGTTACGACAAAATGTCGTACACGACGCTAAGCCAGCAGACAGGTATATCGCGTACCGGTATTAGCCATCACTTCCCTAAGAAAACGGACTTCACCGCCGCACTGGATGGCCGTATCTTTAAAATGTTTATTGAACACTTAGAGTTTGATAAAGGATTAAATGCATTTTCACAAAGTTGGATTAAAGCGCTGGAAGATGCTGAGTTTCTCGCGATTTTACGACTGCTATTCCATCACATTGTCACCGCTGAAAATGCGCAAGAATTTGCTGCTAATGGTATTGACCGCTTATACAAAATGGTTGAAAGCCAGTTTGGTGCGGGTGGTGACAAAGAGCTTGAGTGGTTGATTGGTCGATCATTGATCCAAATGAGCAAGTAATAGCCTTTAAAGCACCAAATTCTGCCACTATCAAAGCAAAGGCCCGCAACTCTCATATTGCGGGCCTTTGTCGTATCGAAGTGTTTTAGAGACGGCTTAGAGGAGATACGCTTTATGCTGCGGCATGCACTTGAGGGAAGTCTAGCGTCGGATGTTTTGTCACAATAGATCGATAGCCATAAACTTGCTCAATGCGCTCTGACGTTAGTGCATTCCATGGCGTGTCATCACAAACTAGTTTCCCGTTATGCAAGAGTACAAGGCGGTCTGCGTACTGAGAGGCTAGATTCAAGTCATGTAACACCACAACCACCGCTGCGTTTTGTGCTTTTGCCGTTTCACGAGCAATCTTTAACGTGTTGTGTTGGTGGGCGAGATCCAACGCTGAGGTAGGTTCATCAAGCATTAAGATTCGTTTTTCGCCAGATTGATGTAGTTGTGTCATCACTCGTGCTAGATGCAGTCGTTGCTTTTCTCCACCAGATAAAGACGGGTACAGGCTTTCTGCTAAATGCAATACGTCGGTTTGTTCCATGTAATGTAAAGCCAGTTTAGTGGTTTCTTTATTGGACAGTGATAGCGGTATTGCCCCCAGCTCTACTACTTCTCTGGCTAGAAATGGGAAGGTTAAGGTGCTGTGCTGCGGGAGCATTGCAATATGTTTGGCGCTTTTTTCAGGCTCCCAATCATGCTTTTGTTTACCGAAGTAGGTGATGTGATGATTCGAAGAGATCTCACCGCATAGAAGCTTGAGCAAAGTACTTTTACCTGCGCCATTGGGGCCGAGTAGGGCGGTCACTTCACCAGCTCGGATATCAATGTTGATGTCATCGAGCACCACACGGTTGCCATACGTCATCGAAATGTTTTTCCCCGATAAAACGATCTGGTTCATTACAAAATCTTCCCTTTTTGCTGGAACAATAAGTAGATGAAAAAGGGCGCGCCAATCAATGCGGTCACGATTCCAACTGGTAATTCAGCTGGTGCCACGGCAACACGAGCAAACATATCTGCGGCAGTAAGAAGCAGTGCTCCCATTAAGGCAGATATTGGTAATAGCGTTCGATGGTCAGGCCCAGCGAGCATGCGCCCTAAGTGAGGAATCACGAGCCCAATAAAGCCAATTGCACCACTGATGCTCACCGTAATACCAACACCCAGTGCAGAAAGTAAAATAAGCTGACGTTTGAGTTTTTGAACCGGAACTCCTAAGTGTCTTGCTTCTGATTCCCCTAACAACAGAGCATTCAGCGCCATCGACTTCTTCTGAAACCAGAGCAATAGGATGACGAGTGTTATAGCAGATAGAGCAATCCCTGACCAATTTGCACCAGCTAATGAGCCCATCGACCAAAGCGTCAAATCTCGCAGCATCTGATCATCTGCGATAAAGTTCATGTAGCCAATCGCAGCCCCCGAGAGCGCGCTGATGGCAACGCCGGCTAACAACATAATTGTAACTGAGGTACCAAACTTACTTGTGCCGAGTTTATAAACGAGAATAGTCGTTAGTGCACCGCCAAGGAAAGCAAAAAGAGGCAGAGCCGCTAAGTTCATTAGTTGCGGATAGTTTTGGCTAAATTCAGCAAATACAACAATAGCGAATGCACCACCAAGAGCAGCGCCAGCAGACACACCAATGATACCAGGCTCGGCTAATGGGTTACGGAACAAGCCCTGCATAACCACACCACAAATTGCCAAAATGGCGCCGATGAACATACACAAAATGGTGCGAGGCAATCGGATTTCGTTAATGACCAACTGAATGTGAGGAGCGAGATCAGAACTGCCTCCCGTTAGGCTACGCAAACTGTCAGCAAAGCTAATGTTCATTGGGCCAACGGTAATAGAGGCGATAGCAATAAATGCTAAAAATCCACTAAGCACTGATAACGTCGTTGAAAGGGGGATGCGTCTTAACAACATGTCATGTCTCTATGGGTAAAGCAGTGCATTCAAGCGTTTAGCTTCTGCAAGGCTTTTAAGGCCCAAACCACCTACCAGAGCATGGCCATCAATCGTTATGATGTCTTTGTTCTTTCCAGCGGGTGTTGCAGCAAGAAGCGGCATTGCTTTTAAAATTGCATCGGCACCACCCAACGTTTCATAGCTGCGACCACTAACAAGAATCACGTCAGGCTGCATCTCTACCATCGCTTCTGTGGATAGAGGCTTGTAAGACGAGAGTTGTGTAGCGGCTGGGTTTTGTCCGCCGGCGAGTTGAATAATTGCATCGGGTGTCGTTTGTGAGCCCGCAACATTTGCAGGTCGCCCTTCATGGATCAGCAGAAAGAGCACTTTCTTTTTCTTTGCTTGATTAGGCTGGTTTGCATTGAGTGCTTGTACTTGCGCCTGGACATCTTGCTTTAAGCTTTCAGCTTGAGCCTTGCGATCCATAAGGTTCGCAATTTGATCAATACGTTGATAAAGGCCCTCGACATTTGCATCAGTATTAACAATTTCTACATCTACGCCAGCCGATTTCAATTGGCTCAATGTTGTTTTCGGCCCCATCTCATCAGAACCAATGACTTTTGTCGGACGTAAGGCGAGCAACCCCTCCGCTGAAAGACGACGATGGTAGCCCACTTTAGGCAGTTCCATCCCTTTTGGTAATTGACTGGTGACGTCGATAGCAACCAAGCTATCTTTAGCGTCGAGTTCAAGCAAGAGTTCAGTGACGGCGCTGCCTGCGCTAACAACGCGCTCTGAGGATGGCGTTTCATTGGCAAAAAGTTGACTACTCGCAAGTAGGGAAATAGCTGCCGTGACAACAGCATGAATAGTGATGCGTGTGTTCTTCATTTTGAAAGGATCTCTATCTTACTTATTTTTATGATGGCTCTTCAGTGAGTAACTGAGTTGCTTGAATTCCGTTTTCTTGTAAAAAGCCGAGAAGTTGTACTAGCGACTGAATATTCGCGGTTTTTTCTGCTCCAATTACAATCGGTTTATCGCTTGACTTACTCTCTTCTAACAGCGCGAGGGTAAAGTTGTCCCAATCGATATATGTCTTGCCGTTAATAGCCCAGTAAGGCTCGTCTTTAAGAATATTTACCGTGATGGATTGCTTATCGACATCTGCAACAGCCTGAGATTCTGTGCTCGGTAAATTGACGTCTAATGAATCGAGTTTGACCGCTGCGGTTAACATCAGGAAAACCATGACGATAAAAATAATGTCTAACAGCGGTGTTAAATCGGGGGTTAAACCGTTACGACTATTTTCTTGTGGTGTTTTAATCATTTAGTTGCTGCCTCAATCTTCTCAGAAGAGCGCAGTGTTACTTTTGAGTGGTCTGGCGAGACATGCTGTAACGAGATACCTTCAAGCCATAAGTTGACGTAGTTTAAAGTGTGCTCAAGCTTGGCGATTACACGATCCGCCCACAAACCAATGATCTGCGCTCCTGAAATGGCAGGAAGTGCGATAATGAGACCCGCGGCAGTGGTGCGCATAGCAAGACCTAGGCCGTCAGCCAAATCATTCGGAGTGATATTCCCCGTTGAAACCGCGATGCCTTTAAACATGTCAATTAAGCCAAGTACCGTACCAAGCAAGCCAATTAAAGGGCTGATGACGCCAATCAGCGTCAGCAAACGAAGGCCGGAATGCAACTGATGGCGTTTTTCTTGCAGCCAAATACCTGCGGCATCTTCTCTTAAAGATTTCGAGAAAGAATGATGAGCAAGCAACATCGCAACACCACGGTACAGAAGCGGCCGCTTATTCGACAACTCTTCAGCAAGTGCTTCAAGTTCGCTCCCATTTGTTGGGTCTAATCCTGTGAGCTTTTGGCGAATGGCTCGCTTTCCTACACCAAGGCTAATTAACACATGGAATAATCGCTCGGCGATGATCATCACGGTTAGAGCTGAGCAAATGATCAAAGGCCATGTCATCAGCCCAAATTGAGTTTGTAATTCTTGTAGTTGTTCCATTATCCATCCAACTTAAAACGAACAGGTACTTGTACTCGGTGAGCGACTTTTAGCCCACCTGAAATATGTGGTGTAAATTGCCACTGTTTGATCGCACGAAGTGCTGAGGCATCTAGCGACTCTGTGCCGGAAGACTCAATCAAAACCTGTTTAATCTGGTTACCATTCTCATCTAGCCATATCTCATACAAGGCTACACCTTCAATACCGCGTCTTTGTGCAGACCTTGGGTAACGGGGTTGTGTTGGTTGACTCACAAACGTTGGTTTGTCGACCAACACAGGCTGAGACGTTGCCCCTTTGGATTGGCTCGCAGGTGCGGATTGTTGAGCTACCGTCTCTTTCTTCACTGGTTCCGTTTTTTTCTTTGGTTTCGCTTCGGGCTGAACCTTTTGCTTTGTTACGGTTTTGGTGGGCTCGACCGCTTTAGGTTTAGATTGTTTAACCGGTTCAGGTTTTTTCTCTACTACCTTCTTCTTAACAGCGTCTTTCTTGACGACCTGTTTTTTTACAATCTTCTTTTCTGGTTCAGGTTGGTCTTGAGGCTGCTGCTCTTTTGGTGGTGCTACATTTTCTGGTGTAGATTTTTCGACAGCGGGAGGAGCAGACACAAGATTTAGACTTACCGAACTTGCTGGGTTTCCAGCCGGCATCGCGAACACCTTTGTCTCTTGAGAAACAAAAAGAAGTGCGGCATGGATGGCAAGGGAAGCACCTCCTGCAATGACATATCTTTGTACGTTCACGGAATATCTCGGGAAACTATGAAAACTTGGGCAGATTATTACTTACAATGGAAATAAGATCAATTATCAATTGCATTATCATTACGCTCAAATTATGATTCTTGCAGAATTTTCAAGATCAGCTTCCATCCCTTACATGATGGGAGTTAAGCGAGTATATATGAGCGTCGATATCGATAAGCTTGATGAATCAGTGTTGGGCAGTGATAGTCCTGATCCATTGCGATTTGCTTTTGTTAAGAAGCATTCTGCACATGCCGGGGGAGCGAGCGTACCTGTGCCCTCGTCTCAACAACAGGCGATTTTTTCGAGTATTACGGCTAACTCAATTAAAGCGGCCAATAAACGCTGTCTTTATATTCATGTTCCGTTTTGTCGCGTTCGTTGCACTTTTTGTAACTTCTTTCAAAATGCTGCAAGTCGCACACTGGTTGATGAGTACTTTGAAGCATTAATGCAGGAGCTTAGAGATAAAGCGGCATTACCTTGGACACAAAATGGTATTTTTCACGCCGTATATATCGGGGGCGGAACGCCAACGGATTTATCTCCAGTACAGGTTCGTGTGTTAGGCCAGGCTATCCGAGACCACTTTCCTTTGGCTGCAGACTGCGAAATCACCTTAGAAGGCCGCATCAATCGCTTTTCTGATGAGTTGTATCAAGGCGCTTTAGAGGGTGGTTTTAATCGTTTCTCTTTTGGTGTGCAAAGTTTTAATACACAAGTGCGCCGCAGCGCAAAACGTTTAGATGATAGGGAAGATGTCCTCAAACGAGTGAGCGAGATCGCCAAAGAAGACAAAATTCCGGTCATTATCGATTTACTCTATGGCTTACCTTATCAAACCAAAGAAGTGTTAGAGCAAGATTTAAATGATTTCCTCTCGACTGGCGCACACGGACTGGACTTGTATCAGTTAGTGGTTGGTGGGTCAGCTCCCATGCTCAACCTCGTGGAAAAGGGAAAAATCCCGCCACCTGCGACCACACCAGAAAAAGCGGGAATGTACGAGCTCGGTGTGAACTTTATGGCCAAACACCATATGAAGCAACTGAGCGTGAACCATTGGGCAATCGATAACCGCGAGCGTAGTTTATACAATAGTTTAGCCAAGACTTATGCAGAGGTATTGCCAATTGGCTGTGGTGCTGGAGGTAATATCGGTGGCTACGGGATGATGCAACACCGCACACTAGAGACCTATATTAAAGCGGTCAAAGAAGGTCAAAGCACCATCGCGATGATGATGAAGCAAAGCCCTCTAGAACCACTTTTTTCTGCACTCAAATCTGCGTTTGACCGTGGCATTGTTCAAGCAAATCAACTTCCATCATTTATGGGAGAGGACGCGTTCGGGTTTTTATTGCCTCTATTTAAAGTGTGGCAAGCGAAAGGCTTAGTACAACTACATGAACGTAGCGCAGTCCTTACTCTTGCAGGCAGCTTCTGGGCAGTGTCATTGGCTCAAAGTTGTATTCAGGTACTCACATCAGAGATGAACGAAACCGTACCGAAAGCATCCAATAATTAATGAAAACAAATTGAACAAAAACGGAAGACACAATGGAATCAATCAAGCAACAAGTTGAAGTATTACTAGAGCAAGAACCACAATTATTGCCAGCTGCGATGGCAGAGCGTCTTGGCATTTCCGAGTTTGAGGTTGTTGCGGCTCTACCTCAGGAAATGGTGGCTATTGCACCAGGAGAGCAAGCGCAAAGCATCTTAGAAAGTTTGGTTGGTTTTGGCCCGGTGACGACCATCGTCCACTCTTTTGGTTCTATCTTTGAAGTTAAAGCGCCGTTTCCAAAAGGAAAAGTGGCGCGTGGCTATTACAATTTAATGGGTAGAGAAGGTGAACTGCACGGCCACCTTAAATTAGATAACGTTAAAAATGTCGCATTAGTCAGTAAACCGTTTATGGGTAGAGAGAGTCACTATTTTGGTTTTTTCTCAGAGTGCGGAAGCAATATTTTCAAGGTTTATTTAGGCCGTAACGAAAAGCGCGAGTTGATTGAAGAGCAAGTCACCGCATTTCGCGCCCTACAAGCCGAATTAAAAAAGTAATCACAAACATAATCGAGGCTTAACTCGAATACTAATTAGTAAAGTCAGGTATCAATATGGATCAACAAGTTAAACAAGAGCGTTTGCAAGGTCGTTTAGGGCCAGAGATCAAAGAGTTCCGTCAGGAGCGTCGTACACTTCAGCTTGCAACTGTCGATGCAGAAGGTCGCCCGAATGTAAGCTACGCGCCTTATGTCCAAAACCAGGAAGGTTATTTCGTTCTCATTTCTAAAATCGCTCGTCATGCCCGTAACCTTTTAGAAAACCCAAACGTTTCATTGATGATGATCGAAGATGAAGAGTCTTCAAAGCAGCTGTTTGCTCGTAAGCGCTTAACTTTTGATGCGGTAGCAAATGTAGTTGAGCGAGACACAGAGATGTGGCAACAAGTTGTTGGACAAATGAAAGAGCGTTTTGGTGAGATTATTGATGGTCTAAGCCAGCTAGAGGATTTCGTTTTGTTCAACTTAAAGCCAGAATCGGGGCTATTTGTTAAAGGTTTTGGTCAGGCGTATCAAGTGTCTGGTGATGATTTAGTCGATTTTGTTCACCTTCAAGAAGGTCACAAGAAAGTCGAAAGTGCCTGATTGTAAACCGATCATATGAATGTCGATCATTTGGCATAATGAACGTTTAAAGGGAGTTAGGTTATACTGACTCCCTTTTTTATATTGGAACAAAAGCATGAAACCTGTAAGCAAGGAATTGAGCGAGATTTGCTATCCGTTTATTTACGAGGACAGTCCGGTTTGTGACTTTGAAATTACAGCAGATGAACTTTGTAGTCGTATTGGCCTTGTTCTCGCTATGGAATTGGACGAGTTTAGCCGCGATATACTGACAAGAATGCAGCCTAATGTTTATCATCTAAATGGTTCGGTTCGCGGAAAATTAGCGATTACAGAGACGGAAGTTGAAGAGTTAAAGGCCGATTATGCTTTGCTCAAGCAACGCATTGATGGTGGCTTCAAAGGCTTTGTTCTACCCGGAGGACACCCGGCAGCCAGTCAATTGCATTTGTGCCGTTGCCAAGCTAAAAAAACGGTACGAGCATTAGTTGCCGTTGAACATACAGGTAAGAAGCAGCCCGCACCTATTTTGTTTCGTTACGCGAACTTATTAGCGAATGTACTTTACAGCCTAGCTTCTTATATTAATCATGCTCACCAAGTCAAAGAGACGGAATTCGTTTCTCGTAGTTACGCGATGCCAAAGAAGTGAGCTGAGAAATTAGCGGATGTGAGCATCAGGGATAGGACAAGTACTGCATTATATTCTCAAATCAACTCGTCCAATAAGAGTTAAGAAGTCATAGCTTTGGCTTCTAGCTCTTTTGCTCCGCGAAGCATCGCTTCGATTAGTTCTCCTGCATTGAATTTCTCAAGTGCCTCATGCGCGCCAACTTGGTGAGCTCTGTCTACACAGATTTCGCTCGATAACGATGTATGTAAAATGCGGTATGAATGGTTCAGAGAGGAATTATTCTGAACTTCAAATGCTAATTCATAACCGTCTAATCCGGGCATTTCAATATCGCTGACCAGAATATCAATTGGGCGATGAGCCGCAGCGTCACTTTTCATCAGTTCCAATGCATCTAAACCATTTTTACAGATTTGATACCCAATATTGATGCTATCGAGTGCGTCACACAGCTGTTTACGAGCGATGGAAGAGTCATCCACCAATAGAATACTGAGTGCTTTTAGGCGTTCTCGCTCAATATCTGTCAGCATTGGGATCTTTGAATTCTCGTACTGCGGATAAATTTTGGAAAGTAGCAGCTCCACATCCAGCATTTGAACAGTTTTGTCCTCGTAGCGAGTAATTCCAGTCACGAAAATATTTTTTCCAGCGCTCGGAGGTGGCGTTTCAATAGCTTTCCAATCGCACTCAATGATCTTTTCTATACTACGAACCATAAAAGCAACCACGGTTCGCAAGCAATCTGTCACAATCAAGTAGCAGCTTTTATATTCTTCTTCACTTATAGGACGAAAGCCAACAGCCGCTGACATATCGATCACTGGTACTGTTAAGTTACGTATCGTAACGGTTCCAATGACGTGATGATGCGAGTAAGGGATCTTCGTCGTTGGCATGTATGGGACGATTTCACGGACTTTTAGCGTACCGATAGCGAAACTCTGTTGCAGGGTGAGCTTAAACATCAACATGCCCTGAGACTGATTCGCTTTGCTAACGACTTTTGCCATGAAAATAACCTTATAAATACCACCGAATTGTGTCTAATCTAATCTTATCAGACGAAGGCTTCAACCATTGGAGAGACAAATGTGAGCTTTTTAGACAATCTTTTAGAGAATAGTGATTAACTGAGCAAAACTTGTTTGTATTTTAAACTCATTATGTAGACGATTTTTTATTCCTCGTGTATTTGGGCCTTTACCGCTGAGCTATTATTAAGAAATGTTTGGTCTGTTAAAAAGGATTGGGTACACTTGCGCGACCAGAATAGTGAGAGATAGATCAATGGCAAATACAGCAGCCGCATTACATATTCTTGTGAAGCACAAAGAGCAAGCGGAAGACATAATCAAGCAACTGAAAAAAGGCGCAAAGTTTCAGACATTAGCGAAGAAGTATTCAACTTGCCCGTCAGGCAAACGCGGTGGTGACCTTGGTGAATTCCGCCGTGGTCAAATGGTACCTCAATTCGACAAAGTGTGCTTTTCTGGCGAAGTGTTAACGCCGCATCTAGTTAAAACCAAGTTCGGTTGGCATGTTGTAAAGGTGCTTTACAGAACATAAGGCTTGGTATCGACCTAAACATTGTCAGATGAAACCCACAAGCATTAAATATCATCTGTACGGTCTCTTTTCACCAATCACTACCGTTATGACATGGCAGATACATTCTGATCTGCCATGCTCCACCAAACGCCAATCTTTCCAAACTAGAAACTCATTTATATGCAGTTAACTTGGCTTTTCTCATAAGTCGTTATTCTATTTCAAGCTTTGATATGAGGATACGTTTGCCGGTTGTATCAATTATCAATGCTATTCCTTGCTGGCGAACTTTGGTTCATGTTCGGGCGCCATTCGCATATGATAGCGACCTTATAAAAATTAATCCTGTTCATAATTTAAGATGTCCCTGACTCATAAAGACTATTTTAAAATCGCATTTCCTTTCATCGTTTCTACGGTAACCCAACCATTATTGGGGGCGGTGGACACCGCGGTGATCGGTAAACTCGGTGTGGCTGAGATGATTGGTGGTGTAGCGATAGGCACCGTCATCATGAATACCTTGTATTGGCTGTTTGGCTTCTTCCGCGTCAGTACTACCGGGCAAAGTGCAATAGCATTAGGTAAAAATAGCCCAGAGGATCAAGCGAGCAGCTTATTCCGTCCTTTCGTGCTTTCGCTCTGCCTTGGCTTGATTTTCATTGCGTTGCAGTCCGTGATTTGGATGGGGGCAGAGCTGATTATCTCCCCTGATGCAGTTGTGGCAGAAAACGCTAAGATTTACTTCGATATCATGATCTTTGGTGCGCCATTTGTACTGCTGAACTACACCGTGATTGGTTGGTTGATGGGGCAGGCGAAAGCCAAAGAAACCTTGTTCACGCAAGTGTTTGGTAACGTGCTGAACATCGTGCTGGATATCGTCTTTGTGTTGTACTTCGATATGGGCATTGCTGGCGTTGCGGTAGCGACACTTATCGCGCAAATTTCGACGTTTGTTATTGGTGCGGTGCTGGTGTTGAAAACCTGTCGCTTCCCGCTGTTTGATTACATTCAGACCGCAAAAATGACGCGTAAAGATCTCAAAGTCATCGCGTCTTCCAATATGGATCTGCTGCTTCGTACTGTGTGTCTATTGGTGTTCTTCAACATGATGGCGCGTGTAGGCTCTCAGCTTGGTTCTGATGTGCTTGCTGCGAACGCAATCTTGATGCAAGTGACCTTTATCGTCAGCTACATGTTCGACGGTGTGGCGAATGCGTCGAGCGTCTTCGCAGGTAAAGCAGTAGGGCAGAAGAATAAGACATTGCTTGATAACGTGATTAAGCTAAACACGCAATGGACCGCGGCGTTCGTTGTTGTCTTGACCTTGCTGTTAGTTCTGTTCAAACACCAAGTGGTGATGTTGTTTACCACCTTGCCAAACCTTGTTGAACTGTATTTAGACATGAGCCCTTGGTTATTGGCATTCCCGTTGGTTGCTGGTTTTGGTCTTACGTTTTACGGCATCTTTACCGGTACAGGGACGACGCGACCAGTGCGTAACTCTACCTTTCTAACCATGGTGTTGTTCTTTGTGACTCAATTTATTGCGGTGCAATATTGGGGCAACCACGGTTTGTGGCTGGCATTCACTTTGTTCTACGTTGGGCGTTTTGTCTTCTTGTTCCCATACCTCGGTCAAGTTAAACAAAAGTGTCTTTAATTCACACTGTCACAAACGACCTAATTTAGATGTTCTTATAACAAGGGTGGAGCCATCTGCCCTTGTTGATAAATCTGAAAAAGGTGATGAAATAACCTTTCCGACTGGTTTCCTTGCTTTAACCCGCATGATATTATTTGTGATGTTATATTATTACATTTATTTTGATGCCGTGATTTCTCGACCAATACTCTCCGTTAATAATCTCAGCCTTACAGACTCAGAACGCACACTCTTCAAAGACATTTCTTTTGAGCTGTTTCAAGGTGAAGTTCTTGCCATTATGGGACCTTCCGGCATTGGTAAATCCATGTTGTCGAAAGCCGTCGCAGGTTTTTTGCCGTCTGATATTTGGGTAGACGGAAGTATCCAGCTTAACAGCAGTGAAGTCACACAAACTGCCATGCTGCAACGTAGTCAATCTCAGCGTCCTGCGGTCATTTTCCAAGATGCACTTAAAGCACTGAATCCATTGGCGTCTGTCGAACAACAACTGTGTTTGGCATTGACGGGCAACAAAACGCGCTTTTCTTCAGCAAACCGAGAAACGGTGACGACCTTGTTGTCTCAACTCGGATTTGCGGATCCAAAAGCAGCATTGGCGCAGCATCCAAGCCAGCTATCTGGTGGTCAACGTCAGCGTATTTGTATTGCGATTGCGTTGCTTGGTAGTGCCAACTTGATCATCGCTGATGAGCCCACCAGTGCGCTCGACCCAATCACCGAAGCGGAGATCCTTGAGTTGTTTCGCAGTAGTGTTCAGCAACGCAACATCAGTGGTTTGTTGATCACGCACGATCTATCTGCGGCTTTGGCGTGTGACAAAGTCTTGGTGATTGCGGACAACACCATGGTGGCTTATGGCGCACCATGGCAAGCCATTCAGCAAAGTTCGCATCCTTTCTGCCAACAACTTGCGCAACTGCTGCCTTAACCTCATCTCTGGAGCCTATTTTGACTAAGCACAACTTGAGCGGGCACACGCAGCCTAAATCGGCGGAAGTTCGCTTTGAGCAAGCCAGTGTTCACTATTACTCCAAACCAAGTTGGTTAGGGGGTAAACCGTTTAAAGCGCTTGAACAATTGGATCTTGCTATCGACACAAAGAATATTGCGATTGTTGGTCCTTCTGGTGCGGGTAAATCGACCTTGATTGAGCTTTTGTTCGGTCTTCGTAAGCCCACATCTGGTGAAGTGTATGTGTGTGGCTATCCGCTATCGCGTAGCTCGGCTAAGCAGCGACAAGAGTTGTGTCAGCACATTCAACTGATTCCGCAAGAGCCGCAGTCTAGCTTGAATCCGTATTACACCGTTCGCCAGATCTTACTGGAGCCGTTAAGCAACATTGGTTTGACGCAAGAGCTTAACGAGAAGGTGGAAAAGGTTTTGGCGGATGTCGGTTTGGATCTCACATTGCTGGATCGCAACCCGCAGCAATTATCAGTTGGGCAAGCGCAACGTGTGGCTATTGCCAGAGCTTTGATTGTCGAACCTTGCGTGTTGGTTGCCGATGAGCCAACCAGCAGCCTAGATCCCGTCAGTCGTAAACAGATTCTCGACTTGTTGGCCGGCATTCAAAAGAGTCGTCAGATGCGCCTGATTTTGGTGACACATGACCTCGATGCGGCACAAACCCTATGCGATGAAATCCTAGTGTTAGACAAAGGACGCGTTGTCGAGCACGGCACGGCACAAAACGTGACAACTAACCCATCGCACTTGATCACGAGAGCCTTGATGAGCGCTCAACACAAAAGTAATGAATTCACAAAAACCATTGGAGAGGTTTCTTATGCACCTTAGTACTCCCAAGTTAGCTTTGTCGCTGGCTTTAAGCGCACTGCTGACGGGTTGTTTTGACTCTGGCGAAAGTAAGCCAGAAGCGGAAAAAGCAGCTGCACCACAAGCAACGGAAATTCGCGTTGCCATGATGCAACCACCACGCACAGGTTTGTCGCCACTTTCAGATGACGCGTTCAAACTGTCACGTTGGAGCACGGCAGAAACGTTGGTGAACCTAAACGATCAGTCGGTAGCAGAGCCTATGCTGGCAACAGAGTGGGAACAAGTTGACCCGATGACGTGGCAATTTAAGGTACGTAAAGGCGTGAAATTCCACGATGGTTCTGAGCTTGATGCCAACGCGGTCGTGAACTCTCTGCAAAAAGCATTAGATGCCGCACCTAAACCACGCATCTTGGACGGTATCGAATGGCAAGTTCGCGCATTGGACGACTTCACTGTTGAAATCAAAACGACCTTTAACGATCCACTGTTGCCAAGCCGTCTTTCTAGCCCACAGCTAGCGATCCTTTCTGGTGCTGCATATCAAGAAAACGGTCGTGTTGTGCCAATCAATGCGGGTACGGGTCCATTCGTTCTGACAGAAATCAACGGGACAACCAGCGCAAAACTGAAGCGTTTTGACGGTTACTGGGGTGAAAAAGCAAAAGTAGACAGTATCTTTGCTGAATACGTACCAAACGGTTTTGCTCGTGCTGCTGCACTACGTACCGGTGAGGCGGATGTCGTTGAAGCGGTTCCTGTTTCGCAAATCGCGATGATGGAATCTTCACAACTGCATGAAGTTGCAATGCCACGTACCAACACGCTTTACCTTAACAATAAATCAGATGTGTTTAGCCAGTTCGGTTTGCGTAAAGCAGCAGCTCAAGCGGTTAACCGTGAGCAAATCATCAAAACGGTTTACGAGAACCACGCCGATTCAGCGAAAGGTCTGTTAGGTCCAGCATTGGCATGGGCTCAACCAATTCGTGATGCGAACCCTCGTATGGAAACCATGGAAATGCGCCACGCGAACGGTGAGAAGATCACCATCGGTACATTTACCGACCGTGCTGAGCTGCCAGAAGTAGCGGTGCTGCTAAAGCAACAACTTGAAGCGGCTGGCTTTGTGGTTGAACTAGACGTTCGTGAATACGCACAAATCGAAAACGATGCACTAGCAGGTAAGTTCGATGCGTTCTTGTTGTCACGTGCAACAGTGTTGGATTCTGGTGACCCAGTGGCGTACATGCAAAGTGACTTTAGCTGTAAAGGTTCTTACAACCTAGGTCAGTTCTGCTCTGAAGAAGTGGATGCTGCATTGAAACACGCTGATCGTCAACCTTTGGGTGAGAAACGCCAACAAGCGATCATCGAAGCAGAAAGCAAAATCCTTGAGCAATACGCTGTGATTCCACTGCTTCACGAGCGTGTAATCCAAGGTGAGAGTGACCGCGTGAAGAACGCACAACGTGACCCACGTGAGCGTCGCCTGCTCGACCAGTTTACTGAGGTGAACTAACTCGATGTCGTCTGTTGCCAACATGCGCTCTCGTTGGAGCGCTTGTATGCCTGAATGGTTTACGCGTTTTTTGTCGCGCTTCCTATCACTCGGGGTAGTGGTTGTGCTGGTGGGTTTGATGCCGGATATTGCAGGTATCGACCCAAGCCAATCAATCCTCCGTGCCCGTGCGGGGGCTCAACAATTGCTGACGGCAGAAGCTCTGCAAGCCATTCGAGAAGATCTTCAACTTGACCGCAGCGCTGCTGAGCGACTGTGGGATTGGTTGACGCTTGCCATGCAAGGTGACTTAGGTGTCTCTTGGGTGAGCGGCGCATCCGTGATGGAGAGCGTTCAACAAACTGCAAAAACGTCGCTACTATTGATGCTTACAGCGCTGGGCATGGCATTTGTAATGTGCATGGCGAGCGTGCTTTACACCGTGCGTCGTTGGCAACAGAATCGTTTAGACAAGCATCATGACACGCTCAGTTCGGTGTTGGTTTCATTGCCTGAATACGTGATTGCTTCGCTGCTGATCATGGTATTTTCCATCTGGTTGGGTTGGTTCCCGCCTTATGGTTGGCAAGGTGTACAAAACCTTTGGCTGCCCAGTTTGGCAATGGCATTGCCTGCTGCTGGCTTGTTCGGGCGCTTGCTCAATGACAGCCTCAAGCGTGTACTAGATGAGCCTTGGGTGATCACTTGGCTATCGGCGAACTTCAGTAAGTTTCAAATCTTACGCTTTGCCTTGTGGCGTGCCGTTAGTAACTTGATTCCTCAAATCGCAATGACGGTGATTGGTTTGACCGGCGGCGCGGTTGCTGTGGAGCAAGTGTTCTCCATTCCGGGTATCGGACGACTAATCTTAGGCGCAGCGAAGTCACAAGATCTGCCGATGCTGCAAGGTGGCTTGTTGGTGTTGCTGGTGTTCTCGATGTTGATCAGCAGTGCGAGCATCTTATTGCAACGCTGGTTACTCGGGCAAAGTGTCACAAGTGGCAAGCTGATCAGCAGTCACAGTACGTTCCGTTTTACCCAAAGCACCACCAAACGTATCGTCAGTGCCACAATTTTTACCTTGCTGATTGGTTGTGCGGGATGGGCGTTAATGCGCGATCCTTACACCATCCAATTTACCCGCCTTGAATCGCCAAGCTTGGCAGCACCGTTTGGTGCTGATGCGGTCGGGCGAGATCTGCTTGCTCGCGTTGGCGGCGGTATGATGTCGACAATCAAAATGGGCATCATCGCAACGTTCCTAAGTTTGGTGATTGGTTTGCTGCTCGGCTTCGTGACTCGTTATAGCCAAGGCTTAATTGAGATCACCAAAGGTGTGCCATACATTGTGGCGGGTCTGCTGATTGCTGGTCTAACGGGGATGAACCCAAATAGTGCCTTGATTGCGATTGTTATGGTGTCATGGGCACCATTAGCAGCGCACTGTGCAAGTTTGTTGATGGAAGCCAAAGCGCAGCCTTACACGCATCTTGCGCCCATTTGGGGAACCAGTCAGTGGCGAGTACTCCGTTACTACTTGTTACCTTATGTGCTGCCGCCATTGATTCGTCATGCGTTTCTGCGTTTGCCGTACATTACGCTCAGCCTGACGTCTCTGAGTTTTATCGGACTTGGCGTTAAGCCGCCAGAACCTGAGTGGGGCTTATTGATTGCGGAAAACTTGCCTTACATAGAGCGCTCACCATTAGGTGTTTTGCTGCCAATTTCAGGCTTAGTTTTGATGGCAATTGCGGTGAATTTGATTTTTGATGACAAGTGACGAGCAGCGATAAAGTGAAGTGAGCTTCCATATCCCAGATGTAATCAGTAATTTGGTAATTTAGAAAACAAAAGGATGTGTTTTCTGCCAGAAAGTACACAGCACGGTCTATGTATATTGGAAGCACCTATAAATTAACGAGTATAAAAGTTACGCGAACTCAGATGTTTAGGTAGTGTTACTCTTTATACACACGTAATCCTTTATCCGTTAATTCTTGAGTGACCACTTCGGATAGGTTTCGATCGGTAATAATTCCGTCCAATTGCTCGATGTCTAATGCATGAAAGCTCGCTATCTGACCGTATTTAGTTGAGTCTGAGATCAGATAATTGGTTTGTGCCGCCTTGATGATTGCTTTTTTAACGAGAACTTTATTTTCATTAGGTGTTGATAAGCCTTTCAAGCTCCAAGATGAAGTCGAAATAAAGGCGATATCAATATTTAGCCCATTCAAGAACTCTGCGACTTTTCCACCAATGGTGGATTGGTTCTCACGGTCAATTTTTCCCCCAGTGTGGTAAAGCTCACATTCACTGTGCGTCATAAGGAAAGCAGCAATAGAGAAGTCATTGGTGATCACTAAAAGATCATTACGATTTGCTATTTGATGGGCGATTTCTAGAGAGGTTGTTCCCGCATCCAAGTAAATCGTAGCGTCTTGACCAATTAACGTAGCCGCCAGCTTACCAATTTGAATTTTTTCATCCGCTTGTTGCTCGACCTTCGCATCATGGGAAAGTTCGGAATGTAGAGCTTGAGCGAGTTGCACTCCACCAGAAACAGAAACGACTTTACCTGAGGATTCAAGCTTCACGATATCACGACGAATGGTCATATGTGATACGCCAAGGTGGTCGGTTAAATCTGAAATGCTTAACACTTCTTGATGTGATAACAGGGATAATATGGTTCTTTGACGTTCTGCTGGGATCATAGTTTCACTTCTATATTCTTGTTTTTCAGTATCCTACCAATCTTTTTATTTGTTGTGAATATCTGTGAATTATGTTCTCAACGTTGTAAGAACAGCCTTCGCTTGTGTTAACTGCTCGGAATATCTCTGCCCATAAAGAGGTATATATCACGACATTGTTAATTTGTGTGAAAAAATGTGATTCAAAGCGAGGTCTTAGTATTAATCTTCACATATAATCACATCAACCAAACAAGAATTAACAAAGTTTAATAGACCAGAAGGCATTGTTTTTATGAGTGAAGTTCAATCTGTAGGTGTTATCGGTTTAGGCTCTATGGGAATGGGCGCCGCAAAGTCATGTGTGCGTGCAGGCCTAGATGTCTATGGTTTCGATTTAAATTCTCAAGCGCTTGAAGAGTTAGGTTCATTCGGTGCAAAAGCTGTTTCTACAAATGCAGTTGAGTTTGCAGATAAGCTTGATTCGGTTCTAGTTCTTGTTGTGAACGCAGCTCAAGTTAACACGGTCTTGTTCAAAACCGGTCTTGCTACAGCGCTTAAGCCGAATACGCCAGTAATGGTTTCAGCAACCATCTCAGCAGAAGACGCAAAACAAATTGAAGCGAAATTGGCAGAACACAATCTTGTGATGCTTGATGCACCGGTATCTGGTGGTGCTGCAAAAGCAGAATTAGGTGAGATGACTATTATGGCGTCGGGAGCGCAAAGCACATTTGATGCACTTGAACCAGTACTCAACGCAACGGCAGCTAAAGTCTACAACATCGGTGAAGCGATTGGCCTAGGCGCAACTGTGAAGATTATCCACCAATTGCTAGCAGGTGTTCATATCGCAGCTGGTGCTGAAGCAATGGCATTAGCGGCACGTGCAAACATTCCTCTTGACCTGATGTACGACGTGGTGACGAATGCAGCGGGTAACTCTTGGATGTTTGAGAACCGCATGAAGCATGTAGTTGATGGTGATTACTCCCCTAAATCTATGGTCGACATCTTTGTGAAAGATTTAAACCTCGTATCGGACACAGCAAAAGATCTCAAATTTCCACTTCCTCTATCAAGCACAGCACTAAACATGTTTTTGAGTGCAAGCAATGCTGGTTTTGGCCAGGAGGACGACAGTGCCGTTATCAAGATTTTTGATGGTATTGAGCTTCCAGGTGTAGAAAACAAACAGAAATAAGCGCACGTAAAACGGAGAAAAAATGATGTTATTAGGCGTTATCGCAGACGACTTTACTGGCGCAACAGACATCGCAGGTTTTCTTGTAGAAAACGGCATGCGCACAGTTCAGCTTAACGGTATTCCAAAAGAAGAGATTGATGTAAACGCAGATGCGGTCGTGATCAGTCTTAAATCTCGCTCTTGTCCTGTAGATGAGGCAATCGAGGATTCAGTAGCGGCGCTTAAGTGGCTGCAAGCAAATGGCTGTCAGCAGTTTTACTTCAAGTACTGCTCAACGTTTGACAGCACAGCAGAAGGTAACATTGGTCCTGTAACGGATGCACTGCTTGCAGAGCTAGGTGAAGCGTTCACCATTGTCTGCCCATCATTACCAGTGAATGGTCGCACAGTTTTCAACGGCCATCTATTTGTATTCCAAGACTTGCTAAGCGACTCAGGTATGCGTAATCACCCTGTGACACCAATGACTGATTCAAGCCTAGTTCGTATGATGGATGCTCAATCTCAAGGCAAATCTGGCCTGGTGAACTTCCAAATAATTGAACAAGGTCCAAAAGCGGTAATTGAGCGCTTTGAAGAGCTAAAAGTACAAGGCAACCGCTACGCAGTGGTTGATGCATTCAATGCAGAGCATCTTGTCACACTTGGCCAAGCGGCGAAGTCTCTAAAACTGGTAACTGGTGGTTCTGGTTTGGCTGCGGGTATTGCTAAGAACTGGATAGAGAGCCTTGAAGATCAAAGTGATGCGAAGCAAGAGGGGAACCCTAAAAAGGCACCAACCGTTGTGTTATCTGGATCTTGTTCTGTCATGACCAACCAACAGGTCGCTGTTTACAAAGAAAAAGCGCCACACTTTGCTATTGATGTGAAGGCGTGTCTGACGGAAGAAGATTACTTAAATCAAGTGTTTGATTGGGTCATGACCAACATCGAAAGCGAGTTCGCACCACTGGTTTACGCAACCGCAGATGCAGCGGCGTTAAAAGCGATTCAACAAGAGTTTGGCGCGCATGCTTCAAGTCACGCGGTTGAACAATTCTTTAGCCAACTTGCAATCAAACTTCAGCAGCACGGTGTGAAAAATTTCATCGTTGCGGGTGGGGAAACCTCAGGGGTTGTAACCCAAAGCCTAGCCGTAAAAGGTTTTCATATCGGTCCTCAAATCGCACCAGGTGTACCTTGGGTGAAGTCACTTGAAGGCGAGCTTTCTTTGGCTCTGAAATCGGGCAACTTCGGCGATGAACACTTCTTTGCCAAAGCACAGTCGTTTTTTGAATAGGTGAGGTTGTGATGAATAAAGAATTGATGACAGAACAACAACTGCGAGAGCAAATGGTCACTATGGCGCGCTCTATGTTTGAACGTGGCTATGCGACTGGCGGCGCTGGCAACCTTTCTCTAAAACTGCCTAATGGACACTTTCTGGCAACGCCAACTGGTTCTTCGTTCGGCCGCTTGATTGCTGAAGAGCTTTCGGTTGTGGATATTGATGGCAACCATATCTCTGGTGAAAAGCCATCAAAAGAAGTGGCTTTTCATCTGGCGATTTATCGAAATAACTCAAAGTGTAATGCGATTGTGCATCTGCATTCTACTTACTTGACGGCGCTTTCTTGTCTTGAAGGTCTAGATCGCGAGAATGCCATCAAAGCTTTCACACCTTACTTTGTAATGCGCATTGGCGAACTGCCAGTGATTCCGTACCTGCGCCCGGGCGACCCTCAGATTGCTGAAGAACTTGCGCAGCGGGCTAGTGACTACCGAGCTTTCCTCCTGGCGAACCATGGTCCAGTGATCACGGGTACGGACTTTGAAGATGCAGTGGATAACGCAGAAGAGCTAGAAGAGACAGCGAAGCTAGCGTTCATTCTTAAAGATAGCAACATCCGCTACTTAACGGATACTGAGATTCAAGACCTAAAAGGGAGAGGTAAGTAATGGCTAAATTCGCGGCAAATCTGACAATGTTATTCACAGAAGTTCCTTTTCTAGATCGTTTCGAAAAAGCACACCAAGCGGGCTTCAAAGCGGTGGAATACCTTTTTCCATACGCATTCGAAGCGCAAGAACTAGCAAGCAAGATACAGCAGTTTGGTTTTGAGCAAGCGTTATTCAACATGCCTCCAGGTGATTGGGATGCAGGTGAACGAGGTTTTGCAGCTATTCCGGGGCGTGAGGATGAATTTAAAACGAGCGTCGAGACTGCGCTGATGTACGCCAAGGCACTGAACTGTAAAAAGGTTCACGCTATGTCTGGCATTGTTGATTCACGCTTCACTCGTGATCAGCATATTGAAACCTTTATCTCAAACATTCGTTATGCAGCGGATAAGTTTGCCGAACAAGGTGTTGAGCTGATGATTGAGCCACTCAACAATCGCGATGTACCGAACTACTTTGTTGCACATCAACGTGAAGCGGTGGAACTCATCAAACAAGTGGCTCGTCCAAACGTGAAATTGCAGCTCGATCTCTATCACGCACAAATTATGGACGGTGATCTGAGTACGTTGATTCGCGATGTGGCGCCATACACAGGCCATATTCAAATTGCTTCTGTGCCTGAAAGGCACGAACCATCGGAAGGCGAACTGAATTACCCACACCTATTCAATGTTTTGGATGACTCTGGTTACCAAGGCTGGATCGGTTGTGAATACAACCCAAGGCATAGCACGCAGCTGGGCCTTAGTTGGGTTAAACCATACCTATAACAATTTTAATTTCTATCCATAAATAACTTGAAACCAATTACAAAAACAAAGGGTCGTGACTATGAATATTATCATAACTGGAGGGGCGGGTTTTCTCGGAACCCTACTTGCCAAATCACTACTAAAAGAAAACAAAGCTGAAAGTATTACTATTGTCGACATTCAAAAGTCGCGCTTAGAGGGCATTGATGACCGAGTCGTTTCTTTAGTCATGGATATGACAAAGCGAGAAAATATAGACCAAGTTATTACTGCCGAAACGACACACATTTTTCATTTAGCGGCAATTGTATCGAGCCATGCTGAGCAAGATTTTGATTTAGGCGTAGCTGTAAACCTGACGACCACACAGTTATTGCTTGAGCGTTGCCGTAAAGTAAACCCTAATATTCGTTTTACGTTTGCTTCATCTTTAGCTGTCTTTGGTGGTGATCTTCCGGAAACGATTACACCAATAACAGCACTTCATCCTCAGTCATCCTACGGGACGCAAAAAGCCATAGGTGAGTTATTGGTTAACGACTATGCCCGTAAAGGCTTTGTTAAAGCTGTATCCGTACGTTTACCGACTATTTGTATTCGCCCTGGGAAACCAAACCTTGCCGCTAGCTCTTTCGTAAGCGGAATTATTCGTGAGCCTTTGAATGCTCAAGAATCAAATTGTCCTGTAGACCCTACGCTAAAACTTTGGATATCGAGTCCGTCTAGAGTGGTGGACAATATTCAATATGCAGGGCTAATGCCTTATGAGCAGTTAAATAATCTGTCCTATAGAACGCTTAATTTACCTGGTATTCAAACTACACCAGCTGAGATGATTCAAACAATGGACACTCTAATGGGTAAACAACTTTCTAATTATATTACTTATGAGCATGATGCGGGTATTGATCGTATTGTGAGTAGTTGGCCACAAAAAATTGATTGTACTAAAGAACTGGAGCTTGGATTTAAAGCAGACAGTAATTTCAAGGATGTATTACAACAATTTATTTCTGTTAACAATATGGAGATTGTCTAATGTTACCAACCTCAGTAATTGGACTAATAGTAGCCGTATCAGTCCTTGTTTTTCTTGTATTACGTACAAAAGTACATGTGTTAATTGCGATGTTAATTGCGGCATGTATCGCAGGTATTATTGGTGGGTTAAGTGTTGACGACACGATTGCGACCGTTAGCAAAGGATTTGGTGGAACATTAGGCGGTATAGGGATTGTCATCGGTCTCGGCGTTATGATGGGGGCTATTTTAGAGGCTTCTGGAGCAGGAGAAAGTATTGCCTATAATTTTATAAAGTGGTTAGGAAAAAAGAAAGAAGAGGCCGCTCTTGCTGTAACTGGCTATATTGTTAGCATCCCAATCTTTGTGGATAGCGCGCTTATCATTCTTTATCCAATAGCGAAGTCTTTGTCAAAAACGTCCAATCGCTCGATTTTAACGCTTACGGTTGCTCTGGCGGGCGGCTTGGTCGTAGCGCATCACGCTATTCCGCCGACTCCAGGACCTTTGGGCGTTGCTGGTATCTTTGGTGTCGATCTTGCCAGCATGTTAGGTTTTGGTTTGATGATCGCAGCGCCTTGTGTCATGGGTATTGTTTGGTATGCAAGATGGTTAGAAAAACAGTTTCCTGAATTCATTCCTACCGAACATTTCTCGAAGTCTAGTGAGCAACTGATTAATGATCACAAAGAGTACATTGCAAGTAAAGAAGCGAAAGACCTACCATCTTTAAGTAAATCTATCGCTCCAATTATTATCCCTATTTTACTTATACTTGCGAAATCAGTGATGGGTTTATTAGAGGGGACTCTCGGTTTCGAAGGGCTGACTGCAACAACATTTGGTCAATTTATCGCTTTTATCGGCAGCCCTACTATTGCACTATCAATAGCGACGTTATTAGCGGTTTACACATTGGGTAATAACCTTACCAAAGAAGAAGCGAATGAAAAGATGGAACAAGGAATCTCCACTTGTGGCATCATTTTGTTAGTAACAGGAGCTGGTGGCGCGTTAGGTGCCGTATTGCGTGAAACGGGTGCGGGCGCAGAGATTGCTAACCAAGTTGCAGGGCTTCCTATTTCTGCGGTTATGATTCCATTTATTATTGCGACGTTAGTTCGTATTATTCAGGGCTCTGGTACAGTCTCCATGATAACCGCTGCTTCTATATCTGCCCCAGTTTTAGTAAATATTCCTGACGTTAACCTTTTATTCGCAGCGACGGCAGCTACGATGGGATCTCTATTTGCTGGCTACTTTAATGACTCGCTATTCCATATTGTTAATCGATTAATGGGGGTGACTGAGGTTAAGAAACAACTCATTATTTGGACTATTCCAACAACAATTGCTTGGGCTATTGGTGGTTCATTAGTAATGATTCTTAACTTATTCTTCGGATCTCATGGTTCAATCTTTGATCCCGTGTTACCACTTGCTGTACTTTTGGGGTGTGTTGCATTTACAAAATCTTACAGCGCTAAGCACGTCGAATTACAAGAGGTATAAAGGTTTACTTGTACTCTTCCATAAAGTAAAAACCTATCACAACATGTATTTTTATCAGATGGTTTAGAGATTGTTAATAGTATGAACGGCCCTATGTTTGGGCCGTTTTAGTTCTTATAAATAAACTATTTACCTTGAACCGATATAGGTTCCGTTTTCAACTTAATCAATATGAAATGGAATTTTTATTTCCCGCTTAGTAAGCGATTACCTATAAAGGATCTATTCGAGTTTAACCCTAGTGACTTTACTCTAGCGAAGTAGGGTTACTTTATATAAGAGTCCAGTACTTTTAATACGACTTCCATATCTTTTTCACGTTGAGTTTTGTCTTCCTCAAGTACAACGTGCTCAAGTAAGTGACCTTTAATTACTTCTCGCATCAAACCATTTACTGCTCCCCGAATAGCGGCAATCTGCTGCAACACATCTTGGCATTCATGCTCTTCTTCCAGCATTTTTTTAAGTCCATTCACCTGACCCTGTATTTTACTGACTCGAGTGTTGAGCTTCTTTTGATCTCTGGTTGTATGCGACATGTCTTATCTTCTTTAAGTTACGGGCCGAGTTATTCTAACTGATAATGTAGCACTCAATTTATACTGGGGGGTAGTATTTAATACTAGGGGGGAGTATAGTTTGCGATAAATTAGAATCAACAACAGAGAACAACAATGGATTTTGTCGCGTTACTACAACAAGGTAATGGGTGGTTCTTTATTCCCAGTGCCATTTTGCTTGGCGCTTTGCATGGTTTAGAACCTGGGCACTCTAAAACGATGATGGCGGCGTTCATTGTCGCTGTGAAAGGAACGGTCAAACAAGCCGTGATGCTGGGTTTAGCTGCCACACTTTCTCACACTGCAATTGTATGGTTAATCGCTGTTGGCGGGATGTATATTAGCCAGAAATTCACCGCTGAAGCGGCTGAACCATGGATGCAACTTATCTCTGGGGTCATTATCGTGACAACTGGCGTATGGATGTTTTGGCGGACATGGAGCGATGAGCGAGCTTGGAACAAAGCTCAGGATCATGCTCGCGATTGGACGACGCAAGTTGTGGATACAGGACATGGGCATGTTTCGCTTTCGATTACACAGGAAGGGGAGCATCACCGTTTCCAATTGCGAACACTCAGCGGTAAACCTTTAACTGCTGAAGGTATCAAGGTTTCGGTATCGAGTGATGGTTATCAACCTGCTGATATCTATCACTTTATAGAGCGTGATGGATACTTGGAATCGGCGTCTTGCATTGAAGTCTCTAATGGACTTTCTGTCACTTTGATCATCGGGCACCATGATCATACCCATGACTTTGATGTACATTTCCGTTCTGGTTCTCATTTAGAAAGCGAAGATAAGGAATATCAAGATGCTCACGAGCGCGCTCACGCTTTAGACATTCAAAAACGCTTTGAGAATCGAGACGTGACGAATGGGCAAATTCTGCTGTTTGGATTAACGGGCGGTTTGATTCCATGCCCTGCTGCGGTAACGGTTTTGCTTATCTGTTTGCAGCTTAAGGCAATGACTCTTGGTGCGACATTAGTTGTGTCATTCAGTATTGGCTTAGCCTTGACTCTGGTTGCTGTTGGCGTTGTGGCAGCAGTGGGCGTGCAAAAAGCGACATCTAAATGGAGCGGTTTGAATGATGTTGCACGTCGAGCTCCTTACTTATCGGGCGTCTTGATCAGTGCAGTTGGTTTGTACATGGGTATGCATGGATACATATCGCTGACAAGTTAAACTCTGTGGTAAAGATTCTTTTCCTTTCTTTTTGCATGGGTAATAGCTTCATGCCTTGGTTTGCCTATTTTTCTGCCGATTCTTGATTGAGAATCACTCGATCTGACATCGCTGCCATATCTACAAACCAAGTCATTCTCGCTTCACCAAACATCTTGTATTACAACCGCTGCGATTGTGGCTCTAATATCTGAACCTGAGATACTAAATGATAAAACGGGAGCACTGACCACAGTGCTCCCGACGGTCAAAACGCTAATTAGAAGTCTTTTCTTTAATGTTCGATACCAATTTGGTCGCATAGTTAAATTTAACTATGCAAACGTTTCCTTTTGCGTACTCGTCCCTTCGCCAAACCTCGTAGAAATGTGACGTTTTGAAGACTTTTTTTCCTTCTGTCTAAAGTAATCGGGAACCAAGCAGATACATAGTTATAAAGTTATGTCTTGCTCTGCCAAACAGACCCAAAATGCAGTTTGGTTGGTTTTGGAGAAGAAAGGCTTAGCGCTCGATTAATGAGCATCAATTGAATTGTATTGAGACAATTATAATGAAAAGAATCATCTTATTAGCAGTCTGCGCCATGTTTGGTATTGCTGTCGTGGCGAGTATGGCATCAACGTACCTAATTTCGAGTCAGAAAATCGATGACATCATCTTAAACAAATCCCAAGTTCAAGCTGAGTTTCTAGCGGGAAATGCGAGTTATATTTTGGAGAACTCAGCCAATCCAATGCAAGATTTACAATCGCTTGTTGAGGGGCTGAAACAACGTTCAGACGTGAGTTATGCCGTTGTAATTGACCGTAACGTAACGGCAGTAGCCCACAGTGATAAGCACAAGCTGAACAAAACCTATAACGATGAATATACTGTTGAAGGCGCGACGAGAGGTGTTCAACAGTACTCAAAGTGGTATGCCGATGTCCAGAAAGTATGGGTGTTTGACATCATGGCACCAATTTATGTGGATGGTCAGTTATACGGTACTTTTGATATCGGTATTCCTATTACTGAAGTGAGCCAAGCGACGAATGGAATTATTACTTACCAGTTGATCTCTATGGTGGCGATCTTCGTTATGTGTGTTTTGATTCTGTCACTTCTGCTAAATAAACTGATGAGACCGCTTTCTGCGCTTAAAGACGCTCTACAAGACATCTCAAAAGGAGACGGAGACTTAACCGTTCGTTTGCCAGCGAAAGGTAATGACGAAGTCGCGCAAATTTCTTCTGCTTTCAACGTTTTTGTTGGGAAAGTACATGAGATTATTACACAAGTTGTAAATACTGGTGTGGAGCTTAATAGTTCAGCTGTCGCTTTGCGTGGGCAATCTCAACAAGCGCTCACAAGAGGGCAAGAGCAGAACGAGCAAACCATGCTGGTTGTCACATCCATGAACGAAATGATTGCGACGGTCAATGAAATTGCCTCCAATGCTGCCGGAGCGGCAAATGCTGCGAGTGCAGCAAGTAATGAAGCGCAAGATGGCTACACGACGCTAGAAAGAACCAAAACGGCGATGACTAATCTTGAAAACGAGATGAACAGCACTTCCAACATTATCGTGAGTCTTGCTGAAAATACTCAGTCGATTGGTAGTATTCTAGAGGTGATTAGAGGTATTTCGGAGCAAACCAATCTATTGGCTCTCAATGCGGCTATCGAAGCGGCACGCGCTGGTGATGCCGGCCGAGGTTTTGCAGTAGTTGCTGATGAAGTTCGCAACCTAGCGACTAAAACGGCTCATTCTACCGATGAAATTGACAATATGATTCACCAGCTACAAACTGAAGCTCAAAGTGCGGTGAATTCAATGAGTAATAGTAAGACTCTTATTGAAGAAGGAACGGCAGAAACTGAGTTAGCTCGACAGGCTTTAGAAGCAATAGCTGCACAAGTGACGACTATTTCAGATATCAATACTCAAGTAGCAACCGCAACAGAACAGCAATCAACGGTAGCAAACGAAATTAATATGAACATGGATACCGTCAGCCACTCAGTGAAAAGTGCGCTAACAGCGAGTGAGCAACTAGAAGAATCAAGTCAACAACTCGCGGAGCTATCGCGAACACTCGATCGTCACGTGGGAGCGTTTAGAATCTAAACGCCAACTGACCCTCTTTAATAAAAAGCCAGTAAATGTTAATTGCTGGCTTTTTTATTTGAAAAAATCGAGTCTCAAATCGCTTAGCGGTGTCTGTCCTTTCTAGACGATAAAACAAAATATGATAAATTAGTTGAGTAAAGCTTAGCTAAGCGTTAAGTTTCGCATTTTGCTTTAAATGTTCAACAAACATAGATATTTTCTTAGCTACATGTTTTCTAGACGAGTAAAAGGCGTAAAGCACTAAATCCTCAGGTTCGTACTCTAGAGTGACGATTTCTAGCTCACCATTTTTGATCTCATTTTGGCATGACTCAATTGGCAATATTGCGTACCCAAGCCCTGATAACGCGCCATATCTGGCGAGATGACCGCTGTTTACTTTGAATGAAGATTGCACAGTTTGAGTAATATGGCCCCCAGCAGGGCTTCTGAATACCCATGGTGCACCATTTACTGCGGTAAGCGTCGTGATGCAGGGAACATGACTTAGATCCGTAATTTTGTAAGGGGTGGCGTATTTCTCAATTAGTTGAGGCGCGGCTAAAATGGCACTGGGCCAGCGTTTTATCTCTCTCGCCACCCAGTTACTGTCTGACAAAGTCCCTCTGTGAAAACTCAAAATGACATCAAAGCTGTCAATAACATCATCTTTAGGGTTTAGCGTTGTATCGCAAGACAAAGAGATTGACGGGTATTGCGTGCAAAAGGTGACAACCGCTTTGGCCAGTACAGGTGTGTCTGGCATAAGAATTCGCAGTTCCCCTGTTACCGTGTGCGAGTGGCGCGTTACAGTTTCTAGTGCGGCGTTGAGTTGCTCCAGTAACGGACGAGTGCTGCTATAGAGCTCTTCTCCAGCCTCGGTAGGCGTCATTCGCCTTGTTGTTCTATTGAACAACCTAATGTTTAACTTTTCTTCAAGCAGGGCAATGTGTCGGCTGACATTTGATGTTGGTATGTTCAAACACTCAGCGGCTCGCTTAAAGCTGTTGTTCTCATAAACACAGTGAAAACTTTTTAACCAGATTTGGTCAACGTTATCAAACATTTCATTATCCCATTTTATTGGATTATCAAGCCAGCATATCGCACTTTATCCCTGTACTAAGTTACATACAATTTTATTTACAAGTTTAAGCGAACAAACAACGAGATATCGCGCTAGAACGTAATTAATAGTGGTGAATTTATGAGCTGGTTAGAACGGTTATTTGAGAATAAAAATATAATAGGTTCGCGCAAAGCGTCTATCCCTGAGGGCGTTTGGACAAAGTGTCCTGAGTGTGAACAAATACTTTATCGTGCCGCGTTAAAAGAAAATTTGGAAGTATGCCCTAAATGCTCATATCACATGAGAATGGCTGCGCGTCAAAGGTTGATCTCTTTTCTGGACCATGGAACACAACAAGAGTTGGCAAGTGAGTTGGAGCCACAAGATATTTTGGGTTTTAAAGACTTAAAGCGATATAAAGAGCGAATTGCTTTAGCGCAGAAAACGACTGGAGAAAAAGATGCGTTGGTGGTGATGCAGGGTAAGTTATTGGGGCTGCCTGTTGTTGCGTGTGCATTCGAATTCTCTTTCATGGCAGGCTCGATGGGCGCAGTGGTTGGCGAGAAGTTTGTCCGAGCAGTTGAAAGCGCAATTAATACAAAATCTGGGTTAGTATGTTTTTCCGCTTGCGGAGGGGCGCGCATGCAAGAGTCTTTGGTGGCACTCATGCAAATGTCAAAAACCAGCGCCGCGTTAAACCACTTATCTGAGCACAGATTACCCTATATCTCAGTATTGACGGACCAAACTTATGGTGGCGTCTCGGCGAGTTTAGCCATGTTAGGAGACATCAATATTGGTGAACCTAAAGCAAGTATTGGCTTTGCGGGAAGACGGGTCATTGAGCAAACTGTACGTGAAAAGCTACCAGACGAGTTTCAGCGAAGTGAATTTTTACTAGCGCATGGTGCGCTAGATATGATTGTCGATAGACGTGAAATGCGCGATCGCGTTGGTCGCTTACTGGCTAAGTTAACCAACGCGAGGGTGGTCTCAGAATAGGTTGTATTAAAGTTAGACTTAGTACTTGCGTTTATTGAGCCGTAATCATTACAAACCGTTCATTTTGCCCCCATCTTGGTTCCGCATTCATTAGGCTGAGATCCAACGCCGTTTGGTATGGGTCAACAGCAAAATGGTCGCTTACTAACCCCCAGAGCATCCAGTTGATTGCGGTTTCATTCTCGGTAAGCTCTTCGAGTGGCGCTTGGAGGAAAAAGTACTCATCTTCGCCATCGTAACCGAGCCGATCATAGATAATGTTGCGTAGCTCTCGATCCAAATCATGTTGGAGGTTGATTGAGTCGTACAGTTGCTCTTCTGTTGGGCCATTCTCATGGTGATAAACATTGCGTTTTGACTCTTTGTGTAAAGTACCTGCGCCAGTTTCAATGCTTACTTTCTTTTGCGAGTGTTGCTCAAGAACTTGAATGATTTCATCCTCTAGTTGATCGAGTTTACTCAGCAAAACTTGATTGTTTATGTCACCAGCGGGGGAGGCCATCGTTTGGAAGGCTTTCACTCTCTCGTAGACTGCTTTCCCGTGAGGAAGGGCTGCAAAACACTGTTCTTGGAGCGCTTCATTGGCTTGCCAAATGCCCGAGTAGAGCTCGTAATCATGTGTATATGGTGGAAGCTCTTCAGTATCTTCCCCTAATAATTCTCGCCAGCGTTTTTGCCACTGTTCTTCTTTTGCGTGTTTTACACGCGCGTATTGCTTAACCCAGCGGTTACGAAGTTTTACCCCAAAAATGGCAAGTCCCCATGGAGCGAGCAAATAAAAATAATAGTGAGAAGAGTTATCCCAAAAGTAACCGTAAACGTAAACACCAAAAGCAAGCACCCAAGTTCCAATAGTACAAGCAATAACCCCGGACATTATTGATGATTGGCGCTTTGTTTCTCTTAATGTATTACCTTCAGCACATAACCAAAAAATGCCACCAAAAACAAAGGCAAACGTTGTCATGAAGTAGGCAATCCCCGCTCCCAAAAATCCCCAAAGTGACATGTATTATCCCTAGCCAAATATCTGCTTTATTCACTCATCAATGACTGGAGGAGTAAATGTGTTTGATTTGGCGGAGAATTTACCATTAATGCCAGCCTTTTGATATGCACTCGATGACTTATTGGGAATGAGTCACAAATAAAAATAGATGGTATCAAGCATCAAAATTTAATTTAGAACCTTTGATTGTCGTGAACTCTATCTGGAAGAGTTAAGGGGGGCGTTTAAGGGCAATTTTCCTCATAAAGTCGTTATTTAGAAAAAGGTAAATTAATGTTTTTATTGATAATTGTGAGTTTTTTGGGAGTGGGATTGCTCCCATTTAATTAGAGTAAAAGACCTATTTTTGGGAGCGGTTTCATAAATTTTATGACACTGATTTCACTGTTTGAGCTGTAAAGAATATAAATCCCCACTCAATGTATGTTAATAATCAATGAGTGTTGTTATGTCTCATATCCGTTTTTTCCCGCGCCATCGTTTGGCGCTTGCTTGTATGCTAGCGAGTGTGTCTGGCTTCTCTTTTGCACAAAATCAGTGTGCTGTTGCTGATTTACAACAATCGCGAGATCTGGCTACTGCCGTTTCTGGTGCTGAGTATGATTGCTACCACGCTTGGTTTTCAGCACCTTCAGAAACGCTGAATGATATCTATAGTGAAGCGAGCCTAAGCCGTATCCAAGTCGCGCTGGATCAAGAAATCGCTCGCTATCGTGGTGAAGCAGATCAAGCTCGTATTCTAGAGAACCTAGGCGAATTTATTCGAGCGGCCTACTACGTTCGCTACAACGCTGGTACTGGAACACCTGAGTTTTCGCAAGCGTTGAGTCAGCGTTTTGCTCAGTCGACGAACCTATTCCTAAACAACCCTCATGCTTTGGATCAAGGTCGTGAACAAGTTGGTGCAATGAAGAGCCTGACTTTGATGGTTGATAACGTTAAGCAGTTGCCGCTGACCATGGATAGCATGATGGCCGCGTTGATGCACTTTAATCGTGAAACCGCGCAGGACACGCAATGGGTCGATGGTTTAAACAACTTGTTCCGCTCTATGGCAGGCCATGCGGCGAACGATGCGTTCTACCGATACATGGCAAACAATACACACCATATTGATACGTTGGTGAAATTCGCATCTGATAATGCTTGGGCATTAGATACGGATGCAAGCTTTATCGTTTTCAATGCATTACGTGAAACTGGTCGTTTGCTCGCGAGCCCAGATCAGGAGACCAAACGCAAAGCATTGGCAGTAATGCAACAGGTGATGCAGCGTTATCCACTGGGTAGTGAGCATGACAAACTATGGCTTGCTGCCGTTGAAATGATGAGCTACTACGCACCAGAAGGCCTAAATGGTCTGAATATTGAGCAAGCCAAGCAAGATTTAGCTGCACGTGTAATGCCAAATCGTTTTGAATGTCAGGGACCTGCCATTATTCGCTCTGAAGATCTGACCGATGCTCAAGCAGCGAAAGCGTGTGAAGTGTTAGCGGCAAAAGAAGCCGACTTCCATCGAGTTGCGAATACGGGTAATCAACCTGTCGCTGATGATTTGAATGATCGTGTTGAAGTGGCGGTATTCGCGAGTAACGCTAGTTACGTTGATTACTCTTCATTCCTATTTGGTAATACAACGGACAACGGTGGTCAGTACCTAGAAGGTGACCCTTCAAAAGCGGACAATACTGCGCGTTTCGTCGCTTATCGCTACGCGAATGGTGAAGATCTCTCTATCTTGAACCTAGAACATGAATACACGCACTATTTAGATGCACGATTTAACCAATACGGTTCGTTCAGCGATAACTTGGCTCATGGTCATATTGTTTGGTGGCTAGAAGGTTTTGCTGAATACATGCATTACAAGCAAGGTTACCAAGCTGCGATTGAGCTGATTGCAGATGGTAAACTGAGCCTTTCCACTGTGTTTGATACCACGTACTCTCACGATACCAATCGTATCTATCGTTGGGGTTATCTAGCTGTTCGATTCATGTTAGAAAATCATCCACAAGACGTCGAAAGCTTGTTGGCATTGTCGCGCTCTGGCCAGTTCGAACAATGGGCACAGCAGGTGACGTCTTTAGGTCAACAATACGATGCTGAGTTTGAACGTTGGTTGGACACATTAAAAGTGGAACCTGGGCAACCTGGTACAGACCCAGAAGAACCAACAGAACCAACAAGCCCTGAAGCACAAGTGACTGAATTGACGGCGAACCAAAGCCTTCAGCTCAGTGGCGAAGCATACAGCGAAAAACTGTTCTACGTTGATGTTCCAGCCAACACAGTTAACTTCAATGTATCTATTGAGGGTGCGGGTGATGCGGATCTTTACATGAGCTACAACAAAGTCGCGCATTACTATGATTTCGAAATGAGTCAATATGCTGATGGCAGCAATGAAGAGATTGTGTTTGAACCAGAGCAAGATGGTTACGTTAAAGCGGGTCGTTACTACATCAGCTTAACTGGACGTGATAGCTATGACTCAGTGAATCTTGTGGCTGCGTTAGAAGTGGAAGCGCAAACACCGCCAACCCAAGTGCAAGATGATTTAGCACCTGTGGTATTAGAGTCTGGTGAAGCCAAAATGCTTACCGTTCACAAGCAGCGTTATGCAGCAGTTTATGTGCCTGAAGGTGTTGAAGAGGTTCGTGTATGGCTAACGGCTCACTCTCAAACTGGTAATGTCGATCTATACGCGAGTAGGGAGCATTGGCCTACAGTAGAGCAGCACGAGTATGCGTCCAACTATGCAGGCAGCAATGAATACCTTGCGATTCCTATTACTGAAGCAGGGTACGTGCACTTCGCTCTTCAGGCTCCAGAGCAAGGCGATGACGTTGAAATGCTAGTGCACTTCAACTAAAAAAATTCGATTAACTAAAGTCGAGATAAAACGTCGCTGATACAGCGACGTTTTTGTTTATATCGGACACGATTATAAACAAACAGCGGCGAATGCTAGTTAATCGGCTGATCTATCGAGTTATCAGTTGCCCTTTTTCTAAACGACTTTAAGTTTGTATTGCAATTTACCGAGTACATAAACTTTTTTAGCGACGCGTTCTGTGACCTAGCTTCTGATTTGTGCTTCCCAAATGGATACAATATATATGCACCCCGTGCAATAAAGTGAAAAGGGAAAGACATGAAAACGCTTATTTATGAAACGTTGATTAGCCTTGCTAACCAAGAACCAGAACAACATGCAAGAATCCGACAAAATCTCTATGAACAGTTGGATCTGCCGTTCGATAAGCAGCTGGCTTTGTATTCTTGTGCCCTTGGTCCTGCAAGTTCAGGCAAGTTGGAGAGCAGTCAAGGCATTAACAACGCGGTAGATTGCGCGGTTAAACTGCTTGAAACTCCTGAGCGCTAATTCACTCGTTGTTTTAATCACGGCCCGATCCCCAAGGGCCGTTTTTAATTGCGGTTAAATTGATTTCAACGTTGTTATTACTCTGCTCTTTCCGCTAGCACTTCTTTGAATGCAAACATGCCGTTTAATGCCGCGGGAAAACCTGCGTAGACGGACATCTGCAAAATGATCTCTTTAATCTCATCCTCGCTACAGCCTACATTCAGCGCTGCATTTAAGTGCACTTTTAGTTGCGGCGCGCAATTCCCCATTGCCGTTAGCGCGGCGACGGTTGCGATTTCTCTCGATTTTAGGTCTAAGCCCGGGCGAGCATAAATATCGCCAAACGGATACTCAATGGTGTACTGAGCTAAATCTGGACAAATATCTTGTAAGGTTTCGATGACATTATGACCAGCGTCGCCATCAATTTGAGAGAGTAGTTCTAATCCTTTGTTAAAGCGTGATTGTTCCATCGGTATGTTCCTAGTGAATAAACGTAAACACACCTTAATCGTTAGAGTTAACTCTAAGTCAACGAACTTTTCCGCTTTTATACAAGGCAATTTTTTCTTCTAGAGCCGATAAGTGTTTTTTCTGTTGCTCAATGTGGCGTTTGAGGTTTTCTTGGTGTTGTTCTAACAGGGCTTGACGTTGTGGTACAGATTGAGAGCCGACTTCCCTTAATTTGGCATACTCTAGAATCTCTTCAAGTGGCATTGCAGTTTCTTTTAAACGCTTAACAAAGCTTATCCAGTTTAGATCTTTCGAACTATACATTCGATGTCCACTCGCGTTTCTATGGACATGTTTAAGTAAACCGATTTTTTCATAGTATCGAAGTGTATGAGCAGATAGCCCGACGAAGTCAGAAAATTCTTTGATATTCATTATTATCCTCCAAGGTAGAGCATACCCCATAGAGATAAGCTAAGTTTCGCATTTTGAAGTCATTTCGGGACAGATACAAACAGAAATCTTTAGTCTTTTAACGCTAGGTATGGTGATTTACTGGTTTTTTGAAACGCGCCAAACGTGATCCATCTGCCAGTTTCGTTTTATTAACCATTGATTACTAAACGGGTTGGCTTGGCTATTTTTATCCTTTGGGCCTATTTTAGGGCGTACGTAGGTCTTATATTTTATCTTTTTCAATTGAAATTTTTGTTAGACAAAACAATGACTTAGTGTTTTGTTGGGCTGTTTGGGGTGTATGTTGTGTGCCCGTTATTCACTCAGAACGATTTATCGCTGTGCAATGGATGAGTCGCTACGCCTTCGATTTCAGCCTTGAGTTAGTGCTAAAAGGGTGAGTGCCTCTGATGAATAGCTTTTATAATTTCGATTATTGAATTCACTCACAAAAAAATGCAAACAAGTAATCGTGAGTGGAAACGAGCAGGAGAACAACATGAGTGGCTCACAGGAAACACAATCATTCGGTGCAAACGTTATCTTACATGCGTTTGATTGGAAGTATGCTGACATTGCCCAACGAGCAAAAGAAATCCGCGAGCTTGGTTATGGCTCTGTGTTGGTTTCGCCACCAATGAAAAGCGCACACGATGAGCGCTGGTGGCAGCGTTATCAACCACAAGATTATCGTGTTATCGATAATGCCTTGGGTGATACCAAAGATTTTATTCATATGGTTCGTGAACTGGAGCAAGTTGGTGTGTGGGTTTATGCCGACGTAGTGTTTAACCATATGGCAAATGAGGCCCACCTTCGCAGAGACCTTCAGTACCCAAGACAAGAGGTCTTGGAGGAATACCAGAACGACAAACAGAAATATCAGTCGCTAGCGTTGTTTGGCGATCTATCTCAACCACTTTTTGATGAAGAGGACTTTGTTGAAGCATTCGGCATCAAAGACTGGAAAGATAAGTGGCAGGTTCAAAACGGACGTATCACAGGTGGGCCAACCGATCCTGGCTTGCCAACTCTTCGTGTTTGTGACCATGTAGTTGAACAGCAGCGAGCGTACCTAACGGCGCTGAAAGCTATTGGTGTGAAAGGTTTTCGTATTGACGCTGCGAAACACATGACGTTAGAGCATCTTAAGCGTGTTTGGACAGACGACATCACGCGGGATGTGCATATATTTGGTGAAATTATTACCGATGGCGGTGCGACGGAAGAAGAGTATCAGCTGTTTCTTGAGCCGTATCTACAGGAAACTCGCCTAGGTGCGTACGATTTCCCTTTGTTCTCAACCATGTTTAAGGCGTTTGCTAAAAAGGGCAGCTTCAAGTCTCTGATTGATCCCTATTGTTTTGGTCAGGCTCTGTCCCCCGGTCGTGCGATTACATTTGCTATCACACATGATATTCCTAACAATGATGTCTTTCTTGATCTCATCATGGACGAGGAAAACGAATGGTTAGCTTATGCCTATATTCTAGGCCGAGATGGTGGTGTGCCGTTGATTTATACCGACTTAAACACCAGCGGTATTAAAGGTAAAAATGGTCAGCCAAGATGGCAAGGTGCATGGAGCGATCCGAGAATGGCAAAAATGATCCAGTTCCATAATATGACGCATGGCGAGCCGATGAGTGTTCTTGAAGGTAACGATGACATGCTCGTACTTAAGCGAGGTGACAAAGGTATTGTGGTGCTTAATAAATCACAGCGTCAACAGTCTTTGACATTAAAAATCGATGGTAATTGGGTTGATTTGATGACAGAACAAATCATTCCAACTGACGGTAAGTTAATCGTACCATCTAAGTCGTCAATGTTACTCGTCGCGAACTAGAAGATGTACACACCGAGGTTAGCAACTTCGGTGTGTATGTTTTTCATCGTCATTCACGTTCTGCTGAAGTTCAATAGAAACTCAAACTCTCTCGTTTTTGCTAGAAATTTATGAGCACTCGTTAACGCAACATTCTGCTTTTAAAAAACCAATTACGTCATCTAAGCACTGATACTCTGCAACACAAAAAAGGGTTCTACCCTCGCGGCGCTGGGTGAGAAGACCAGCTGAAGCAAGGCTCGAGATATGATGAGAGAGAGTGGATGCTGGAATGCCAAGCTTTTCTTGTACGCCGCCTACCGCGATACCTTTGTATCCCGCTTTGACGACTTCTTTGTAAATACTTAAACGAGTCGGATGCCCTAACTCTTTTAGTGCTTTAGCAACGGCTTCAAGCTCCATACTGACCTCTAAAGAATGACCACAGTAATTTTGTTTCGATAATAGGGAAAGTCTCGGTAAATGCCAACTATTACGATCTCAGAACAATTTAAATCAGATGAGATTCATGCTGGCTAATGCCTTCATGACAACAATTGTCTGTTCTAATGAGACAGATCAATCTTCATTATTATTTCACGCCACGTTCAAAATCCCTCGTCTACACTCAATGTTGAGTTGTCAGTTGGCAGACCAAGGAGGCGGCCATGATTGCGGTTCATAGAGATTATTGTTTGTCTAACAGTTCGGAGTTACATGCCCACGTTAAAGTCAATCCTGTCGGTAAATTAGAAGTTGAGATTGTTGAACTTCAAGAGCGCCACACCACAGAATTTGATGATTTGTCTTTTGAGAGTCGTGGGTGTGAAACTCGAATCTGTGGTAAAGAAGACACAACTCCGTGGCAGTTCAATCTTGCAGTTACTGATGCGTTAGAGCTTTCTCATTTAGTGGAAGAAGCAAACGAAGAGTATGAGATTTTAATGAATGATCTTATGTAATATCGAGAAGATCATTTTATCCTGCACGGCGTGTGGCTCTGTACTGAAAAAATAAAAACCTCCCAAGCGGGAGGTTTTTAATATGGAGTGCGTTATCGTTGGATAAGCTCTTCTCTTGGTGGTATTAGCTCTTGGACGTTATCTTCATTAAAGTCATCGGCGTAACCTTTAGGTGGCGGTGTCCAACCTCGTTCTGACCGCGATAGTTTGTCATGACGATCTTTTTGCATCTCTTCCGCCATTTTCTCCTCTAACTGAATAAACAGTTGTCGGAAATTGTTGTCATAGCGTTCACCTTCAGAATCATCTTCCCAAGCTTTGTAGAGTATTTCTGACTTACGTGCTTCAACACGCTTATATGTCGCCTTCTGTTGTTCAACAAAGAAGGGGTGAATGCCAAGTGCTTTCATTGTGTGACCGCCCATCTCCAATGCAGAATGGTAGGTCTCTGATTCAATAATATCAGCTCCCGCTTGACGCAAAAGATAGCCATGTCCACGGTCAAAGGCACGTGCAATCACTGTTACTTTTGGGTACGTGTGCTTAACGTACTTCACCAGTTCTACACTCGATTCTTGGTTATCAATCGCCACAACCAACGCAGCGGCGTGCTCAATGCCGGCTGTATGTAGCATATCTGGTCGAGTCGCGTCGCCAAAATAGGCGCGAGTGCCAATCTGGCGCATGTTATCGACTTGGTCAGATTGATGGTCAAGTACCACGGTAGTCACGCCGTTTGATACCAATAGGCGATTCACTATTTGTCCAAAGCGGCCGATGCCGGCGATGATCACCGTGCCTGTTTCCTCAATCGTATCGCTTTCGCGTTCATTTGACTGGCTTTCAAAGCGCGGCAGAATCACTCTATCAAAAAGAATAAACAAACCTGGTGTCAGGAACATCGAAATCGCAACCACTAACGCAAGAGTTTGTGAGAGTTCAAATGGGATGACGTGGTTTTGCACTGAAAAGCTTAGAAGCACAAAGCCGAATTCACCTGCTTGAGCCAAGCTTAGGGTAAACAGCCAGCGGTTGCTGCCTTTCACCCTAAATATCAGTGCAAGAATAAACAGCACCAAGGCTTTCAAAACCATCACGCCAATGGTCAATGCCATGACCAACCAGAAATCACCAAAAAGGACCGAGAAGTTGATCCCTGCGCCAACGGTAATAAAGAACAGACCTAACAATAGGCCTTTAAATGGTTCGATATTGGATTCTAACTCGTGGCGGAATTCACTGTTCGCCAATACAACGCCAGCCAAGAAGGTTCCTAAGGCAGGAGATAAGCCCACTAAACTCATCAGTGCAGCGATACCAATGACAAGCATGAGTGCAGTTGCGGTAAAGATTTCTCGCAAACCAGAGCTAGCCACATAATTGAGCAGAGGTCGACTTAAAAAGTGTCCACCAACGACGACGATTGCAATCGATGCTGTGATTACGATGCCGTATGCCCAGCCTGGCAACCCCGCAACGAGGCTTAATTCTTCATGGTGCGCTGCGGCTGTTTGAGCCGCGGACTGTGCCTGTTCAATTAATTCAGGCAAGGCCAATAGAGGAATGAACGCCAACATTGGTATCACTGCAATATCTTGAAAAAGCAACACGGAGAAAGCGTTTTGTCCACCTTCCGTCTTCGTTAATCCTTTTTCGCTAAAAGTTTGCAAAACAATCGCAGTAGAAGAGAGGGCGAAGATCAAACCTATGGCTAAGGCTATGGTCCAAGGCTGGTCAAAGTACAAGGCAATACCCATAATCGCCGCGACGGTACCACCGACTTGCAGACCTCCTAAACCCATTAAGCGATTGCGCATCGCCCACAACATTTTGGGTTCGAGCTCTAAACCAACGAGAAACAGCATCATCACCACGCCAAACTCGGCAAAGTGCTGTATTGTTGTTGTTTCTTCACCGACTAAACCGATAATTGGGCCAATGACCACACCTGCGATGAGATAGCCTAAAACGGACCCAAGTCCCAAACGCTTAGCAAGTGGGACTGCAATTACAGCAGCAATCAAATATACGAAGGCTTGTAAGAATATCCCTGTCATGAAGCCTCCTTAATGAGCTCTGGCAATGCGCTGTTAAGCTTGATTAATGACGCCGCAGCTTCAACATCCAACCTATCTTCGACTAAAGCTGTTAGCAGGCTCTTGTACCGCTCAACATGACGAGGGATTCGCCCTTCTTCATCTGCTGTACGTGCGCCAAACATCGCGAGAGGGGCAATGTAGTTCATGCCTGTCAGTGCGGACATTTGTTCAATAGGCGCAAGCAGTTGACGAATCGTAAAGTGGTTGTAGCCCTCTGCCTTATAAGCTTCTTCTTTACCCCCAGCAGACAGCACACAAAGCATGGTCTTACCTTGCAGTGCTGTGCCACCTGTACCGTAAGCAAAGCCATATTCCAAAACCAGATCTTGCCACTCTTTTAAAATCGCAGGCGTTGAATACCAATATAGTGGGAATTGGAAAATCACCACGTCATGCTCACGTAAGCGTTGCTGCTCACGGTCGATATTAATATCGAAACGAGGGTATTCGCCATAGAGATCAACACATGTCACGCCTTCAATTTTTTGAGCTTCTTTGAAAAGTGGAGTATTCACTTCTGAACGATGCTGGGAAGGATGAGCAAAGAGAATGAGTACTTTTTTATTTGCCATAGGGATCCTTGCTATCTAAATAACCATGCCCAGTAGGAGCGCGGGTTGGTTAGAAAATGTAACTCATAAATGATCGCCAAGCTAGTTTGGTAAACTGTTTAAGCTGTTTCAATATCAATAAAAAACCACCAAATAAATTGGTGGTTTTGGGAAGCGTTACGTTTTACTAATCATGAATAGGGACGACTAGAATATCCACCGGTGACTTGTTAATTAAGTGTCTGGAGTAAGAAATAATCTTGCTCCAGAAATCTTGGTGGTGACCACAAATCAGAAGATCCACTTCTTGCTCTTTAATGGTGACCTCTAATTTATCAGCCAAGTCGCCAGTACCTACGAAGAAATGTTTAAGTGGGTAATCCATGTAATCACTAAATGTTTTTAAACATTCCATTGAATGCTCATTCAACGGCCTTTGATCCGGGTTTTCTTTAATGTCTACAAGCTCACGATAGATTTCTCCGTGTGTACCATCAATATGAATAAAGGAGATATCGGAGTCGAGATAGTTTGCCATTGATACCGCTCTGTCGATAAGCACGGTGCTTTCATCTGACAGTTCGAGTGCAACAAGGATATGTTTGTATTTCATAACCACGCCCTTATGTGGATTATCTTTACCCTAAGCATAGTATGGCTTGGATAAAAATTGTGTTGCTAAGATCTCGAAATTGTTCAAAGCTTTGTTGAAAAGTTAATGTGATATAACAACTTACTGTGAAACTTTCTTTTTGTTCACATTTGGTTAGAAAGCTTGCTTTTTGAACAAAAAAGCCGCTACACTCTGCGCATCATTTCTCTAGGAGATTACGCCAACATGAAGAACTAAACCTGTCATCCATATTTTTACTTATTTTTTGGATCTGCAGGGTTAGTAGGCGTAGCTCACTTTCCGATATTTCTTTGCAACAAGACGACTTTTTGATTTGACGTATATCGTCGAGCTTTACATAGAGCTTAATGCGTTTGTGCACGCGTTTTGTTGCAATTTCAAATCATAGCTACGGCTGTTGTCCCTGTCATACAGGAGGCAAATTATGCCAGTTTTACAAGCTTTTAATGTTAGCCATCAGTTTGATAATGGCGATACGCTATTCCAGTCTATTTCTTGTTCCATGACTAAACGACGTGTTGGTTTGGTTGGGCGTAATGGCATTGGCAAGTCGCTTTTGGCTTCCATTTTAGCGGGAGAAATTCAGCCTGCCAGCGGTGTTGTGACTGCTCCCTCTTCTTTCATGATGTATCGCCAGCAGCCGTCTGATCTGCTTTCAGGTCAGCAATCGATCGCCCAGTTTCTGGGCAAAGATGCGGTCTTGCATGCTTTAAAGCAGATTGAACAAGGTGATGTTTCTGAACATTGGTTCGAACTGGTTGGCGAGCAGTGGGATATTGAATTAAAACTCAAACAGCAGCTCGCTGCGATGGGCTTGCCGCAAGACCCTGATTTCTCTTGTGCTCGGCTCAGTGGTGGTCAGTTGGCGCGTTTGCAGTTATGGCAGTTATTTGAAAGCGAAACGGAGCTTTTGATTCTCGATGAACCATCCAATCACCTCGATACCGAGGCGAAACAATGGTTGATAGAGTCTATGACGCATTTCAGCGGCGCGATTTTACTCATCAGTCACGATCGTGAGCTGTTGCGAGAGATGGAGGAAATTTGGGAACTCTCGGGCCTAGGTTTACAGGCTTTTGGTGGAAATTACGATGTGTACGCCGAGAAAAAACGCACTGAACTGCAAGCGGTCGAGAGGCAGTTAGCGCAAGTCGATAAACAGAAAAAACGGTTAGCCGAGCAAGCCCAGAAAAATCGCGAAAAAGCAGACCAACGCGCCGCGCAAGGGAACAAACTGCGCAAAGACGGCAGTCAGCCCAAAATTTTGCTTGATGGAAAAAAGGATAGCGCGACCGCCAGCGCTTCAAATCGCAATAAGAATGAGCAACTCAGACAAGCGCATTTACAAGCCAAAGAACAGGCGTTGCAATCGCGACATGAGCAACTCAAGGCGCAAAAGCTTTATCTTACAGATAATCCGAACCGTTCGCGAAAAGTGTTGTCGATACAAGAAGGTATATTACCTTTTGGGAATTCTACGCCTATCACGTTGCAGATTTTTGCGAACGACAAAGTCCATCTCAAAGGGAGAAATGGCTGCGGAAAATCAACCTTGTTAAAGACGTTGCTTGGCGAGTTATCGTTGCAGAGTGGTGAGTTGCAAGTGAATACGCCTTTGTATTATCTCGACCAACATTTTGGTGCAGTGAATCCAAATCTTTCGTTACTTGAGAACGTAATGGAGAGCTGCCAAGAGATGACGGAAAGTGAAGCGAGGACCTTATTGGCCGGGATCGGTTTTCGTCGAGATGCAGTGTTTCGATTGGGGCGCCTACTGAGCGGTGGCGAGAAGATGAAGCTCGCGATGCTGATAGTCAGCCACCAAAATTCTCAGCCTTTGCTGCTGCTTGATGAACCAGATAACCATCTCGACCTCGAGTCAAAAATAATGCTTAGTCAGGCGTTAAATGTATACAAAGGTGGATTTGTTCTGATTAGTCACGACCAAGATTTCGCTTCTGAGTCTGGGGTTTTGCGCCAAATCGAGCTGACTTAGACGAAAGAGAGTAAACGCCATCGTGGCTCTTCAGTATTGTTCCCAAGTTCTACACTTCCACTTACTAGTTTGTAGAACTGGAAGGAAATGAGGGAGTTAGGATGGCTTTCACAACTCGTTTAATGAAATTAGATTCATTTTGTCGATATATAGTAGAGTTCTGATGTATTGCACAAAAAGACAACAGAAAAATAAAAAGGAATTTCATGAAAAAGAACACCCTAGCACTCACAACGGCTCTCGCACTCGGAAGTGTGTTGTCTGTGGCGTATGCAAATGAAGCGGCGCAATCGTCGGTTGAACAGGTAACCCCGAAAACCATCACGTATCCAACCACACAAAAAGTGGATGTTGTCGATGACTACTTTGGTACAAAAGTGAGTGATCCTTATCGCTGGTTGGAAGACGATCTCAGCCCAGAAACCGCAGAATGGGTGAAGGCACAAAATGCAGTGACGTTTGATTATCTGTCGAAAATCCCTTACCGCGAGCAGATTGAAGAGCGCATCACTAAGCTCATGGACTACGAAAAGCAAAGCCAACCGTTCAAAGAGGGTAAGTTCACTTATTTCTACAAAAATGACGGGCTACAAAACCAAGATGTGCTTTATCGGCAGTTAGGTGATGGCGAAGCAGAAATTTTCCTCGATCCAAATACTTTTAGTGAAGATGGCACCACATCGTTAGCGGGAGTGAGCTTTTCACGTGATGGTTCTTTGGTTGCATACAGCATTTCGGAAGGCGGTAGCGATTGGCGCAAAGTCATTGTGTTAGACACAGAAACCAAAAAGCCCGTCGGCGAAACGCTGGTGGATATTAAGTTCAGTGGCATCAGTTGGCTCGGCAATCAAGGCTTCTATTACTCAAGTTATGACAAGCCAAAAGGGAGTGAACTTTCCGCGAAGACAGGCCAACACAAGCTCTACTTTCATAAGCTAGGGACGAAACAAAGTGAAGACCAATTAATTTTCGGTGGTGTAAAGGACGAAAAGTATCGCTACGTTGGGGGTTACACGTCGGAAGATGAACGCTACTTGTTTATCTCAGCCAGCGTATCGACGTCGGGCAACAAACTGTTCTTTAAAGACCTGAGTAAGCCAAATAGCCCGCTGAAAACCATTTTAGATAACACCAGTTCTGATACTTGGGTGATAGACAACCAAGGCACGAAACTGTACTTGGTTACGAACCTTAATGCGCCGAACAAACGCGTCGTGACGGTGGATGCAAGTCAGCCGCAGCCCAAAAACTGGAAAGATGTGATTCCTGAAACAAAGAACGTGTTACGTGTTTCTACCGCGGGTGGCAATTTGTTTGCGAGCTATATTGTTGATGCGATCTCGATGGTGAAGCAATACGACATGAACGGCAAACTCATCCGAGAAATCAAATTGCCTGATATTGGCAGCGCATACGGTTTCTCGGGGAAAAAAGAAGAAACCGAAGTCTACTACTCTTTCACCAACTACAAGATGCCAAGCACTACCTATTGTCTGAACATCAAAGATGGTGATAGCGAGGTGTACTACAAATCTAAAGCGCCATTTGATCCTGCTTTGTATGAATCTCGCCAGGTGTTTTACACCTCAAAAGACGGAACAAAAGTGCCGATGATCATCACCTATAAGAAAGGGACACCGATGGACGGCAGTGCACCAACCATCCTATATGGTTATGGCGGTTTCAACATTAGCCTCACGCCATCTTTTAGCCCGACACGTGCGGCTTGGTTAGAGCTTGGTGGTGTTTACGCGGTAGCGAACATTCGTGGTGGTGGGGAATATGGCAAAGAATGGCACAACGCTGGCATTCAAATGCAAAAGCAAAATGTGTTTGATGACTTTATTGCTGCGGCTGAATTCCTAATTGATGAAGAGGTAACGTCATCAAACAAGTTAGCCATTAACGGTGGTTCGAATGGTGGCTTGTTAGTAGGGGCCGTTATGACGCAACGTCCAGAGCTGTTTAAAGTGGCGCTGCCAGCAGTCGGCGTACTGGATATGCTGCGTTACCATACTTTTACCGCAGGTGCTGGTTGGGCGTATGACTACGGCACGGCAGAGCAAAGTAAAGAGATGTTCCAATATCTGAAAAGTTATTCGCCGGTGCACAATGTAAAAGCAGGGGTGGAATACCCAGCAACATTGATTACAACCGGTGATCATGATGACCGTGTTGTTCCTGCTCACTCATACAAATTTGCAGCTGAGTTGCAATCGAAGCAAGCGGGTTCAAATCCGATCTTAATTCGCATCGAAACCAATGCAGGACATGGTGCAGGCACACCAACGCGTAAAATAATTGAGACAAATGCAGATATTTATAGTTTTGCACTGTTCAATATGGGAATAGAGAAACTGCAATAGTGCGAATTGTTTGCGTTTTAGTTATCGAAACGCATCGGCGCTTTATCGCTCGATAATAAAAGGGAATCACAGAGAGTGATTCCCTTTTTATTTATTATAGGCCTACTATTCTAATCTGATGCTAGGCTAATCAAACTAAGGTTTTTTACATTATTGTAATATTCTAATTAATCTGAAGAGTGTTGTACGATCGAAATGAAACATTGATCGCGATCACCTAAATCCATTGCACTCTCTATTTATATGGTAAAATTAATTAATCATTTGTTCTAATGATAATTTCATTTTCATAATTTTTAATATTTCCTTCTTCATTGGTATAACCAAATTTCAAGTTATATAAGATATAAGTAGCGGTGATTGAACTTTTACGATGCTTTATTTTATTTTAATTAAAACGTCGAATGTTTCGTCATTATTGAATTTGCTTTGATAATTTATGTTATCCAAAGCGAGTTGTGTTGCTTGCTATTTATGATGACCTCATGACGTGAATAATTTTATAATCATTAAAATGGATACAGTTTTATGAATTTAGTGAAACCGTCTGTTGCCATTATGGTTGCAGCCCTACAACTCGCGTCTTCTGCCTATGCGCAGACAAACAATAACGAAGAACTACAAGATATGTCTGACCCACTTGCGGTATACACCCAAGCTGGCTTTGGTATTACTGATAAAGGCGCGAACATCAAAATCGGTCAAACTTACCAATCTAGCCAGCCTGGTACCATGGCGATGAACATCATTGAAATGAAAGGCATTGGTGGTGAGCTATTTGGCATTCGCGACAATGACGATCCAACATATGCCAACGTTGATGACAGCATTGACTCTTTCCGACTACGTAATTTCCAAGTAGAAGTCGCAAAAGGTCTAGGCCGTCAATTAGATGTAAACTACGACGTTGATAACGATAAATTAGATGCATCTTATAGCTTTATTCAAGGTCTACCTAAGTTTGGTATGTTGCAGCTATTTCCTTTAGCTGGTGCGGGTGTCACTATTGCTAATGATTTTAGTGGTGATGACAAAGGTTATGAAATTCCAGGTACTTTCACTGTTGTGGGTATGTACTCAAAAATTGAATTAACCGATAAAATCTGGATTAACTACAACCCAATGTATATGCATACGTTGTCAGGGTCTAGTCAATATAAAGATACTTATTACGCGGGTGAAGATAATATCTTGACTCATGAGTTTGCGTTGTCTTATCAAATTAATCCTCGCGCAAATATTCGTTACTTTGCAAACTGGAATGAGCACGTTAATTTCGGTGATGGTGATCACCGTATCGAATTTAACTACCAATTCTAACTCCCTCGTTTATTTCCAGAATAGAAAGTGTGTTTATCCATATATTTAAATATTTAGGCTAGGGCACTTTCTAAATAAAGTAGGTTTATCATGAAAGCCAAATATAAATTTGCGTTGGTATCTATTGCTATATCTTCTGCATTACTATCAGGATGCAAAACTGGCGATATCGCAACGAAAACAGCCCAAGCACCCTCTGTTGAAACCGTTACCCTAACCGAAACAAAAATCACTCCTTATCATACTTTTATCGGTCGAACTGAAGCGGTAAATGACGTTGATATTATGCCGCGAGTCGGTGGCGAATTAACCGCGATTCATTTTAAAGATGGCGATATGGTCGAAAAAGGCCAATTGTTGTTTGAAATCGACGACCGTCCTTACAAAGCGGCACTGGCGTATGCAAAAGCGTCGTTGCAAAAAGCAAAAGCGCAACTCGTTCAAACTACGCGTGATGCAGAACGTGTGAAGAAACTCATCAAAGATAAAAGCATCAGTGAGCAGCAATACGATGACGCCATTGCCGCGCAAGCCGCAGCGATTGCTTCGGTAGAAGAGGCGAAGGCGACGCTGGTTTCAGCAAGGCTCGATCTTGAATTTAGCTCTGTGCGTGCTCCTTTCTCTGGTCGCGTGGGTTTCAGCAACTTCCGAGTGGGTGACCGTATTTCGAAAATTCAACTCGTTCCTCTTGTTTCGATCACTCAAGTAGACCCAATTCGCTTTGGCTTTGATGTGGATGAGAAGCTCTACCGCCGAGTAAGAAGTGCCATTGATGTGGCTCATCGTAACGATGACAAACTGGATGTTGATTTAACACTGACGCTTTCAGACGGTTCATTGTATCCGCTTGATGGCAAGATCTACGCCGTTGGCAATAAGATCGATTTAGAAACAGGCTCAATTCGAGCAGAAGCACAATTCGATAATCCAACTTACGCGCTTATGCCGGGTGAATATGGCAACTTGACCATCAAGCTGCGCAACAAAACCATTGATGGTTTGCTTATCCCATCGGCGGCTGTTCAGCAAGACCAAGCGGGTGACTACGTCATGGTGGTTGGTGATGATCACGTGGTGTCACGTCGTAACGTTGAACTCGGTCAGACCTACGGTGTGAAACGTGCTGTGCTGACTGGTTTGGCGGCTAACGAAAAAGTCATCGTCAATGGTCTACAAAAAGTGCGTCCGGGTGCAACGGTGAAAGACGTTGAGCTACAGAGTGAACAAGGCTGAGTGAGTACTGATGTTAAGTAAATTTTTCATTCACCGGCCGAAGTTTGCTTTGGTGATCTCACTGGCGATGACATTGATGGGTATGATCGCCCTGAAAGTCTTGCCAATTTCTGAGTATCCTCAAATCTCCCCAACGGTAATTACGGTGAGTACCATGTATCCGGGTGCAAACGCGGACGTGGTTAAAAAGACCGTAGCACAACCGATAGAAGCCAAAGTCAACGGCGTTGAAGACATGATTTACATGTCTTCTGTGATTGGTAACGATGGCTCATACACACTGCGTATCTACTTCCGAGTGGGCGCAGGTGGCGATATGGCGCAGGTTCGTGTGAACAACTTGGTGGCACAGGCGACGTCATCTCTACCACAAGAAGTAAACCAAATCGGTGTGACGGTTAAGAAGAAATCTTCCGACATGCTGGGCGTTATCACACTGCGTTCTCCGAAACAGTCTCACGACAGTATCTACCTTTCTAACTACGCGGATCTCAATATTGTCGAGCGTCTAAAACGTATCGAAGGTATGAGTGACATTACGCTGCTGGGTAAGAAAGACTACTCAATGCGTATTTGGTTGAACCCAAATAAACTGGCTACCTTGAAGCTTTCTGCTAGCGATGTTATTGGCGCAATTAAAACGCAAAACATCCAAGTGGCGGCGGGTAAGATCGGTGGTATGCCAGCTCCGGGTGATCAGCAATATCAATATGTTTTGCAAACCAAAGGCCGCCTTACTTCTGCGGAAGAGTTCGAGAACATCATCATCCGTGCGAGCAAGAAAGGTTCTCTGATTCGCTTGAAAGATGTGGCTCGTGTCGAAGTTGGCGCACAAGGTTACGAAGCTGATGGTCGTATGAATAACGAACCAGCCGCCGTTCTGGCCTTGTACCAGTTGCCGACAGCGAATGCGCTAGACGTGATGGAGCGGGTGAAAGAGGCCATGAAAGAGTACGAGAAATCGTTCCCAGATGATTTGGTCTATGACATCGCGTATGACTCTACCGAATACGTAGAGACATCGATTGATGAAGTGTACGAGACGCTGGTGATTGCGGTACTTCTTGTCACCTTCGTTGTGTACGTTTTCTTGCAGAACTGGCGAGCGACCATCATTCCAACCTTAGCGATTCCGGTTTCCATCATTGCGACTTTCGCAATCATGGGCGTGATGGGCATGACCATTAACACCATCTCGTTGTTTGGCTTGATCCTCGCCATCGGTATCGTGGTGGACGATGCGATCATCGTGGTAGAGAACGTGGAGCGGGTTATCCATGAAGAGCATTTAGACTCGATTCCGGCCACGATCCAAGCTATGAAAGAAGTGACGGGGCCAGTATTGGCAACAACGCTTATTTTGTTGGCGGTATTCGTACCGGTTGCGCTATTGCCGGGTATTTCCGGTCGAATGTTCAACCAGTTCGCAGTCACCATCTGTGTGTCGGTGCTGATCTCTGCGATCAACGCATTAACGTTAACGCCAGCGCTTTGTGCGTTGATGTTGAAATCAACTCACTCGCAACCTATTGCGCCTTTGCGTGCGTTTAATCGAGGTTTTGAAGCAATAACGCGCAAATACCAAGGTTTAGTTGGCTTCTTGAGCCGTCGTATTGTGCTGAGTATCGGTGTGTATGGCGCGCTTATTGCGGTGCTGGCGTTTGCGTTCATGACCGTACCTTCTTCTTTCGTACCGAACGAAGATAAAGGCGTGTTCATGGTCGAAATGCGGTTACCAGACGCAGCAGCATTGCAGCGTACTGCACCATTAATGAAGAAGTACGTTGATGAACTAAAACAGATGGAAGGTGTGGAGAACGTGGTTTCGGTTGCGGGCTTCTCGGTAATTAACATGGCGTCGATTCCAAACTCGGGCATGTTGATCATCAAACTGGATAACTGGAGCAAACGTAAAGACCCTGAGCTACACCAACGCGCATTGATGAATAAAGTTAACCAAATGCTGAACTCAACGCCAGATGCCGCTTCGTTCGTTTTCGCGACGCCGGCAATCAAAGGTATGGGTGCGGTAGATGGTTTCAACCTTGTGCTGCAAGACAACTTGGGCCGTTCTCCACAAGAGTTGGCAAAAACAACCGCTGATTTTGTTGCCCAAATCAACCAACTGCCTGAAGTGGCGCGTGCGTTCTCGATTTTCCGTGCCAACATTCCGCAACGTTACATCGATATTGACCGCGATAAAGCGATTTCGATGGGCGTACCGTTGAATGAAATCTTCAGCACACTGCAAGCGCAGTTGGGCGGTGCCTACATTTCTGACTTCAACTTGTTTGGTCGTTCGTACCAAGTGAAAGTGCAAGCAGAAGAGCAATATCGTGACAACATCGACGACATCGACCATCTGTTTGTTCGTTCTAGCTCTGGAAAAATGGTGTCACTGGCAACGCTAGTGAAAGTGAAGCCGATCTTCGGCCCTGATACCTTGTCGAACTACAACATGTTCAGTTCTGCAACCGTGAACGGTGCGCCAGCGCCAGGTTACAGCTCGGGTGATGTTGTAAAAGCCATTGAAAAACTGGCTGCGGAATCTTTGCCAAGTGGTTACTCGTACGAGTGGTCAGGCATGACTTACCAAGAGATGAAAGCAGGCAACATGGCACCAATCGCGTTCGCATTGTCTTTGCTGTTCACCTACTTGTTCTTGGTGGCTCAGTACGAAAGTTGGACCATTCCTGCTGCGGTAATGATGGCGGTTCCAGTCGCGATTCTCGGCGCAATGGGCACGCTACTGCTGGTGGGACAACCGTTCGATTTGTATGTGCAGATTGGTGTGGTCATCTTGATCGGTATGTCCGCCAAAGTGGCGATTCTTATCGTGGAATTTGCCAAAGTTCTGCGAGAAGAAAAGGGCTTATCCATCATTGATGCTGCCAAAGAAGCTGCTCGAATCCGTTTCCGAGCAGTACAGATGACCGCATTCGCCTTCATCTGGGGGGTATTCCCGTTGGTGATTGCATCGGGTGCCGGTGCGGCATCTCGTCACTCACTGGGCTTTGCGGTATTCGGCGGCATGATTCTCTCTACGTTTGTTGGCACGTTACTGACGCCAGTGTTCTTCGTGATGATGCAATCTCTGCGCGAGAAGTTTAAGCGAAAGAAACCCACTGAACTTGAGGTGAGCGAGCAATAACGCTGATTTCAACTGACTGACTCCACAACACCCCCACGCTGTGTGCGATTGGCCAATGCCTTTCATTGATATACAACCACCGTCGCAGCGTGGGTTCCCCTAACAATAATAGGTTTTAACATGAAAAATCTTTCAAAAATCGTCGTAGCGAGTTCTCTACTGACTTGTGCTGCTGCGCAAGCGGGTGGGTTATACCTTTACGAAACAACAGCATCGGATATTGGTTTGGCATCCGCTGGTATGGCGGCTCGTGCGCAAGATGCCTCAGTAATGGCAGCAAACCCGGCTGGTCTGGCGAATGTTTCTGGTAAATCTTTCTCTGGTAACCTGATTGGCCTTTACGGTGACGCGCAACTAGACACGATGACTGGCGATGCGGGCAACGTGATTGGTTTTGTTCCTATGGCGTCGGCATTTTACAGCCAACAAGTGAACGACAAATGGACGCTGGGTATTGGTCTGTATGGCAACTACGGTCTTGGCCTCGAGTACGAAGGTCTTTTGGGTGATCATTTAGATATTTCTACAGCAACGACGCAAGCCTTGACCATTCAACCTTCCGCTTCTTACCGCATCAATGATCACTGGTCTGTGGGTGCGGCGCTTGGCATTCAGTACGGTATGTATGAAGTGGAAACGAAGGGAGCCTTGAACTTCAATGACGAAGACCAAGATACTCAGCTCAACGGCCGAGTAGGTGTGCTTTATGAAGCAACACCAGGCACGCGTCTTGGTCTGTCTTACTCTTCTGAAACCGAATTTGAATTCGACAATAGCAACTCCATTGCTCCGCAACAACTGATCTTCAGTGCTTACCACGAAGTGAATGATGACCTAGCGGTGATGTGGAACGTGAACTGGCAAGACTGGAGCGAATACACAACCACGCTGAACGTAGAGACACAAGACACTTACCAAATCGCATTGGGTACTCAGTATAAACTGAATGAAAAAATGATGTGGAATGCAGGTTTTGCATTCGATACCAGCATGTATGAAAGCCAATCAAACGGTGACATTACCGTTCCTACTGGCAAGGCGTACCGCATTGGTACAGGCATTGATTACAAATTGGATTCAGAAAACTCAATTGGTTTCGCGTTTGAAGCGGTCTTGATGGAGTCTTCAGAAACGCCACGCTTCCAAGCGGGCTTTGATGAGCCTGCACTGTACTTCATGAGCATGAGCTACAACTGGAAAAACTAATCATTCCTAATCGCTAAAACGCCTTCCTTACAGGCCATTCTACCCTAACTACCTGCACTGGATGCTGTCACGCCATCTAAGGTAGTTAGGGCGCTTTTGTCACATCCAGTGAGTGATGATTCAAAAAATATCTGCGCAGCTAAGTGCGGGTATTCAACATCTCAAAGGACTAAAAAATGAAAAACAAACTAGCGTTAGTGTGTACGACTTTGTTGGTCAGTACGCTGGCTCATGGTGCCGAGCATCGAGTAAAAGACAATAAAAACAAGTTGGCGGATGACCCAACAAAAGTCATCACGAAATTTGGCGCGTCGTACGCAAACAACTACGATTTTGATGATCAAAACATCTCATTCTCGGGCTCACTTGCGCTTGACCAAGCGCGCAAAATCAACCTGCGTATCAATGATGATGCGAGCGAGTGGCGTATTGGTGGCTCGTGGTTGTTTCCGGTCGGTATCGTGAACTTCAACTTCGGCAAAAATGAATACGTAAACGGCGCGGATCAAACCAACTACAGCGTTGGTACCTTTATGCCGCTAAGTTATTTCGGGATTGAGCCAGCAGGCTTCCAAATTTTCCCAATGGCAGGCTATACGTACAACACTGGTGATGTTCCTGTTTGTGACGGTGCAGAAAGTAGTCTCTGTAGCGAGCCTAACTTTACGGGTACGCCAAGTGCAGAGAATGGCTTCAATATGATGAGCTCTTCAGGCAGTAGCGGTTACGTTGGTGCATTTGCGCTGAAATCGTTTACCAAAGAGCTGACGTTAATCAGCTTCGCAGCAGGCACTTACGGCTCAGAAAACAGTGAAGGAGAGAACTACAAAGGCTTCTTTGGTGGTATTGGTCTTGGTTACCTCGTGAGCAAACGCCACTCTTTTAACGTAATGACGTTTGTCATGGACAACAACACCTATTTGGATGAAGCAGACAAGCGCATCGTATTATCATATCAATATCAATTTGAATAAATAAAAACGCAGCCCAAATAGCTGCGTTTTTACTTTGATAGAATGAACTAGTGAATTGAGTTGTTTTCTTCGATCTTTTTCTGGTACTGGTGTTTTAATATATACATGCGCTTAACATCGCTGTAAGCGCCGTTAATAAAGTATTCTTCTACAAGGTGACCTTCTTCGATAAAGCCGCACTTTTTGTATAAGTGAATAGCGACTTCGTTATCCACTGCGACTAATAAGTAGATTTTACGTAGATTAAGAATTGAGAATGAGTAATCTAACGCACGATTAATCATCTCTGTCGCATAACCTCGGCCTTGATGCTCTGGGGCGATGATTATCTGAAATTCCGCGCTGCGGTGAATGTAGTTAATCTCGATCAGCTCAACTAAGCCAATTACGATGCCGTCTTCATCTTCGACGACAAAACGCCTTTCAGCGTCATCATGTATATGTTTTCGATAAAGTTCTTCGAGCTCGTCATAAGACTCGTAAGGTTCTTCGAACCAGTAGGCCATGATATTTCGGTTGTTATTCAGTTCATGAATAAAGCGCAAATCAGAACGCTCTAATGCACGCATTTTTAGGCCTTTCTTCATCATTTTTCTCCAATGAGGGCGGAGAATACCTCCGCACTTGATGCTAGAAAATATTACCGTATTTCACAAGAATAGCGCATCTTTTTTTGGAAAATATCCTGTGATTTTCAATGTGGAAACTTAGAGTTCACGACAAATATAAATTAATCTTTACGATAAAAAACTCGATTAGGTGCTTTGCCTAATATCGTATTAAATACCGCGCAACGACTTAGTGTCTTAATCTAAACAAACAAGGTATTCAATATGTTTTCAATCGGTGACGTAGTAGTAGCGACTAAAGGTATCGATCTTGGCGAAATGGTTGTTACAGGTTTAAGCAGTGGCGGTTTTTACACACATGTAAAAGCAGGCGAAAAAACACTAACTTACCCAGCTAAAGATCTTAAGAAAGCATAATTAAATTTGCTCATTCTTATTTTTAACTGGCTTAAAGTTCGTATTAGTTATTTTAAGCGGGTTAGAATCGATAAAAGGTAGCGCAATGAGTCGCTACCTTTTTTTATTTTTTCTACCTTTCTTCACCAATATGAAACTCAACGCGATTTCTTCCGGTTTCTTTTGCCTTGTAAAGTGCTAAGTCGGCGCGTTTAACGAGTGGTTCAAATGAGTCGTCGAGACGACAGACTTGAGTTACCCCAATACTCGCGGTGAAGCTCATATCACAACCTGAATGTTGAACGGTCGTCGTTTCTAGTGCATTACGAATCGTTTCTAATGTTTCTAGAGCTTGCTGTGATGAGCGACTTCTTAATACGATGGCAAACTCTTCACCACCAACTCTGGCAAGTAAGTCACAATCAAGTAGATGACTTTTAATAGTATTAACTGCATGGATCAGTGATTTATCGCCTGCGTCATGACCAAATCGGTCATTGAGGCTTTTAAAATTGTCGAGATCTAAAATAGCAACATGGAAGTCAATGCCCTGGGTTCGGTATTCATTTAGGCGGCTTTCGATTTGTCGCATGAACTCTCTGCGGTTTGGAATACCTGTTAGATCATCCGTCGTGGCGAGGTGCTCCATTTTCATAATCTGTATATGAAGGGCAATGTTTAAAGCAATCCAATTAGCGATGCACTGAAGCTGTGCCGCTTGTTCGTTTGTGTAAATGTGCGTTTGATGATGCGCAACATTAAGCGTTCCTAGGCAGACTTTACCGTGCATTAAAGGCGCGTCCATACACGTACCCATACCATTGGATGCGAGCATCACACAATCGATCTCATCAGATTGCGTAACATCATCGCAGATCATCAGTTGTTGCTTTTTGAACACTCGGCCAACAAACGCTTGATGAATGGGCACTAAAAATTCAGCGGGAATCGCTTTACTACCAGAGAAAGAGTAGACCTTTAAATGATCATTGTTTTCATAAAGTGTGATACTCGCACGGTCAGAGTTAAATATGCGATTTATCCATTCTGCCACCGTATCAAGTACTTGCTGTAGTGTTTCCGATTGAGCTAAAAAGTGAACAAACCCTATCGGCATACATATAGGACTTTCCATGTTTTGCATCGATAAGTCATCAGGGTTAAAAGTTCTTTCAAGTCTCAATAGACATCTCCTTGGCAATGTTGCAAATACCAACAATAAATTACGTGAAGCTATTTTGTAGAAAATGTGCTTCTTGGTAAGAGTATGGTTTAATTATCGCCGTTTGTGTGCGTTTGGTTGCTTAATGTGGGCGTTAACTCACCCTAAATAAGTAAATCTTATACCTATTTATAAGTAAGTCATTACTCAATAAGTGGTGTTTTTAAGATGGAAGTACAGAATGAGCCCTTCTGGAAGAGAAGGGCTAGAAAAGGATACAAATGGGGTCAGGTGAGTAGAGACTTAATTGTCTTTGTACTTTTGTAAAATCAACTGACTTATCTGCGCAACGAGTTGGTCCCTAGCTTGAAGTGAGAGCTCGGTTTCTGTGACATAAATACTAATGTAAACAGGTCGATGATTTTCCTTCCATATAATCGCGTTAATGCCACGCGAACCATGACCTCCCGCACCAGAACGGTCTGCAATAGACCAACCTGTTGGTAATACAGAACGCATTAACGAGTCTGAAACTTTGTTGTCCTGCATCCAGATTTTTAATTGTACACGAGACTCATAAGACAACGTTTCGCCTTCGACCAAAGTTCGAAGAGTGTTTAGTATGGCGTTAGGTGTGGTTGTGTCGCGGCTGTCGCCTGGTGTGGCTTCGTTCAAGCGAGGTTCTATTCTGTCTAGGCGCGTTGCTTTATCTCCAATTGTTCGCAGAAACATTGTTACGGCCTTAGGGCCGCCAATTTCATTTAATACTAAGTTGGCTGCGGTATTATCACTCATTAACATAGCGGCTTCACACGCGTGCTCTATGCGTGTGTTTTGGCCTGCGAGCTTATCCATCACTGGAGACCATACAACGATACTGCGCTCATCGACTTTTGCGGTCGCATTTTTACTTAGCTTACCGCTGTCCATATCACTTAGCATTTTGGCACAAGCTAGGGTTTTGAATGTGCTCATGAGTGGGAAGCGTTCATCGCCACGGTAATCCCAACGCTCGTCTGCTTGGGTATCCCAAACTGACACCCCAATTCTGCTTGAGGTTTGTTGCTCGAGGAGAGAAATGTCCTCATTCAGTTGGGACGCGTAACTTAGGGTTGAGCAAACCATTAGCCCAGCCAACAAAAATAACTTTTTCATGGATCGTGTTCTTCAATTTTAGTTTTAGTTCGCACGGTAGCGATGTCACGTAAACTATAACGAGCCAATACTCTAAACACTGTTAAATCTATGTCTATTTTATGTAGGATTCTTTGCAATACGCTTAAACGGTCTCAATATGGGGAGAAGAGTGTTGCTATCAAGGCCTGTAGTTTGGCTTATATATTACGTCGGTGATTCGGTCACAGAAATATCTTAGCGAGAGACACTGGCTCAGAATTTCTTATCATGAGCTAACGAATAGTTTGATCCAGAGAAATAAAAGGAGCTGAATCATCAGCTCCTTTGTCTATTTGGATAATTACTTACAGTTCAATCTTTTTAACCATGCCCGATTCTGCATGGCCCGGAATGTTGCACGCGAACTCAACCTTGTTGTCACCGTGGAAGTGCCACAGTAATTGCTTCGCTTTACCTGGTTCCACCGTAACTGCGTTGCCTGAGTCATGCATGTGATCGCCGCTCATTGTCTTCATCATTTCACGATGTTCTAGCTGCTCTTTGGCAGAACCGATTGTGAACTCGTGGTTGATCTTACCTGTGTTCATCACAACAAATTGCACCACATCGTTTGGCTCAATTTTAACGTCTTTCTTGAACTTGATGGTCATGTCATCACCCAAGATCACGTGTACCACCTTGTCTGGCTTTGCCCCTTTTGCTGGCATACCAACTGCCGACATGCCCGGCATATCCATCATGTTTGAATGGTCCATTTTACTGTGGTCCATCTTCATGCTGCCGTGGTCCATATTTTCATGCTTCATGTTGCTATGATCCATGTTCGTGTGATCCATGTTTGAATGATCCATTTGGGCAAACGCAGTCGTTGTTGTTAGGGCTAGAGCAAGAGTGATTAGTGTCTTTTTCATTTTTATATCCTTGTTTTAATTCATTAATAACTTGGTTGCTTCCCCCCAAACGAATTGATTGAGGGGAAGGTAGGGGTTAAGCCTTGTTGCCAGTGCGATCTGTGCTGTCGGCGTTTTCGATTTGGTTGCCAGTTTGCGTGCTTGTTTGGCTCGGAGTTGAGTTGTTTGGGCGCAACTCACGTTGTTTCCACAGCTTGAAGATGGCTGGAAGTACCAACAGCGTCAGCAGCAGTGCCGATGCCATACCGCCAATCATTGGTGCGGCGATGCGTTGCATTACTTCTGATCCTGTACCTTCGCCGTACATGATCGGAATCAGACCAATAATGACTGTCAGTACCGTCATCATTACTGGGCGAACACGCAGGCCTGCACCTTCACGAATGGCATCGGTTAAGTCTTTTGCCTCAAGCTTCTGTTGGCTCTCTTCCGCATCCAGCTTCTTGTAGTGCCATGCTTGGTTGAGGTAGACGAGCATGATGACCCCAATTTCAACCGCGACACCTGCTAGGGCAATAAAGCCGACCCCAACGGCAATCGAGAAGTTGTAGTTGAGGATATGCATGAGCCATAAACCACCGACCATAGCGAGCGGTAGAGTAAGCATGATGATCATCACTTCGCCAACGCGACGGAAGCTGAAGTAAAGCAGCAGCATAATGATGGCGATAGTGATTGGTACCACGACACTCAAGCGATCTTTCGCACGTTCCATGTATTCGTATTGACCAGACCAAGCCAGCGAGTAACCCGCAGGAAGTTCCAATTGATCAGCCACGACTTGCTGTGCTTCCACGACGTAAGAGCCAAGGTCACGACCATCGATGTCGACAAAGACCCAGCCGTTTGGACGTGCGTTTTCTGTCTTGATCATCGGAGGGCCGTCTTCGTAACGAATGTCCGCTACATCAGCCAGCGCAATACGGGCGCCATTTGGTGTCACCAAAGGTAGGTTTTGCAGTTTAACCACTGAATCACGGTAGTCTTGTGGGTAACGAACGTTGATTGGGTAACGCTCCAAGCCTTCGATGGTTTCACCCACATTCATACCGCCCACCGCAGTGGAGATCACTTGCTGAACGTCTTTGATGCTCAAGCCGTAACGCGCTGCGGCACGACGTTTAATGTCGATCGTGACATAACGACCACCTGCTACACGCTCAGCGTAAACCGATGCCGTGCCTTGTACGCCATTAAGAATTGGCTCCAGCTGAGAACCGATCTTCTCAATCACTTTCAGATCAGGTCCGGCGATCTTAATGCCGATAGGGGTTTTGATACCCGTTGCCAGCATGTCGATACGGGTTTTGATCGGCATTACCCAAGCGTTAGTAAGACCAGGGAACTGAACCAGCTTGTCGAACTCTTTGCGCAGTGACTCGGTTGTTACGCCTTCACGCCATTGATCGCGTGGCTTCAACTGAATCACGGTTTCAATCATGGTGAGTGGTGCTGGATCGGTTGCGGTCTCAGCTCGGCCAATTTTGCCCCATACGGTTTTCACTTCTGGAACGGTTTTGATCAGTTTGTTGGTTTGCTGTAGAAGCTCACGCGCCTTACCAATTGAGATACCCGGATAGGTCGTTGGCATGTACATCAAGTCGCCTTCATCCAGCGGCGGGATGAACTCGCTACCCAGTTTACTGGTTGGGTAGTAAGCCGATGCCATTAGACCTAATGCGATAACAATCATGGCCTTAGGGTATTTTAAGCTGGTGTTCAACAGCGGGCGGTACAGCGCGACCAAGCCGCGGTTAACCGGGTTTTTGTGTTCCGGTAACACCTTACCGCGAATGAAGTAGCCCATAAGAACAGGGACGAGTGTGATCGCCAAACCTGCTGCCGCTGCCATGGCGTAAGTCTTAGTGAACGCAAGCGGCGAGAACATCTTGCCTTCCTGACCTTCTAAGGCGAACACCGGTACGAAGCTAAGAGTAATGATCAGCAATGAGAAGAACAGCGGTGCGCCAACCTCTTCTGCGGCTTTGCCAATTACTTGCCAGCGGTTTTTGTCGGTCAGTGGCGTTCGTTCAATGTGCTTGTGAACGTTTTCAATCATCACGATTGCACCATCCACCATGGCACCGATGGCAATCGCAATACCACCCAAAGACATGATGTTGGCGTTGATGCCTTGCCAATGCATTACGATAAACGCACTAAGAATACCAACCGGTAGGCTCAGAGCGATAACCAACGAAGAACGAATGTGGAACAGGAACAACGCACACACAATCGCGACGACGATGAACTCTTCTGCAAGCTTCTTCCATAGGTTTTCTACCGCTGAATCGATAAGGGTAGAACGGTCGTAGGTTGCAACAATTTCCACGCCTTCTGGCAGGCTGCGTTGTAGGTCTGCGAGTTTGTCTTTGACTTTCGCAATCACTTCACTGGCGTTTTCGCCAAAGCGCATTACGATAACACCACCTACCGCTTCACCTTCGCCATTCAGCTCTGAGATACCACGGCGCATTTGTGGACCAAGGTTAATGTCTGCGATATCACCTAATAGCAACGGCGTGCCTTTCTCGGTGACTTTTAGCGGCAGTGACTTGATGTCTTCAATGCTGGTTAGGTAGCCCGTGGTACGAACCATGTGCTCGGCTTCGGCCACTTCGATAACGGACGCACCGGTTTCTTGGTTACCGTTTTGGATTGCCATGTTCACTTGTTGCAGAGTGAGGTTGTAAGCACGCAGTTTGGCAGGGTCAATCTGCACTTGATACTGCTTCACCATACCGCCCACGGTCGCAACTTCAGAAACGCCATCAACGGTTTGCAATTCGTACTTCAAGAACCAATCTTGCAGGCTGCGAAGATCCGCCAAATCATGCTTGCCAGTTTTGTCTTGTAATACGTAGCTGTAAACCCAGCCCACGCCCGTTGCATCAGGACCTAGGGTTGGTTTTGCGTTCGGTGGCAGCTTTGGTGCTACTTGGCTTAAGTACTCCAACACGCGTGAACGTGCCCAGTACATGTCGGTATCATCGTTGAAAATGATATAAACGTAAGAGTCACCAAAGAAGGAGTAGCCACGAACCGTCTCAGCACCCGGCACGGCAAGCATGGCGGTGGTGAGTGGGTAAGTAACTTGATCCTCGACGACTTGAGGAGCTTGACCCGGATAGCTTGTCTTGATGATCACTTGCACATCAGAAAGATCTGGAATCGCATCAACAGGCGTATTCTTTACACTGTAAAGTCCGCCTAATATAAGGGCTAAGGTCGCGACCAACACTAGGAATCGGTTGCTCAGTGACCAACGAATAATAGCATTGATCATAATTAACCCTCGACGGCTGTTGTTGCAGGAACTAGTTGTTTAAGAACGTAGTCAGATCCTTGTTTTTCAACTAGAAACCGAACTTTCTGTCCTTCTTCAAAACCCGATAGATCAACGTCTTCACCCACAGAGAAGTTCATCTCGCCCGCATCCCAGTTCCATTCTGCAACCGGTAGGTGGTTTAAGGTGATCATGCCAAAATCAGCCATCAGCATGCTAATGTCACCAGTCAGCCAAACTTCTGCTGCAATGGCACTTGAATCAGCCTTATAGTCGACGATTTGGTACTGACCGGACTCCGTCTTTTGCATTTCAAATTCGATAGCCTGACCTTTTTTCAAGTCACCCATTTCAACGCCATCTGCGAAAGTGAAGTTCATTACCATGCCCGGCCAATCCCATTCTGGTACAGGTTGGTGGTTGATGGTCAGCATGCGGTGATCTTTCATTACGTCTGTGATTTCACCTTTGGCCCATGCTGTTTCTGCCGCTGCTTCTACACCATTGATGCGAGACAGATCCGCCGACTGGCTTGATTCAGAATCGAGCATGAAGTGAGATGAAGTAACGATCTTATCGCCTTGTTTAAGTCCTTGTAATACTTCGATTTGTTCGCCAGCTTCGCGGCCAACTTCAATTCGAGCAGAACGGTATTTGCCATCACCTTCCGCCAGAACAACGCGAGTCATACCGCCAGAGCGGATAACAGATGATTTAGGAATCGTTAATACTGCGTCATCAGTGACAGGCTGAAGGGCAATGTTGGCGAACATGTTTGGCTTCAATGCGCCATCTGGGTTAGGGAATTTAAGGCGCACACGCAACGTACGTGTTTTCGGATCGAGGATTGGGTACACGTAATCTACGACGCCTTGCCATTCATTGCCCGGAATCGCGTCAAGGGTCATCGTGGCTTGAGAACCTGCTTTCATCCAGTGTGCTTGACGCTCAAAGACTTCCGCATCAACCCAAACATTGTCCAAGGGACCTGCACTGATCACCGCTTGAGCAGGGGACAAATAGCCACCTTCACGCACGTTTAAGCTCGCGATAACGCCATCAGCAGGCGCTTTGATTTCAATGGTTTGTGATGCTTTACCACTACGAGTAATGGATTTGATTTGAGCACGGTCAACACCAAGTGTTACCAAGCGTTCGGTCGCCCCTTTTACAAGACCTTTGCGGCCAGTACGGTAAGCGTTCAGCAATTCTTCTTGTGCTTTAACCAGTTCTGGAGAGTAGAGCGTGAAAAGCACATCGCCTTTCTTCACTTTCTCACCCACAGCATTGATGTAAAGCTTCTCTACCCAACCCGCCACACGAACGTTGGTTTGCCATAACAGACTTTCATCAAAGGCAATATAGCCAACCGTTTCGATGCGTGGTGATAGCTGTTGTAGTGTCGCGTTTGCGGTTTTAACCCCGAGGTTGTTTTCTACTGAAGGATCGATAGTCACCGTACCGGGCGCCTCTTGTTCACCGGAGAGGTCTTCTGCGTAAACCGGAATCAAATCCATGCCCATTGGAGATTTACCCGGTTTATCACGTTTGTAGTTGGGATCCATTGGAGCAACCCAATAGAGTGGATCATTAGAACTTGCTGCGGAAGTTCCACCCATCGCACTCATGTCGTGAGCTGAGCCCGCAAGAAAATGATTAGCACCAAACCCTAAAGCACCACCAACAATCAGCGCGATGGTTGCAACTTGTAATGTTTTCATTGTTTTACCTTATTTTCCCCTTCACATTTGACGCTACAGCGTTGTTGCCTGCTCTCGTTCACCCAAATCACATAGCAGAACTATGCTCATGGGATTCTCTCGTTTGCCGCCTAGCTGTAGCCCCAACTGTCTTGGGGATTCACAAATTAATATGTCGAAATAGAGCGAGCTTCCGGTGAAGCCACTTGATAGTCGAAACCACCGAGTAGGGTGGCTAAATTGCTGTTTGCGATGTTGAGATCGGTCAGCAGACGTTGTTGCTCTAATTGCAGAGCCAACTCGTCTGTGGTGGCAGAAATCACATCGTTAAACTGCGCTGTGTTGTTTTGATAACCTCGCTCAACGGCTTGAATGCGCGCTTTCGCTTGAGGCAATAAGGTGGATTGATAACGTTCTAAACGCTGGGTTAAGTTGCCGCGATCAACCAGCAAAGTGTTCACCTTGGCATTCATCTGCGTTAGTAAGGTGTCTTTTTGCGATTGTGCCGCAGCAACTTGGTATTGAGCGGCAGCAAGATTGCGATCTTGGCGGTCACCTGTGAACAGCGGAATGTCCATGGTTAAGTAAGCGCTGACCAAGTCAGAAGCGGGTTCGCCCATCATGTTGTCGGCTTGGCGGTAGGCGTACATTACTTCGACGCCAAATTGTGGGTTGTAGGCTTGCTCAGCAATTTCCACCTGCGTTTTATTGGCAGAAATGCTGACGTCGGCCATCTTAACCATCGGGTGTTGGCTGAGTTGCTGATAATGCTTGGTGGAATTCTGACTCGCAGCAAGTTTGCTGTTCAGTGTGTCCCAATTAAGTTGATTGCTCGCATGCAGGGCCTGTTCATTCGCCAACCAATCTGACCCCAACCATTCGGAGAGTTGAGAGATAAGACGACGTTGCATTTGTTCGTTGGCTTGCAGTTTCTCATCCAACTTGCTGACTTGAAGTTGGGCGTTAAGCAGATCTTGCGCTTCACTCTTACCAATCGAATAGTTGGTTTGAATAAAGCTTTCCATCTCCTTCATCAACTTGCGGTTCTCAAGCATGATTTGCTCAGCGCGTTGCTGGTAACCAAGTTCTAACCAAAGTTGAGTCATGCTGTTGGCTACCTCAAGCTCACGAGCATGCACTTGAAGCCCAAGGCCGTCAGCTTGTTGATTGGCTTTCTTCTGTTGCAAATCAAGCGTCGAGCCACGCTCAAACTGTTGCATTAAACCAACGGAGATGTTGGTCATTGGGTCTTCATCGAATTTGAAGCTGTCGACAGGCAAGCCACCAAAACCCACTTTCAGTTTTGGGTCCATTAAGGTCGCGCTCGCGACGCCCGTTTCACGCATGGCAGAAGATTGCGCAGAGTATTGCTTACGATTGCCATCGTTACTCAAAGCGAAGTTGATCAGTTGGGCAAGCTTGGTCGTTGAAGCTCGCTCAGTTGATGCGGAATTTTGCGCTGCGTGCGTCTCTTTTCCTGCGGCGTTAACCAAGGTAGGCGCAGCGACCAGAGCCACCATAAAAATAGGTGCAGCTAAGCGGTATGGTTTGATATCCATAATCTAAATCCAGTGTTCGCCGGATCGATGGAGGTGCGGATTTTATTGCGGGAACAGTAAAGCCTTATTACCTCATCGTTCAGGCGCATTAAAACAACCTGCGATACACGCGCAGGGTCGAATGCTAGGACGGATTTAGGCTATAGGAGGTCGGTATAGGTCGCGGCTTACGTGTACGACAGGGGAAGCAACTTCAGGAGTAATAGTTGCGCGATAGACAACGGGCATTGGGCTATTGATAGGATTCGGTAGGGGGACGAAAACTATCGTACACGCGGCAGTACAGCAGGTATGAACCATGCCGGAGCCTCCACCACAGTTCATGCTGGTTTCTCTTGCATCGCCATCTTCGGACATAGAAGCGTCATTCATGGAGACGTCCATCATGCCAGGCATACTGCAGTGTTCGCTGTCACCCATCATAGAAGGATGGTGAGCCATGCCAGTAGACATCATTTGAATATTCATCAACGGCTCACTGTTCGCCACACTAGATACCAATAGCACTAGCGTCGTGAAGAGAGTTAACCAGATTGTATGCAGCGATTTTAAGTGCATACCCTTTCCCATGTGTTTGATGAAAATGATGAAAACCCTTCGATTCTAAAGGTTAACCTAAGGGTAAGGTCAATCATTTATTACTCTTATTATCAAAATAGTCCAACCCTTCAGTTTGCGCACTTTCGAGGGAGTAAAACGTTTGTTAAACACCGAGTGTTGAAAGTTAGCGAAAGAAGCCCTCGCTTTTTATGACACGTGAAAAATGTGGTTTATAAGTTTTACATCACACTAACTTGTCTTACAAATGATTATCCTTATAGAATGTATGGTTTTACTTGTGCAGATTTGGATTTGCTTCGCTGCGGGGGTTGCATGATAGAAATTGTCATCGATGGAAAATATAGAATTGTAGAAGAGGGTCTAACCCTTTTAGAAGCAGCAAAAGTGTGTGGGGTCGAGATCCCATCGCTGTGCGGAATGAACAAAAGTAATGAAAAAGTACCGTGTGACTTGTGTGTGGTTGAAGTCGAAAGTGGCGGTACTAAGCGTGCGTGTGAACTTGAAGTTTACCGCGGCCTTAATGTGGTCACGCAATCAGAACAATTAAGCGAGCACCGCAGAAAAGCACTTAACCGCATCATGGCGGACCATTACGCCGATTGTGAAGCGCCATGTAAAACCGCGTGTCCTGCGGGCGTTGATATCCAATCGTACCTTTATCACATCGCACAGAACGATCATCAAAAAGCGATTGAAGTGATTAAGCGTACGCTTCCTATGCCGCTATCGATTGGCCGCGTATGCCCTGCATTTTGTGAGAGTGAATGTCGCCGCTCGTTAGTCGATGAGCCTATTGCAATTCGTCAGCTAAAACGTCATGCCGCGGATGCGGATTTGTCTGCGCATGAAGCCTACGTACCAGAAAAAAAACCGAGCAAAGGTTTGAACATTGCCGTCGTCGGCAGTGGCCCTGGTGGTCTAACGGCTGGCTACTACTTATCGAATGAAGGCTACGACGTTACGGTCTTTGAATCCATGCCAAAAGCGGGCGGTTGGTTGCGTTACGGTATTCCTGAATACCGTTTGCCAAAAGACATTCTCGATAAAGAAATCGAACTGATGTGCCGTAATGGCATGCAAGTTTACACCAATCAAAAGCTGGGTGTGGATTTCACGCTTTCTCAATTGAGCGAAGAATACGACGCAGTGTGTTTGGCTGTCGGTGCGTCTCAAGCGGTCGAAATGCATTACACAGGCAGTGACCTTGAAGGTTGCTACTTAGGCGTTGATTACCTAAAAGATTACGTTACCAAGCAAAACTATGTAACGGGTCAGAAAGTCGCGGTGATCGGTGGTGGTAACACGGCAATTGACTGTGCTCGTACTGCGCGTCGTGCTGGTGCAGACACCACGTTGATTTACCGTCGTACCCGTGACGAAATGCCAGCAGAAGACTACGAGATTGTCGAAGCGGAACACGAAGGGGTGAAATTCCACTTCTTGACCAACCCTGCAGAAAACCTTGCCGATGAAACCGGACGCGTGAGTGCGATTCGTCTAGAGCGCATGGCGTTGGGTGAACCGGATGCATCTGGTCGTCGAAGCCCTAAACCAACCGGCGAGTTCTTTACCGAAGAGTTCGACACCGTGATTGCGGCAGTATCGCAAAAGCCTGATCTGAGCTTCCTCGAAGGCGAAGATTTGTCGATTCCGCTTACGCGCTGGAACACCTCTGATGCCGATGAAAAGACCATGCACACCGGCACGGGTAACATCTTCAGTATTGGTGATTTCCGCCGTGGTCCAGCAACGGCAGTTGAAGCGGTGGGTGATGGTCGTGTTGCGGCAAAAGCGATTGACCTGTTTTTGAATGGTGATATGGCGGATATGCCAAAGGCGGCGTTCAACTCACGAAAAGAGAAGAAACTCTCTCAAGTCGATCCGCTTCACTTCGAGAACATCCAAAAAGTCGCTCGTTCTATCATGCCTGAACTGACTCCAGCACAACGCGAGCAAAGCTTCGCTGAAGTGGAGTTAGGCTTTGATAACGAAGAAGCAATGAAAGAAGCAGCGCGCTGTCTAGAATGTGGCTGTCAGGCAAATACCGATTGTGCGCTGCGTGATTACTCCACCGAATATGAGGCTGAGCAAAGCTTTGACTTCTCCTTGCAGATTAAATCGCATCAAGATTGGTTAGATCTTCGTGCGAAAGACTTGCGTCATAAGTACGAAGTTGACCGCAGTTCTGAGTTTATTGAGTTTGATGCTAACCGCTGTATTAGCTGTGGTCAGTGCATCCAAGCGTGCCGCGACAAAGCCGTACACGGTGTACTGAACTTCGTGTGCGATAAACAAGGTCGTCCGGCATTACGTCCTGACGATCGTCCACACTTTGGAAGTAACAAGAATGGCTTAACCCTAATGGGTGATTCGAACTGCGTGCAATGTGGCGCGTGCGTTCAAGTGTGTCCAACGGGCGCAATGGTCGATAGTCGTGACCGTTCGCAAGGCCGTACTGAAGATCTGAAAGCGGTCGACACCATTTGTACATACTGTGGTGTGGGCTGTAAGTTGACCATGTTCGTGGACGAAGCAACCAATACGATTCGTTACGTGAAAGGCGGTGATTCGCCGGTTAACCAAGGCATGCTGTGTGTGAAAGGGCGCTTTGGTTTTGACTTCATTGGCAGTGAAGAGCGTCTTACCACGCCATTGATCCGTAAAGATGGTTGGTTGCAGCCTGCAAGCTGGGAAGAGGCGATTCAACTGATTGCGAGCAAGTTCTCTGGCATCAAGCAAGATTTTGGCAGCAACGCATTGGCGGGTTTCTCTTCAGCGAAAACCACTAACGAAGACAACTACGCGTTCCAAAAATTTGTCCGTCGTGAACTGGGCACTAACAACGTCGACCATTGTGCGCGTTTGTGCCACGCATCGAGTGTAACCGGTCTTGAAGCGTCACTGGGTAGTGGTGCAATGACCAACGACATCCCAAGTATTAAGCACTCGGATGTGATCTTTATTATTGGTTCGGATACCACATCAGCACACCCGATCATCGCTTCACACATTAAACAAGCAATTCGTCACCACGGCGCTCGTTTGATTGTGGCTGACCCGAAACGTGTCGATATGGCAGAGCATGCTGAGCTGTATATGGCGCACCGTCCGGGTACGGATGTGATGCTCCTAAACGGTGTCATGCAGCAGATCATCAAGAACGGTTGGTACGATCAAGAGTACATCGAAGAACGTGTTGACGGCTTTGATACCTTACTGCAAGAAGTGATGTCGCCAGCTTATAACCTCGATAAAGTGGAGTTGGTTACGGGCGTAAAAGCCGAAGACATTCAAGCAATGGCGCGCATGATCGGTACAGCAGATCGTACGGCTGTTTACTACTCGATGGGTATTACTCAGCATACGACAGGTCATGACAACGTCCGTTCTATCGCTAACCTGCAATTGCTGTGTGGCAACATCGGTATTGAAGGTGGTGGTATCAACCCGTTGCGTGGTCAATCAAACGTGCAAGGCGCGTGTGATATGGGCGCTTTGCCAAACAGTTTCCCGGGCTACCAAAAGGTATACAACCCAATTGTGCGTCAGAAATTCGCGATTGAATGGAATGCACCAAATCTGCCTTCTGAGCAAGGTCTAACCCTGACAGAAATCATTGATGCGGCTTGCCATCGTGACGTTCGTGGTATGTACATCATGGGTGAGAACCCAGTGTTGAGTGACCCGAACCAAGCGCATGTGATTGAAGGTTTAGAAGCACTCGACTTCTTGGTGGTTCAAGACATCTTCCTAACGGAGACTGCACAATACGCGGATGTGGTGCTGCCTTCTTGCTCGTTTGCAGAGAAAGCGGGTCACTTCACCAATACGGAGCGTCGTGTTCAGCGTGTGAATCCGGTCGTAACGGCGCCGGGTGAAGCGAAAGAAGATTGGTGGATTATCCAAGAAATCGCCAATGCCATGGGTAGTGATTGGGATTACCACTGCGTGTCTGATATCACCAATGAAATCGCACGTGTGACACCTCAATACGCGGGTCTTCGTTGGGATGCCATTACGCCAAACGGAGTGCAATGGCCGAGTAACAAGAACAACCCAGCAGGTACTCGCATCATGCACCAAACTCAGTTTACTCGTGGTAAAGGGCAAATGGTGGGCGTACCGTTCCGTTATGCGGCTGAGCTGCCAGATGAAGAGTACCCACTTGTGTTAACGACGGGTCGCGTACTTGAGCAGTTCCACACTGGCACCATGACGCGTAAGACCAAAGGGTTGGATAACCTTGCTGGCCCTCGCGCGATGGTGAGCGTGGAAGACGCAGAAGCACTTGGCATCAGTAATGGTCAGCGTCTGACAGTGTCTACACGTCGTGGCAGCATTGAGATTGATGCCTTTGTGACTAAGCGTATTCAAAAAGGTGTGGTGTTCATTCCATTCCACTTTGTTGAGTCGCCGGTTAACCGTTTAACGACAACGGCTACTGACCCGCATGCGAAGATCCCTGAGTTCAAGGTCGCTGCGGTTAAAGTGGAAGTGAGCGAAAAAGCGCAGCTCACAGAGCCAGCAACGGAAGCGGTTCATTCCATTTAAGCCAATCTGTTTAGATACAGTTCAGCAGCGCACTGGCGAGTTGGGCAATTACATATAAGCTTATGATATGTAATCGCTAAATGAGCTGTGCGTGTGCTGAGAGTCATTCAATGGATTGTGTTGTTTTTACCCGCTTCAATTTGGCTGGTGGCAAGGCAATATCATGATATTTGGTGGGCGGAGAATCTAACCTCGATTCCCGCTCTTCTTTTATTCGCCTACCTAGGTTTTGCTTTGGCACTTTTGGTTTGCCGTCACTGGACGAAAGCCACTGCTGCCACTTTGATTGGTTTCGCTTCTATTGCGTATCTCTTACCCACTCAGATCACGAACAACCAAACCTGCGAAAATCCGCTGACGATCGTCCAATTCAATCTGTTTTACGAAAACCCGGACATCAATCAGTTCATCAATTACTTGCTTAAACACCCTGCGGATTTGGTGGTGATGCAAGAGCTCTCGCCTCAAGTGGGGGAGAAACTTCACCTTCTCGACGATGTTTATCCTTTCTATTACGGCGGCCAGCGCGGCGTTGGTTACCCGTCAAATCAGATGATTTTGAGCCGTTATCCTTTGGAGCCAGTTTCGATTTATCATACCCCAGATGGTCAAGAGGTGATTCGAGCAACATGGCAAGTGGACAACCCTATTACCTTGATGACAGCGCATCCTCCTTCGCCAAGAACTGAGCCGTTATGGCAACGCCGCAATGCCCTGATTCGAACCATAGAAACCCTAACTGATTTGTACCCAACACCGGAAATGATCGTGATAGGGGATTTCAATCTTTCTGCTGCAAGCCCAAGGTTTAATGGGCTGTTTTCTCGTTTCCAAACTCAACCTGTTGCCAGTTGGCCAACATCAGTGAAAGGCTTACCGGTTCCTGCTTTTGCCATGATAGGTATTGATCACCTCTGGCTTAAGTCAGAAAACTCAAATCGGAGAATCTGTTCAAGAGCATCGACAGATCAACCGAATGGCTCTGATCACAGGTTGGTGACGACTCTAATCGGGCAATGAGTTAGTACTTTTTATTGGCAAAGTGTCTAGTTATTTAGAATTAGGTTAAATCGCGGTGTGGCTTGTCATGGAATTGACGGAGTCTGACCTTAAGTTGTTATTTGGGTGAATTCTTTAACCTAAACTCCATCCGCTTCCTATACTGAGAATATAGAGAAAAGCAGAAATTCATAATGATAAGAGGCAACTTGTATGACAAGAACTACCTCAGCAGTGTTAATACTTATTTTAATGAGCGCCTATTTTGCCTATAACCGTTTTTACGTTTATCCGCAAAAGCTAGAAACACAGGCGGAATCGATGCTGATCCAAATGGCCAACCGTGAAGAGTGGCTTGACGTACATGAGATGATGGAACGTGTAGAAGCGCACAAGGCGCATCTGGAGTTGAACGCAGATATCACCTCAACCAGCGGCAAACGTGCATACAGCGAAGGTTACATTACCTATAGCGACCGCAGTCGAAATGTATGCAAACAAGTGGTTTTCAATTTCAAAATCAATTCGCTAAGAAGTTATAGCATTTCAGATCTACATGATTGCTCTCTGGGTGAGTACTACTGATCTCGCTACGATAATTGATGATTCAATAAAAACGCCTCCAAATCCGGAGGTGTTTTTAGTTTTGGAATCTGATGGGTTAATCGAGTGATTTTTTGAAACGTAAAGACGCAACAACTAAACCTATCACCGTAAAGCCCAGTAGCCAGACTGTATCTCGCCATAGCTCCATTAAGTCTGCACCACGCAGCACCACACCACGAATAATGCGCATAAAGTGAGTAGCTGGTAGGGCTTCTGATATCCATTGTGCCGCGACGGGCATTCCTTCATAAGGGAACATAAATCCGGACAGAAGAATCGATGGCAAAAGAATAAACACCGTCATCTGCATGGCCTGAAGCTGTGTTGTCGCAATGGTGGATATCACCAAACCTAAGGTTAAACTCGCGGCGATAAACAGCAGCGTGCCAAACAGTATCTGACTAATGGCGCCGTTTATCGGCACGCCAAATATCCAGTGCCCTAATCCTAAAATGATAAACACCTGTATCAGACCAACAAAGATATACGGAATGATCTTCGCCACCATGAGTTCGATGGAGTGAATTGGCGTAGTAATCAGTAACTCCAAATTGCCGCGTTCCCGTTCACGAACAATGGCTGCACTGGTGAACAAGATCATCGTCATGGTCAGAATCACGCCCAATAAACCGGGGACAATGTTCACCGCCGAGCGCCGACTCGGGTTGTAATACAGCGCAACTTCAAAGGTTTTGGTTGGGGCAGGGCGTATCTCAAAATCAAAATCCGTTAACGGCATGGTTTGCAGTGAGAGAATCGCAGAACTGATCATGGTGTCTGAACCATCCACAATCCACTGCCCAAGCTCTCTGCCTTGCACCATACGTTGGGTTAAGTCGCTAGGCAGAATTAAAGCCGCTCGCACCAAACCGTCTTGAATGGCTTGCTCGGCTTCTGAAGCGGTAGCAAAGGTTTCAACCACATCGACCACTTGCGTTACTTTGACGGACTCAGTGATCACGCGCCCGGCAGTACTGCCACTTTGATCGACGACGCCAACGGGAATGTTGCGAATATCGGTATTTATGGCAAAGCCGAACAGCAGGAGCTGAATCAACGGGATCATCACGACCATGCCAAAGGTAATGCGGTCACGTGAAAGCTGACGGATCTCTTTGATCATTACCGCTTTCATACGGGCAATAGATTTCATCATTGGCGACCTTCTCCCGTAACGCTGACAAACACATCTTCCAAGCTCGGGCGAGCAATGTTCATCTCGCAGCCATCAAGCTCTGGAAAGGTTTGGGTTAACCACTCGATCGGTTGTTCGATGTGCCGGTGGATCAAAATGCGTAAGCGAATGCCGAGCTGTGCGGCTGAGCGTACCTCTTCACGCTGAATGACTTTCTCTTTGAGCTCGCGTAAGTTATCCGCTTTGACTTCGACGATGTTAACGCCCATTTGCGCCATGAGTTCTTCTGGCTCACCATCGGCGCGGATTTCCCCAGCTTCCATAATCGCCAGACGATGGCAGCGTTCCGCTTCATCCATGTAGTGTGTTGTGACCAAAATCGTCGTGCCTTGGTCAGAGAGATCAAACAATTGCTCCCAGAAATCGCGTCGGTTCTCTGGGTCAACCGCAGACGTGGGTTCATCAAGAAACAACAGTTCTGGTTTATGCATGGTCGCTGCGGCGAGAGACAAGCGTTGTTTCTGCCCGCCACTCATTCCGCCTACGCGCTGTTTGCGTAGTTGGTCGAGACCGTAGGTGGCTAGTTGTTCTTCGATGCGAGCTTTTAGGGCCTTGGTTTCCATACCAAAGATTTGTCCAATAAACTCAAGATTCTCTTGAACCGTCAGGTCATCATAAAGCGAGAACTTTTGCGTCATGTAGCCAATCTTGAGGCGCAGAAGCTCAGATTGTTTTGGGATCTCGAGTCCTAGTACATCAACATTGCCCTCACTTGGGCTGAGTAGGCCTGTTAACACACGAATGGTTGTCGATTTACCGCAGCCGTTGGGGCCAAGAAAACCATAAATACTGCCTTTGGGCACATTAAGCGTGATGTTGTTGATGGCGGTGAAGTCACCAAACTTCTTCACTACATTTTCAGCTTGAATCGCGTATTCGGTCATTGGCTTACTCCACCAAATCCACTTGCGCTGGTATACCTGAAGGCAAGGATTGTGCTGAGTCTTGAAGGTCGACTTCTGCAAGGTACATCAAACGCGAGCGTTCTTCCTCGGTAAGCGCGAAATAAGGCGTAAATGAAGGCTCAGTCGCAACCCAACGAACGGTGCCGCTATAAGGTTGCTCAACGCCATCTACATGCACGTTAACCGCTTTACCCGGCACAAAGTCGACTCGGTAGTTGGCAGGAACGTAAACGCGAGCGTATGGGACGCGGCTGGCTTGTATTACAGCAACCACGCCATTCACAGGGACGCGTTCGCCAAGGTTAAACGGTAGGTTATCTAACAAGCCATCTCGCGTGGCCGTGATGGTGAGTTCTGCCAGTTTCTGTTCTTGCAGTGCCACATCGGCTTTGGCTGCCATGAGAGCGGCTTTCGCTTGTTCAATATCTTCAGGGCGAGAACCAGCCGTCAGTTTACTGAACTCTTCTTGTGAGGAGTCTAGCTCTGCACGGGCAGAATCTCTGGCTGCTAAAGCGGTGTCTTTTTCTGATTGGCTGATGAGTTTCTTGCGAACTAACTCCGCTTTACGTTGGTAGTTCTTTTGCACTTCAACCAATTGAGCTTCTGCTCTGGCAACGCGAGCTTGCGCTGCGGCAATGTCTTCCGGTCTCTCACCATTGGTCAATTTCAAAAGATAAGCGTCAGCCTTGGCTTGTTCGGCTACTGCGTGAGCTAAAACGGCTTCTTGGTTCTTTGTATCGAGCTGAACCAGCACTTCTCCTTCGGTGACTTGGCTGCCTTCCTTGATGGGTAGGGCACGAATTATCTCGCTAGAGGTTGCAGTAAAGGTTACGCGGTCACGTTCTAGTGTGCCAAGGGCTTGCTGTCCGTCATCTTTGGAACAGGCAGTTAAAAGAGTCAGGGCTAGGGTGCCAAGAATGATTCGCTTCATCATGCGACGCTTCCTCTAAGAAGGTGAGCTCGAATTCGTATCAAGCTATAGAAGAGTGTGGGACTGCATTCAGTGTAACGTGAGTCAGTTTTGTCCGGCTAGGAAGTTAATTCCTTCAATATTCATCAATTGATTAATTATTGAAGCTGGCCTCACCTTTGAATGCATCTCTAAGAATATTCTCATTCAAATATAGTGGGTTACCGTGATGTTGGTGGGATTAGGAAAGATAAATTAAAGAATCGAGACAAGGATCAGGTTTACTGTGCACGGGTAAAGAAACGGCTGGATAAAGCAAAGCCCGATGGTTGAGCATCGGGCTTTACAGAGCGCGCTAGGACAAAGTTAACGCAACCTTTAATGGCTGTTTAAGCCGTTTTAAACTGACTGACGATTTCTTGTAGACCAACCGCCAGTTCACTTAAGTCTCGGCATGCAATCGCGGTTTGACGAGAGCCTGTTGCGACTTCGCTAGAGAACTGGTTGATGTGTTCGACATTGCGATGCAGCTCTTCAGTCACAGAGCTTTGCTCACTGCAGGCACTCGCGATTTGGATGCTCTTTTCAGCGATGTTGTCAGCGCTTTGTTCGATGTGACCAATCGTCGTTCCCGCTCGCTGAGCTTGCTCAACACACACTTGAATTAAATCGCTGCTGTTGTTTGTAGCCGATACAGCGGTTTTCGAGCAATTCTGAAGCTTGCTGATGATGGCAATGATCTCTTCTGTGGATGCTTGTGTGCGGCTCGCTAGCGTACGGACTTCATCAGCCACAACCGCAAATCCGCGGCCTTGTTCACCCGCTCGGGCTGCCTCAATTGCGGCATTGAGAGCAAGCAGGTTAGTTTGCTCTGCGATGTCTTGAATTACGTCAACCACCACGCTGATGTTCGATGCGTCTTGCTCTAGCTCACTTACCATGGTGCCAACAGATTGAATCGCGACCGAGGCTTCGTTGATCTGCTCGATACATTCTTGAACCACTTCTAAGCCTTCTTTGGCTTCTTGAGAGGCACTGTTTGCAGTTTCTGAAGCAGCTTCTGTGTTGCTTGCTACATCATGCACTGTTGCTTGCATTTCGTTCATAGCGGTCGCAATCAGGTTAAGCTGTTGCTGTTGTTCATCCATGCCTGAAGAGGTTTGTTCTGAAATAGCGCTCACTTCTTCGGTGGCAGTGCTCACCTGAGCGGTAGTAGAAGAGATGCTGTCGACCAGACTCAGTAGTTTGGCTTGCATATCTTCACAGGCGTCTGCCAATAAACCGAGCTCGTCATTACCAATTTTATTGCGTGGAAGTTTGTAGGTAAGGTCGCCGGAAGCAATCTTAGAGGCCATTTCAACCACGTATTGCAGTGGAGAGCAGATTTGTTTTGTGAGGAATAGGCCGAGTACAAAGCTCAATGCCAATAAAGCAACAATCGCGATAATGCTATAAGTGATGGCGTCTGCTACCACATCGTGAGTGCTGTTGATGTCTTCTTTGATGAAGGTTTGGTTTAACTCAACCAGATCTTTAATCGAGTTAGAAAGTGCTTGGAAGGTTGAAAAACCATCCAGCAGCATGGCGTTGGCTTCGTCAATACGTTTCGTGGTTAATAGCTCTGAGTATTTGTCGTTGAAGCTACGGTATTTTGACCATGCACTCGATACTTCATTATAAGCATCACGGTCGCGCTGATCCCAAAGTGATTTACCGTATTGTTCAATATAGTTGTCGATTTTATTTTCTGATTCATCCAAACCTTTAAGCCAAGTGTTAAATTCAGCATGGTTTACATTAGTCAGCAAAGAGAATTCGTCTTTTCTTAAGGTGCCAATTTCGATTTCAATATTTTTTACCAATAAAATACTTGGCACTGTGGTGTCAGAAAATTCTGTCATCTTGCCATCAATAAGTTTTATTTGAGAGGTAAAGAAGAAAGATAACGCAATGACGGCAGCGGAGATAACAAGTATCAACGCACTGATTTTACTTTTAATACTTAGGTTAGAAAGTTTCATAGACTCACTGCAAATTGGGGGGCTTGAAAGGCTCGGAGTCTATTCCTGAGATTTGAAATTTAGTGTGATGAAAGTCTCAAATAGTTTTATCGGAAACGAAAATAAAATGGAAACTTAATGTTCATATTTCGTTTGAAAATAAGTTAATAGTTAATCAATATTGATGGGAAAAATAATTAATTAACTTATAAATTATTTCGAGTACGAATTGGTATTAATCTTGATAACCCTACATTCAATCAGAATTTTCTTATTGATGAATTTTGTTATTTATGTGTTAGCAAGTTTTCCCCAAATATTAAAACAAGACATCGTACCGAATTGAAGTATTATCTCGGTAAAATAAAAGCCCGATGCTGAACATCGGGCTTCATTGTTTGAGTTTTATGAGCGAGTTTTTAGTTATCTAGACCACGTTGGTTTAATCACCAAGAGGCTGTCTTTCTAAGCCGCCACGATAAGAGTCGAGGGCAACTTTGAGTCGGCGAAGTTTATCGCGTGAGCGTCGCTTATGATTAACGGCTAATGCCATCGAAAGTACGTCAACCAAAGCCAACATCGCGTAGCGAGAAGCGGATGGCTTGTAGATGAAATCCGTCTCTTGGTGTTCAATAGGCAGAACCAAATCGGCTTGCTCAGTCAAAGGCGTGTCTTTTGGAGTAATCACAATGACTTTTACACCGTACTGCTTGGCTAATTGCGCGGTTTCTATGATGGCAGGGGTATAGCCGGTGGCTGAGATCATCACCAACACATCGTTCGCGTCTGCAGTAGCCGCAATCATGCGCGATAACAAGCCATCGTTGTAAGCCACAACAGGGTAGCCTAGACGGAATAAACGATGTTGCATCTCCTGTGCTGCAATGGTTGAGCCGCCACCCATACCAATACAGATCACTTGTCTTGCGTTGTGCAGCCAGTTCACGGCAGTGTCGATATCTTCTTCAACAATCAAACTGCGGTTTACATCAAGGGATTGCTTGATCGACTCATAGATGCCTTGGTAGCCACTTTGATCAGGTGGCTCAAGGATGAATCGTTGCCCAACCGTTAAGGTTTGTGCCAGTTTGATCTTCATATCACGCACGTTTTTGCAGCCAACAGCTTTAGCAAAACGGGTGATGGTAGCTTCACTCACTTCTGCGCTTTCTGCCAGTTCAGTAATGCTGGCATTGGCGGCAGTTTGAATGTCGTCCATGATCAACTTCGCGACCTTCTTTTCGGCATCGCGCAGCGCACTGAAACGTTCAGTGATTTGAGAGATAATATCGACTTCTAAACTCAAGCTGTGTTCCTATCTTTTACATGGAGACGATTGTGCCGCCTCCACTGGTTTGGCATGAAGTATAACGAAAAGCCTCACTAAGCTCATCATCAGAAACGGGTTTTCACCCAATGAGTAACTTGATACTCATCATCACAAACCGCCACGGCACGCCACTTATCAAACGTTAAACATGGATGAGAGGTTGAGAAGGCAATCATATCACCCACTTGAAGGTCGCTGTTTGCGTCTACTTCGATGAACGCGTGCTGATCCATCACCGCGGTCGTTACCGCACTTTCAATAGAGATTGACTCACCATCGCGGTAAGCACGCTCGGGGATTGGTAATCCAGCATCAAACGCCACGTCACGTTTGCCAAAGCCGGCAACTAGCTTGGTTGGCTCGGGGCGAGAAATGACATAAGCCCATAGCTCTAGTGCCGATTCCAAGTCACCACCTAAATCACACGCTGCACCTTGGTTATTTTCAGCGCGCTGCATGACTTTGTTTTGTGCGTCTAGGTAAATGCCTGTGTCATGAATCGCGTAGCAACCTGGGCGAATGATGGCGTCAAAATCTTCTAGGTTGGCGAAGCATTCAGAAACTACGTCATACCAAGCAGAGCCTGCGCCTGTGACCAGAGGCTTGGACTCAATCAACTTGTCGTTTTGTAGTTGGGCTGCGATTTCTAATGTGGCGTTGAGGAAGTCACGGATGTCTTGTTCAGCATTGTCACCATGAATGACACCTTCGTAAACCTCGATACCTTTGAGCGTAAGGTGAGGTTGCTGGTGGATGAGTGTGGCGAGCTCAACTACATCTTGTTGGTTTCGGCATCCACAGCGACCGCCTTCGACACCAAACTCAATCAGTACATTAAGCGGCAACTGATATTCAGCGAAGGCACGCTCTAGCGCTTTGACGTTTCGGTTTGAATCCACACAGCAATAGAAGTTGATTCCATGGGTTTCAATCAAGTTGGCGATGATGGTCATGTTAGCGCGCCCGACTAGTTGGTTCGCCATGATGATGTTTTTCGCTCCGCCTAGCACCGCAATCTCTGCCTGAGCTGGCGTTGCGACGGTAATGCCCCAAGCGCCGTTTTCTAATTGCTGCTGAAAGAAAGCGGGAGTCATGGTGGTTTTACCGTGCGGTGACAACTTCACTTTGTGCTGATTGGCAAAACGCTGCATCCAATCGAGGTTGTTCTTCAATGAAGAAGATTTGATCACCGCAGCGGGCAAGGTGATCTCTTCATGGATCAAACTGTGTAACCCATCGGAATTACACGCAACAGGTTGAGCTTTCTCTCCGTAACCTGGTGTGGTAACACACTCATTATGATAGTTTTTATCACACTTTTGGCGATTGTCTTTCATGGCGTACCTACTTCTAACATGGTCTAAGTGATTGATATTAATTGTTTGTTGCTAACTACCATAAATAATATGTTAGAAAGTATCAAACAAATCTAAGTTTTTTGTGTGTTTCTTCACTGTTTAAATTTCAAGAATTATTAAGATGGAATCATGTTAACGACGGACGAAGAGAGTGAAGTATGTTGTTCGATACCATTATCAAAAGCGTAGAGGTATTTGACGGTACGGGTGCAGCACCATTCATTGCTGATGTTGCGATTCGTCAAGATCGTATTGAGCAAGTAGGGCAGCTAGACGAGCTTTCTGCAAAGAAGGTTATCAACGGTCAGGGTCTTGCGTTGGCTCCGGGATTTATTGATGTGCACACGCACGATGACACCAATGTGATTCGTTACCCTGACTGCTTGCCAAAGATCAGCCAAGGTGTGACGACAGTAATCGTAGGCAATTGCGGAATTAGCGCGAGCCCTGCGGTACTCAGTGATACTCCGCCAGACCCAATGAACCTATTGGGCAAGCAGGAAGACTTCAAATACCCAACTTTTGCGGAGTATGCGAAGGCGGTACAAGCGGCGAACCCTGCGGTCAACGTCGCTGCGTTGGTCGGTCACACAACTTTACGTAACAACGTGATGGATGACTTACTGCGCACGGCAACCGATGAAGAAATCGAGCAAATGCGCCAAACACTGGCACAAGCGATGGAAGAGGGCGCACTGGGTTTGAGCTCGGGTCTTGCTTATGCGAGTGCCAAGCAAGCGAATGCGGATGAAGTGATGCGCCTAGCGGAAATTCTCGGTCATCACGGTGGTATCTACACCACACACATGCGCACTGAGTTTGAAGAAATCATCAGCGCAATGGAAGAAGCCTTTGAAACTGGGCAGTACGCCAAAGTGCCAGTGGTGATTTCTCATCTGAAATGCGCAGGTGCAGGCAACTGGGGACGCACCGTAGAAGTGCTGGATTTGATGGACAAGGTTTCTGAGCATCAAGACGTGTCTTGCGATTGCTACCCATATTCTGCCAGTTCTTCAACGCTGGATTTAAAACAGGTGACGGATGAAATCGACATCTTCATCACTTGGTCTGAACGTAAACCTGAACACGCTGGCAAGATGCTGAAAGACATTGCTGACGAGATGCAACTGCCTCTTATGGAAGCAGCAAAAGCGTTGCAACCTGCGGGTGCGGTTTATCACTGCATGGATGAAAACGACGTCAAACGGGTACTTAAGTATAAGTTGACCATGGTGGGCTCGGATGGATTACCAAATGACCCGCATCCACATCCACGTTTGTGGGGCACATTCCCGAAAGTCTTGGGGCATTACTGCCGTGAAGAACAGCTTTTCCCATTGGCAGAAGCGATTCACAAGATGACGGGGATGTCAGCAACACGCTACCAATTGAAAGATCGTGGGGAAATAAAAACAGGCGCTTACGCAGACTTGGTTTTATTTAACCCAAATACAATTAAAGATACTGCAACGTTCGAAAATCCAATTTCCGTCGCGCAAGGTATTGAATCTGTATTTGTAAATGGCGAACTATCTTATTTAAAAGATAAAGTCACCGAAAATAGAAATGGCGTATTTATTTATCGAAATAATACCCATCAATAACTTATTAAATAAATTAATTTTATAGATTAAGCATTATCACTGGAGAATATTATGTCAATTAAACGTTATGGTGTAGAAGGCGGCGTAGGTACTGGCGGTCAACATTTACCATTTGCACGTGCAACAGAAGCGGGCGGCTTCTTATACGTATCGGGTCAAACACCAATGACTGATGGCGAAGTGGTAGAAGGCGGTATCGTTGACCAGTCTCGCTTAGCGATTCAAAACTGTGTCGATATTATGGAAGAAGCAGGTTACACGTTAGCTGACGTGGTACACGTAAAGGTGGTGCTAACGGATTCTCGTTACTTCCAATCGTTCAATAAAGTGTTCAGAGAGTTCTTTGGTGACCACCCACCTGCACGTATTTGTATGGTGTGTGATCTGGTGGTGGACGTGAAAGTCGAAGTCGATGTGACTTGCTACCGCGAAGATCGCCGATAGAAATCACACTTTACCTAATTAAATAAAATAGAGTGCCGGAAATAATTACTTTCCTGTTATTATCTTTTTGGCACTCTCACTCCCTACATAAATATAATTTCATAAAGCAGTAGTGCCTAATATATTTAGCAAAAGCTATAAAAATAAAATTAGATAATTTCTGGAATAAAATCTAATACTTGCTGCTGGAATTATATCAATCTGAAAGATGGATTTTGATATGAGAGGTGTTCAATGAACAGTACACTTTTTCTTACCGGCTTCGGTGCGTATGTCTTATTTTTAATTTGGTTGGGATGGTTTGTCTCTCGCAACCAAAAATCAGGTGAAGACTTTCTACTCGGTGGTCGAGGCTTACCTCTGTTCCTCGTATTAGGTACCACGGTAGCAACTATGGTTGGCACGGGCTCTAGTATGGGCGCGGTTGGCTTTGGTTACTCAAACGGTTGGGCTGGTGCGCTTTACGGCATTGGCGGCGCAATTGGTATCTTGTTATTGGCACTGTGGTTCGCGCCAGTTCGTAAACTCAACTTTATGACCATGAGTGAAGAGCTCGCATACTACGTAGGTGCAAACCGCATCGTGAAGAACGTGGTTGGTCTGCTTATCTTTATCGCTTCTATCGGCTGGTTGGGCGCACACATCCTTGGTGGTGGTATGTACCTAGCGTGGATTGCCGATATTGAGCTGAGCACTGCGAAGATGATCATCGCAGCAGCGTTTACCATTTACGTCGTTATTGGCGGCTACACTGCGGTGGTTTGGACAGACACCATTCAAGCTATCATCTTGTTTGTTGGCTTCATCCTAATGGCGGTACTGTCTGTGCAACACATTGGTGGCTTGGATAACCTGTACTCAGCCATGGACCCAGAAGCGGTTAGCTTCCTTGCGATTGATAAGCTTGGTTTAATCCCAGCGGTTTCTCTTGCTGTTGTGATTGGTGTGGGTGTACTTGCAACGCCTTCATTCCGCCAACGTATCTACTCAGGTAAAGACGTATCAACCATCCGCCGTTCGTTCGTGGCTTCTGGTGTGCTGTACTTGTTCTTCTCCATCATCCCAGCAGTAATTGGTATGGCGGCGCATGCGATTGACCCTGAACTGAACAACGCAAACTTTGCTTTCCCATACATCGCGGCAACAGTATTGCCAGTAGGTGTTGGTCTTATCGTTCTTATTGCAGGTCTATCGGCAACCATGTCGAGTGCAAGTTCCGATGCGATTGCGGGCGTGTCTATCTTACTGCGTGATGTGTACGTTATGTTCACCGGTCGCGTGCCAAACAAAGAATCCATGTTGAATTACTCTCGCTTGGCTTTGGTTGTAGTGATCGGTTGTGCATTGCTGTTCGCGCTAACCTCTAACGACATCATCGGCTACATCACTAAGATGATCTCGACAGTTATGTCTGGCATGTTCGTGTGCGGTATGTTGGGTCGCTTCTGGAAGCGTTACAACTGGCAAGGTGCATTGGCAACATTGGCAGGTGCGTCTATTGCTTCATTTGCAGTAATGCTGAGCCCTGACCTGACCGCTTTCTGGGGCAACCCAGTGATTCCATCTTGCTTGTTTGCTCTAACTGCTGGTGTGGCAGTGAGCCTAGTGACTCCAGCTAACCAAGTATCACCAGAAATGGCACGAGCAATCCTTGATGATGAGCGCGCGCTGATGGAAATGGAACTGTCTGACAAAGGTGTTCTGGAAGAAGACGCTTCTCTACAAAATCGCGCAACGGCGGCAAATCAAAACGCTTAACAGCAGAGAGTTTCCGGCTCGAACAGAAACTCGCTCATAAGCTCCTGACAAACTGGTGCCTCCCCCGAGCCACCATTCTAAATCTATCCAAAGTAGGTGAACGATGACCGATTCATCCCAGACTAAAATTGCTTTCTTTGGCGAATGCATGATTGAACTGAGCGGCGACCCAATTCGCAAACGCTTTGGTGGCGACACGCTCAATACCGCACTTTACCTCTCTCGACTAACGGCTCAACAACCTGTCCAAGTGTCTTACGCGACCGGTCTTGGGGAAGACGTACTTTCTCAAGAGCTTCTGGAAAACTGGCAACAAGAGGGCATTGCGACTGACCTTGTCGAGATCTTCCCAGCTCAACTGCCGGGTTTGTACATGGTACAGACCGACCAAGAAGGCGAACGCAGCTTTCTTTACTGGCGTGATAGCGCAGCCGTTAAAAGCTATTTCTCTACCTCTTCGCTCAACAAATTAGAAGCCGCGATTGCGAACCGAGAGCTGGACTACCTCTACCTAAGTGGCATCAGCATCGCGATTCTAAATGACGATAGCAAAGTAAGGCTTAAAAAGGCGTTAAGCCAGTTCTCACAAGGTGGAGGCAAGGTTATCTTCGATAACAACTTCCGTCCTCAACTTTGGTCTGCACAAGAGGCGAAACATTGGTATAGCCAAATTCTGCCTTTAGTCGACATTGCGCTTATCACAGAAGACGATGATGTCTTGGTATGGGGTGAAGAGGAAAGTGCTGAGCAGCGCTGCCTCCGCTTTGGTTGCCAAGAAATCGTGATAAAACGTGGCTGTGAGCCCTGCAAACTGGTTTGGTCGCAAGGTGACGACAAGCAAAGCGCTTACGTAGCTGCCGAAAAGGTCGTCAAAGTGCTCGACACTTGTGCCGCCGGCGACTCTTTTGCTGCTGGTTACCTTGCTGGCAGATTGACCGAACAAAGTTGCGAGCAATCTGCCCAACTCGGTCACGCACTAGCGGCAACCGTTATTCAATATCCTGGCGCGATCATTCCAAACGACGCCATGACTCATCTAATTCGATAATTTCCGAGAACGTATTATGTCCCAAGCAATGATTCAGCAACTTCAGCAATTCAAAGTTATTCCTGTTATTCAAATCAATAAGGTTGAGCACGCGATTCCACTGGCGAAAGTGTTAGTAGAAAACGGTTTGCCAGTCGCAGAAGTAACGTTTCGAACAGAAGCCGCTGCCGATGCGATTAAAGCCATGCGCGATGCTTACCCGCAAATGTGCATCGGTGCTGGCACGGTACTGACGCCAGAGCAAATTACCCAAGCAAAAGACGCGGGTGCAGAGTTTATTGTCGCGCCGGGGTTGAACCCAAATACCGTACGTCGCTGCCAAGAAATCAACATGCCAATCGTACCGGGCGTGAATAACCCAAGTCAGGTTGAACAAGCTCTTGAGCTGGGTTTGAACTTCCTCAAATTCTTCCCGGCAGAAGCCAGCGGTGGTATCGCGATGGTGAAGTCGCTACTCGCACCTTATGTTGATGTGAGTCTGATGCCGACAGGCGGTATCGGTAAAAGCAACGTCAATGATTACCTGGCTATCGACCGTGTGGTTTGTTGCGGTGGTACTTGGATGGTGGCACCGAGCTTAATTGAAAACGAGCAGTGGGAAGAAATTGGCAAGCTGGTTCGTGAAGCAGTAGAGCTGGTTGCGTAACTCAAACAGAGCTCTTTTACCCAAGTCACCAGACCCCATTAAATAGCGTGACTTGGGTTGAATAATTATAGGGTCTGTTGAACTTCCGAGCTGATTTTTGCAGCGAATTGTTGGATATTTATACAAGGCAGAGACTTTGCTATGTAGCTAGCCTACATGAGAAGTCGATAACGCAGTAGAAATGACCAACAAACGCTGCCCAGAGGGTTCGGCTAAAATCGTTTTATGCTTTGTTAAGGAGTATTTGCTTAGAATGACTAGGCTACACACTCCTTGTCGCGCCTAAAACGATTTTATCTCGAACAAAATTTAACCGCGAAAGATCAACAGACCCTAGTAACAATAGGATGGCGCGGATGAACAAAGGTACATTAGCACTACTCATTTCAGGCTTAATCACAATTCCAACGGCAGCAATGGCGATGACTCCAAACACCGATCTTAACCTAATGCCTTACCCACAAAATGTAGAGTTGGGGCAGGGTAAAATCACACTGGATAAATCCTTCAGCATTTACATCAAAGGCTACGATTCCCCGCGCGTGCAGTTCAACGCTAAGCGCACCATGGATCGTCTATATCGTCAAACCGGCTTACCGATGTTGAACTGGCATGCTGAGTCGGAAAAAGATGCGACTCTGGTGATTGATATTCGTAATGCGCCCAAGTCAGAGGTGCAAGACATTAACAGCGATGAATCGTACCAACTTGAATCGCGCAATGGTCAGATCATCATTCGCTCCGAACGCCCTTACGGTGCTTTCCATGGTTTAGAAACCTTCTTACAGTTAGTGACTACGGACGCGACTGGCTACTTTGTGCCTGCGGTGTCGATTCAAGATGAGCCACGTTTTCCTTGGCGTGGTGTTTCTTACGACACTTCCCGTCACTTTATCGAACTTGATGTGATTCTTCGTCAACTCGATGCGATGGCATCAGCAAAAATGAACGTCTTCCATTGGCATATTTGGGATGATCAAGCGATTCGTATCCAGCTCGATAATTACCAAAAACTGTGGCAAGACACCGCAGATGGTGATTACTACACCAAAGATGAAATCCGCTATGTGGTGAATTACGCGCGTAACCTTGGCATTCGAGTTATCCCTGAAATTTCTTTGCCGGGACATGCTTCGGCAGTAGCGCACGCTTACCCTGAATTAATGTCTGGTATGGGTGAGCAATCTTATCCGCATCAACGTGGCTGGGGTGTGTTTGAGCCGTTAATGGACCCGACCAATCCTGAACTCTATAAGATGCTGGCGAGTGTGTTTGACGAAGTGGTTGAGCTCTTCCCAGATGAGTACTTCCATATCGGCGGGGATGAACCAAATTACCAACAGTGGAAAGACAACCCGAAGATTCAGCAATTCATCAAAGACAACAATCTGGATGGTGAGCGCGGTCTGCAATCGTATCTGAACACCAAGGTTGAACAGATGCTGAAACAGCGCGACAAGAAGATGACTGGCTGGGATGAAATCTGGCACAAAGACCTTCCAACCTCGATTGTGATTCAAAGTTGGCAAGGGCACGACAGTATAGGTCGAGCAGCAAAAGAGGGCTATCAAGGCATTCTCTCAACAGGCTATTACCTAGACCAGCCACAACCAACCAGTTACCACTACCGCAATGATCCAATGCCGAAAGGAATCACGGTTGATGACCAACTTCATCAAGGTGAGAAATTCGCGACTTATGATTGGGTGAAACCACGCAACAAAGGTGGTCCACGTACAGGTAATCTAACCATTATTGAAGCGACAGACGGCAGCTACCGTGCGTTTACCGATTACAACGGTAAGTCTCGTGAAGAGGTGTTCATCATCGAGTACGTGCCGGGTGTGAAGTTTAAAGGGCACTTCGATAACTTTATGTCTTACACCGAATTCAACTATGACTTTGCGGATGGCAAGTTGAAAGACACCAGTTACCAATTGATTGGCAATGTTCGTTGGCCTGCGATTGGAGAATTGGTCGCGAGCAGTGACATGCAGGGGAGTGTCATTCCTGAGCCGAATGGCGGCTATCCAGCTGAACTGACCGAGAAAGAACAGCATTTGATCTTAGGCGGAGAAATCACCATTTGGGGTGAGAACCTCGATTCAATGACCATCGAGCAACGCTTATGGCCGAGAAGCTACGCAATTGCTGAGCGCCTATGGTCGAGCCAAGACCTGACCGATGAGCGCAGCATGTACAAGCGCATGAAGGTGATGGATACATGGTCTGAGATTTCGCTTGGTCTGCGTCATCATGCCGATGCCAATATGATGTTGAAACGTCTTGCTAATGGTGCAGATGAAACGCCGCTACAAACATTAGCGAAGTACATCGAGCCGGCTCAATACTACGCTCGTCATTGGGAGAAGTGGATCTCTACGCCAAATGAAGGTGATTTGTACAACCAGTATGAGCGACTAAACCGCTTTGCGGATGCATTGCCAGTAGAAAGCCTAGCAGTGTACGAGATGAAAGATTTGGTCGCAGCTTATGCTCAAAGTGATAAAACCGCGTTGGATGCGTTGGCGATGCATTATCAGAGCGTTAAGTTAGCGGCGCAGCAAGCCAAACCTATTTTCGCTGCAAACGTGGCGTCGGTAGAAACGGTGCCAGTTGCAGAAGCCGCAATCAAAGTTGCCGATTTAGGTTTAACTTTGATTGAGCTCGCCAAGCAGGGCAGTGACATTAGCCAATCTGACACTGAAGCGTATCAACGCACTATCGATGAAAATGCGATTATTTTTGATGAAACGATTGTCGCCATCGTAGTACCAACCGAGCAGTTGCTTCACACTTTAACCGATTGATAACTAAAAGGGATTGCCGTCTGGTAACGCAGGCGGCATCTTATCGGTTAAGCACTCTTTTATCTCCTAAAGGTTTCCCATGATAGTAAATGGTCACTTACATTTTTATGTAGGCACCTATACCGATTCACCAAGCCAAAGTCAGGGCATTGCGTGTGTTTCTCTTGATACTGCTACTGGCGCATTAACGCTCATCAATGAACTTGTTCCAGACGCAGTAAAAACGGTTCGTAACCCTTCTTACCTTGCGCTCAGAGGAGAGGGTTTATATACCTTTAATGAAGTCGATCGTTTGGCAGGTGCAGAGCTGATATTTGCTGAAAAAATAGACAGCTATGGATTGCCAATTGAAGGTGACTACCCTTGCCATATCGACATTAAAGAACAGCTACTCGCTGTTGCAAACTACGGTTCCGGCAATGTAAGTGTTTACCAACTTGATGAACAAGGTAAGCCGTTGAAATCCATTGCAGAATTGTATGTAGAAGGCAATGGGCCGAATATTGACCGTCAGACTTCCCCTCATGCCCATCAAGTCACTTTTCTAAAATACTCCGCTCAATTGGCTGTGGTCGATTTAGGCACAGACAGTGTTCACTTTTATGACTACTACAATGATGGTGAGACAGTTAAGTTTCCACTTTCTCAAAGCATCGCGATGCCTGCTGGCTCAGGGCCTCGTCATTTGATCTTCAATCGTGATGAATCTGTCGCGTACGTTGTTTGCGAATTGTCTGAAACGCTGGTGGTACTTCGCAAGCAAAACGGACAATGGAATCTGACTCAACAAGTTAAACTGTTAGCCGATGAAGAGAACAAAGAAGCGGCGTCTGCTATTCGTCTCTCCGTGGATGAGCGCTTTGTCTATGTCTCATGCCGTGCGCAAAATCTGATCAGTACATTTGATGTAACGAGCAATACTCCAGTTCAAATTGCCGAGTCCGATTGTGGTGGCGCGTTCCCAAGAGATTTTGTTTTATCCCGTGACGGGCAGTGGATGCTCGTTGCCAATCAACATTCACATAATGTCGCTAGCTTCCATAGGAATCCGGAAACTGGCGTTATCACTCCAACCGGATATTCGTGCGACATCGGTGCGCCTGTGTGTTTGGTTGAGAAGCCGTAATTAAGAGAAATAACATGACAATTCATCGTATTAATCCATGTAAACGTTGGTCTGATGTAACGGTGTTCAACGGTATTGCCAACTTTGTTGAGGTGGCAGAAGCAGATACAACTGCAGATATGAAAGGGCAAGTGCAGCAGATCTTCGACCAAGCCGAACAAATGCTAGCCAGTGTTGATAGCGATAAATCGCGCATTCTATCTGTGACGATTTACGTGACGGATTTTGCTAACTTCGATGCGCTTAACGAAGTGTGGGATGCGTGGTTCTCTGAGGGCTGCGCACCAAGCCGCGCTTGCGTCAAAGTCGAATTGGCGAACCCTGAACTATTGGTAGAAATGGCGTTCGTTGCCGCTGCGGGTAAGAAGTTCCAGTAGTTCGATATCACTCTACTCAAACCATCAAGTCCAGCGTTATCCTCAAGCTCAGCGTTATATAGCTCAATAACGCTGGGCTTTGTCCTATTGGGCTAATGCTAAAGACAGGCTAAAGGGCTACACAAAAATCTTGCCTTTCATGTAGAGCACGCCATCGCCAGATACTCTTACTTGTTCGCCGTTTACCTCACAGTGCAAAATGCCTCCGCGCTGAGAAGCTTGATAAGCAACCAGTGATGTTTTGCCTAATTCTTCTGCCCAGAATGGTGCTAATCCAGCGTGAATCGAGCCAGTTACGGGGTCTTCGTCGCCACCATTTGCTGGCCAAAAGTAACGCGATACAAAGTCTTGTTGATCGCCTTTCGCAGTAACGACCACATCGTAAGGAGCGAGTGCCTTAAGGTGCTCAGAACGGTACTGAACCTCAAGTACCTCCTGTTGGCTGTCGACCACCACGAAATACGCTTGAGGGCTAAGCAGTACGCGTTCCACATCGCAACTTAAGCCCTCAATCAATGCCGAGGGAATATCAGAAACGGCTTTTGGAGGACGAGCAGGGAACGTCATCTCGATCTTACCCTGCGCATTCTTCTCTACGGTGAGGGTTCCTACTTCCAGAGTATGAAATTCAATCGTGCCACCAATGCCAAGCTCATCAAACAGAACTAACGACGAGGCCAGCGTGGCGTGTCCACAAAAGTCGATTTCAGTAATCGGAGAGAACCAACGAATCTCATATCGGTTTGCGCCAATGGATTTTAGAAAAGCCGTTTCCGACAAGTTGTTTTCTGTCGCGATATTTTGCATCAATTCTGGGGCTAGCCATTCCTCTAACGGTATCACCGCTGCTGAGTTGCCTTTGAATTGCGTATCGGTGAAGGCGTCCACCACGTAGATATCCAATTCCATTTTCCTTCCTTGTTCCGTGAGCGATTAATTAGCATAAACCAAGTGCAATTAAGAGAGTAAGAAATTTGTGTTAGAATCTTAAAGTGTCAAAATTATAGATTATTTTGTGTTTTTTGATACTTACTGACAAGGATTCGGACTGCTGGGTACTTACACTAGTGTTGAATTCATTGAAAGGAAGAAAAACATGAAAGCGATCTACAAATCAGTTTTGGCATTGAGTGTTTTTGCGGTCGGTTCTGCCCATGCATTTGAACTCGTGAGTAGAGATATTCAAGAAGGCCACCCGATGGCGAAGACATTTGAATACTCTGGTTGGGGATGTGATGGCGGGAATCAATCACCACAATTGATGTGGAAAGAAGCTCCAAAGGGCACAAAAAGTTTTGCGATCACCGTGTATGACCCCGATGCGCCAACAGGCAGTGGTTTTTGGCATTGGATAGCGTTTAATATTCCATCCACCGTTAGCGAGCTGCCTCGAGGCATTGATATGAACAAGTTAGGCGGCAAAGAATCTCGTATTGACTACGGCACAACGGGGTTCGGCGGCGCGTGTCCTCCAAAGAATGATGGGATGCATCGTTACCAGTTTACGGTGTGGGCATTGCCAACTGACGAACTGAATTTGGATGAAAACACGCCACCAGCCATTGTAGGGTTTACTTTGAATAGTGTTGCTTTGGGTAAAGCGACATTAACCACGACTTACACGCGATAATTGAATATAAGGGGAGAGAATGGGTCACCAATATCAGGTTACGCTGTTTCGTGCGGAGCAGCAGCAGAAGCTTCGTAATGTCAGGATTCACTCCCCAAGCCTTATTCAGATTGTTAAGGGGAGTAAACATCTTTTCTGGAAAGATGAAGTACTCGACATCCATCATCCAAATATCATGCTTTGTGAAGCAAATGCATCCCTAAATTTTGAAAACCTTCCTCTACAAGGGCGATTTCTTTCTCGAATGTTCAGTTTTCACTGTGTGCCTAGCGATGAAATGTTGGAGCTAAGCATGAGCAACGCATTAGGAAACTATGTACCCGTTGTTGCGACAGATAAAGCATTGCAAGCGACGTTAAATGCTTTGTTTTCGTTTGAGCGGGAAAGCTTAAGTGAAGCGACACAACGCTATTGGATTATGGGCCTATATCAGCAGCTAGCTGAGAGAGGGTTATTGCATCGGTTGTTCTCGAGTTCACATATCTCTTTTAGTCAGAAACTTAGTCGTTACTTATCGCGCTCTCCAGGGGAGGAGCATCCATTAGATATGGTCGCGGGGCACTTTGCTATGAGCCGAGCAACATTGATACGAAAACTGAAACAAGAAGGTACCCAGTATCGTGAAGTATTGGCAGAAGTGCGCTTAAATCACGCACTTTACTTGATGCAAAATGGCTCGTATAACGTTGCTATGCTCGCACAGTTGTGTGGTTATCAGTCAGAGGGGCGTTTTAGCCAACGCTTTAAAAGTAAGTTCGGCCTAACGCCCAGCGAGTATATTAAAACGGTAGTGAGTTAATGTTTTACCGCTTTTGTATTTTTTGTGCTTTTTAAGTTAGCCATAATATTTGGCTTTCATTCGCAATGCTACATTCACCAAAGCAATCAACACAGGCACTTCGATCAGCGGACCAATGACACCAGCAAAAGCTTGGTCTGAGTTTAGGCCAAACACCGCGATAGAAACCGCAATAGCCAATTCAAAGTTGTTGCCTGTTGCCGTGAAAGCAATTGACGCGTTTTTGTCGTAGTCGATGCCCATTTTCTTACCAACGAAGAAGCTGACAAAGAACATCAACACAAAGTAGATAGCCAGTGGAATTGCTACACGGAATACATCCATTGGCAGTTCAAGAATCATTTCACCTTTCAAGCTGAACATCAGTACGATGGTCGCAAGCAGGGCGATAAGCGTAATTGGTGAAATGCGTGGGATGAATACGTCGTTGTACCATTGTTCACCTTTCGCAGCGACCAGCCATTTGCGGCTTAGGAAGCCCGCTAGGAATGGGATACCAAGGTAAACAAGAACGCTTTCCGCGATGTCCATCATCGAGATATCAACTACGAAACCTTCGTAACCAAAGACTGGTGGCAACACAGTGATAAACAACCATGCCATCACACTGTAAGTCACGATTTGGAAAGCGCTGTTTAATGCAACTAGGGCTGCGCCGTATTCTTTGTTACCACCACCGATATCGTTCCATACCAATACCATCGCAATACAACGAGCAAGACCGATCAGAATGATACCAACCATGTAACCCGGATGATCACCTAGGAAAGTCAATGCAAGGATGAACATCAAAATAGGGCCGACAATCCAGTTCATGACCAAAGACAGCGTGATTGCTTTTTTATCTTTCGTCACTGTGCCTAGCAGGTTGTAGTTCACCTTTGCGAGTGGCGGGTACATCATCAAAATTAAACCAATCGCTAGCGGTACGTTTGTGCTACCAACTGACATTGACTCGTTCCACTCAGCAACTTGAGGGAATGCTGCGCCAATACCTACACCGATTGCCATTGCCACAAAAATCCACACCGTTAGGTAACGGTCCAAGAAGCTCATTTTGTCGCTGGCACTATTTAAAACTTGAGTAGTCATAGTGTTCTCTTATTCGTTTATCGTCGAAAGGCGATAGTTAAAGGTATAGTTTATCTCTGCACGCCTGAACAGCGTGCAAAGGGCATTAATCAAATAACTTGGAAAATCCTAGATTGAACTGATCAAACGCGTCGCGTTGAATGCGGTAACACACCTTAGGTGGGTTTGGCTCGGCGCTGATAAAGCCTGCTTGCTTTAGAATACGCAAGTGCTCGGAAACAGTAGATTGCGCAAGACCCAGTTCAGAAACCAAATCACTGTTCAAACAACCGCCCATGGTATCGAGCGTGTGCAGGATATGCAGAATGCGCAAACGTGCTGGATGCGACAAAGCTTTTGCTTGCGCTGCTAGAGTTTGTTCTTTCTCGAGCTGTTGTTGCGTTGTCTGAAAAACGACTTCGCACGTGTCCTTGCACTTATCACTCATTCGCTGGCCTTAATAGTTAATCGTCGAATTACGATAAAGTGTACGCCTGCTCTGTGGAAGATGCAACAAGTCGATGAAGAAATTAATCGTGAAATAACGATGGATAAAAAGTTGAAAAAATATATCTTTTAAAAACAGTGATATAATTAAAAATTAAGTAGGTTACTAAAAGTTAACTAATTGCACTATATTTCTAGGTTACCATAATAAACCACATCCGACGCACAATGGTTACTGCGTCATCTTGTGAACTTATTTAAAGGTAATCCCATGAGCAACGTACTGATCATCAATGCACACGAACCATCACCATATTCAGAAGGTCGTCTAAATGCTTCTCTTGTCGACAAAGCACAGACGCTTCTGCAAGCAAAAGGCCATGAGGTTCGCGTTGTGACAATGCAAGATGAGATCAACGTAGATGAGCAACTCGCACACTTTGAATGGGCTGATCGCGTGATCATCCAAAGCCCAATCAACTGGATGTCTGTGCCTTGGTCATTCAAAAAATACATGGACGACGTGTTTACTGCGGGTATGGGCGGCGCACTGTGTGCATTTGATGGCCGTAGCGCAGAAGAACCAAAGAAAAACTATGGTACAGGCGGTACTCAAACCAACAGCAAATACATGCTTTCACTGACATTCAACGCGCCAGAAGAATCGTTTGATGATGAGAGCGAATACCTATTCCAAGGTAAAGGCGTGGATGATTTGATGTTCCACATGCACGCTAACTTCCGCTTCTTTGGTATGTCAGCACTGCCTACATTCGCTTGTTACGACGTGATGAAGAACGCAGATATCGAAAACGATTTTGTTCGTTTCGAAGCTCACATTAACGAAAACTTCTAATCCTTTTAGAAAGATAGTGCGAACTGAATGATGAATTGAGATGGACTGCTGCATGCGGTCCATTTTTATTTGTTTGCGGTGAGGTGACGTTTTTATTACTCTAAAGCACTAAATGTATCTAGCTTACTTTTCGTTACCTAGATTAGGTGCGTATCTTGAGGTGTATTGTGGAAAGCAGAATCAGTGTAGATAGCAAAGGTCGTAAGTCAGTGGCGAACGTATGTGCGGAGCCATGTGCTATCGAGAAAGGGATGCGTCTAATTGGTGGTAAATGGAAAGGTTCTCTGATTTATCATTTGAAAGACGGCCCAGTTCGTTTCAATGACTTAGCACGCATGCTAGGCGGTGCAAGTAAAAAGATGATCGACCAACGCCTTAAAGAGCTAGAAGCGGAAGGTATGGTGGTGCGCAAAGTGATCAGCGACCGCCCAATTGCCGTAAGCTATGAACTAACAGAGTTCGGCCGTACCGCACTTAAGATTCTTGATGATTTGCGAATTTGGTCTGAAAAGCATCAAATTGAGCTTCGTTAAGACCAAAGTAGTTAATCGCAAACGTTACTCTCTTTTGAAAGCTGATTAACAATACATCGCCGTTTTTACCCAAGTAACTTAGATGTGCTTCATTCAAATCGTAATTTGTTTCGTAAAACAACGTACTCTTTCGAGTCAGGCATATCGAGGCTACTTGAGCATAATCGTACTTTTTAAGTTTTTGATTTTTAGTTATTATTTATCATACTTAGTAAGTTGTAGAATAAATCACTCACTTCAGTTGAATTTAAAAAAGCACTATTTAATTCCAGTTTCTTTTCAAAATCGGAATATTTATCGAAATCCTCTTTATCAACTAAACCTATTGGTGAGTTTTCGTTAACGTGGCTTTCATATTTTTTGATGGTATATAATTTAGATTTTTCGTCAAAATATTGAATTATCTTAATGTTAACGTCAGGTCTCTCCGTATTATACGTGATCGTAATTTTTTCATAATCTTTATTAATCGGAGTCGTAAGCCCTGTAGGGTAGATGATTTTAAACCCATTAATGTCATTCTTCTTCGTGCTTTTATAATGTTTTGAGTATGAAAAGTTTTCAATTGCACTTTTAGTGACGATAATTGACTCACCTTTCTTTAAACCGTATTCGGTACATTCATAATCATCGACAACCGTAGAATTTCTTGTCTTTTCAATCAGGTAGGACATGCTTGCAGATGTCCCTCCGTGTTCCAGTTTTTGTTGGTTTACAGAACAATAGAAATGACCTTTGTCTACCGTCATTGCGTTGACTTGTTCCGGATTTGAAATGGTGGGATGTATATCTTTTGCTGGATCGTTGTCGCTTCCTCCTGAACCGCATCCAACTAATCCGATACAAACGGCTATATAAAGCAAAGAGATTTTATTCATACTGTATTTCTCAATTAAGATGTGTGATTGCAAATAACGATTAATTACATTTTTATAAAGTGAAATGTTTTTTATTTTTAATTGAACGGTGTTTTATTGGTAATTTAATCGTTTGCTTTTATTTTGTCTCTTACGGTATCTATGTTTTCATTTATGGTATGAATTATTAGATTTGCACAATTGTGAGTTGCAATAGGATAATAATCGCTAGCCAACTACTTGTGTAGGTACCGTTATGATTTATATATCCGTTAAGTCTAAGTTTTTAGTCTTAATTTCATGTATTTATCGTGAAAGTGACTTAGAAGTAAATAACTAACGTTGTTTGAGGGGAGCCTGGGCTTCACTGATCTTGTTTTTCATCAAGGCGTTGTATAATGAACAAGGACTCTATTTCCAACTTGTTGATACATATCAGATCTCACGGATCTGATATGCATTCCAAGTTATTCTCACTAAGGCAAGAATCCTAGCTTATTTAAGGATAGAAAGTTTACTTGGGTGTAGAAGATATTAGTAATCCAATGTGCCACGGATAGGGTAGTTATTGTTTGGATCGCGAATCCATGCCAATCCGCGTGATAGCGCGCCAAGCTCAGGGCGAACAAACGGGTTGTTTGAAATATCCACCACGTGTAAGTCGCCGTGTTCATTCACCACAAACAGACCTGGTTCTGCGAAATTATGATCGGTTTCCTGTTCAGATCGAGGAATAGATACATACAAGCCTAGCGTTTTCATTTGTTCTTCGGTCAGGCCGTAAGCGATAGGGAAGCTGATTTCAAGTTTCTCTAGATGCCCCTCTAGCTGTGCTTTTGAATCGCCAGAAACGGCAAGAATATCGACGCCAGCATCAGCGAAAGCCTGTTTGTAACTCTCAAGCTCGTTGAGGTACTTAGTACAAAGAGGGCAGTGTTTACCACGATAAACGAATACTGCTTGCCAAGTCGCATCACCTTGCGGCTGACCCAACGTTACGCTTGAACCATCTAGAAAAGTGGCTTGAAGATGAGGGAAGCTGTCGCCCGCTTTAAGTTTCACTGAAGTTGCCATATTGACTCCCGAATTGGTGATGTATATCCATGAATGCCCCTTTTTCAACAAATCGATTGGGGGGATGAGACTTCAATGTAGACTCTGTTTTGCGGTGTTTCAACTAGTCAACTTTTAGTAACCTGCAATAAGGTAGTAGAGTGCAAAAGATGAAAAAGCAGAACTTAAGATACAACGAAGTGGGGGTGTAGTATCAGGAGCTAAGTTCTGCTTGAGGTTAGGCTATGACCACTGGAACATATCGTTAAGATAAACCAGAGTCATCACTTCTATTTTATTACTCGATTGAGCTAGGCGTTGCTGAAAAAAGTACGCCATCATTGGCTTCTTCATTTTTTCCTCCTTTAGCTGACGAGTAAATTATGTGTATAAAAGGGGATATAAAAAAGAGAGTGCTTTTGTTGGCTTTTTTCCTAATAACGTAAATATATGGGGCTTTAAAGCCGAATTTGGAGGTTAATTGTGGAAAAGGGGAACAGATAATTAGGAAGTTTTCTTATTTTATTACCGCCAACTTAAGTAAACTATTCCTATCCACAAACTTCACAGCTCTAAGGTTGATTCAGTGTCTGATCTCAATTTGTTTCGCTATTACCAACGATTACTCTCGTTTAGCGTTGGTGATGAAACAAAAACCACGTTACAGGACATTGCCGACATCATGTTCACTTCTTCTCGGCATGCTCGTAGCCTGCTAACGCAAATGCAGCAGAAGGCGTGGTTGAGCTGGCATCCGAAAGCTGGGCGGAACCAACGATCGACTCTCATTCTGAATATGGAGTTAGACGTTTTAAAAGAGAGCTTGGCTCTTGAACGTATCAAGTTAGGCAAGTATGAAAAAGCGCTGGCGATATTAGATGAAGACGAAGTGGCATTTGGCCGTTTGTTAAAAACAACGTCTGGTGCTTCTGTGCAAGAAGGACAGCTCAATATTCAATTAACCTATAAGCGAATGTTTGAGCGCGTCGTTCCACATCAACTTCAGCGTAGCAGCGAACGTTTCTTATTAAGGCAAATCTATTGTTGCTTAGTTTCGAGTGATCACAATGGGAAAGTGCAACCAGAACTCGCACATCACTGGCGTTATGACGAAGACACCTACGAATGGACTTTCTACCTTCGTCCAGGTCTGACTTTTCATAATGGTAATTCCATTGATGCAGAAACAGTGGTTAGCTTGTTTGCAAAATTGAGTTCACTACAGTATTACGAAAAAGAGTTGGCACATGTTGCTAACATTACTGCGCCAACGCCATTGAAGGTTGTTTTTAAGCTTAATCGAGCTGACTTGGGCTTTGCTGGACTTATTTCTGGTGTGAAATACGGCATTCAACCAGTAAGCCAAGTTAACGTAGCGAATAACAAGCTGGTGGTCGGAAGTGGCCCATTCTCTGTTGTCGAGCACAATGAAAGTCGTTTAAAACTGCAAGCATTTAATGGTTACTATGCATGTAGAGTTCTAACGGATTTGGTGACTATCTGGATTGTTAATGACGAGCAGATGGAGAACCCGTCATTGGCAGCAAATACGTTGCAAAGGGATACTTCGCCCGAGGAGGATTTGTGTGGACACTATATGTCGACGCAAAACCGAGAAAACTCATCGGCGAGCAAGCGTAGCCGAATAGAAGATGGTTGCTTATTCGCCTTATTTAATCAGCACGCTAAGCACAAACTCTCTTTAGCGCAGCGCCGTTATATTAGTGAGCTAATTCAACCTGAGCACTTGGCCGAAGTGATGCGTCGCGAGAATATTGTATTTGGGAGTATACCCGCTTACAACCTGCTACCAGGTTGGAAGCCAGTGCTCCGTCCGTTCAGTGAGCCGCTTAAGTTACCTAAACACATTACGATAGCCGGATATAACTATACCGCGTTGCGTCGCTGTGCGCGGGCTATTTCTAATCGTTTGGTGAGTGTTGGCAGTAAAGTAGAAATTGTTATGTATTCCTATCGTGAGCTGAACGAGAAAGCTAAGAATGGTGAGCTAAATGAGACGATGGTCGTGACGAACATAAACCTAGATGATAATCGTCATGCCTCAGCGTTCACGAACTTCTTCAGCAACGCTGTGCTATTCCACACTTTGGGAGAGAAGAACGCACAATGGTTGGATGAACAACTACAGAGAGTCAGATCTTTCGTTCCACTTGAGGACTACCTTAATGCATTGGAGCCAATTGCATCGACGTTGATCAGCGAGTATTGGATTGCACCCATGTTCCACCATACACAAACTTTGCGTTTCCAAGGTGTTTTAGAAGACGTCGCTCTTACTAACTGGGGTTGGCCAGATATTCGCTCGGTGTGGTCTGCGGATTAACTGCCTTAGTTATATAGCAAAGTGCTGCTTCACGAATTCAATGAAGGCTCTGGTTTTCGCCGATTGATAGATGAGCTGCGGATACACCAAGTACACCGCGTTGTGCTGGTGGTCGGTTTCTTCCGATAAAACCTGCACTAGACGGCCGTGCTCAACGTCTTGTTCGACAAAGTAACTTGCTAACCGAGCAATGCCATTGCCAGACAGGGCTGATTCTTTGAGTAAGCGGTTTTCATTGCTTGAAAGCCAACCTTGGGTTTGAACTGTTCCCGTTTTTAACGGCCACTCTTTTTGATGCAATGTGGTTAAGCATTGATGCTCTTGTAAATCATCTAATGTCTCCGGCGTACCTTCTTCTTGCAGATACTGAGGAGAGGCAACCAGCCAGTGGTGGTAGTCCAAAAGGTGATGAGCAATCATATTCTCTGGCGGCGTTCTTGTCGCTCGAAACGCAAAATCAACGCTGGTTTCTGTCAGATTAAACGCTTGATAGCTAGAAAGGATCTCGAACTCTACGTTTGGATGTAAAGCGCGAAACGCTACGCACAAATCATGCAGCACCGCTTCAGCAAACATCTTGGGAGCGGTAAGACGAATCAGACCGTCTATTTGTTCAGATCGCTGACTTAAACTCTTTTCCATTTCCATTACGCGGCGTTTGAGATCTTCCGCTTGTGCAAAGATCGATTCACCTTCTGCCGTCAATCTCACGCTGCGTGTGGTTCGAACAATCAAAGGCGTTGCGAGTTCCGATTCCAATCGCTTGATTTGTTCCGACAGGTAACTTTTAGAGATACCAAGTTGCTCTGCTGCTCTAGAAAAGTTGAGTGTTTGAGCCACTTCAGCAAACAGCATCAGTTTTTCGATTCTCTTATAATCTGCCATCTTTATTGCTCGCTTTAATTGTTCGGTAACGAGGATAATGAATTCGATTTTACGGTATTAAACTAATTTTTACGAACGGTAAGATGGTTCGAGTTAATTTAAGAAATTGAAGATGCAGAAATCGGAAAAGTGAGAATAACGATGAACAATCCAACACTACCGCTCGCCAAAACCTTACCTAACGTTAGCCGCTTGGTCTTCGGCTGTATGGGACTTGGAGGGGAGTGGAATCGCAACCCATTAACCGCCCAAGATGAAAACCAAGCTTATGCCGCTGTCGAGGCTGCATTAGAGGTTGGCATCAATCTCTTTGATCATGCGGATATCTACAAATTCGGTAAGGCAGAAGAAGTGTTTGGGTGCATCTTAACCAATGACTCAACCTTACGAGAGCGAATTTATCTGCAATCCAAGTGCGGCATCCGTCTAGGAGATGAGCAAGGTGTTAAGCAGTATGACTTCTCTGCCAAATGGGTGACGGCTTCTGTTGAGGGCATTCTTGAGCGCCTTGGCGTGGAAAACCTTGATGTTTTGATGCTGCATCGTCCTGATCCTCTGGTTGAATTTGAAGAACTGGGCACAGCGCTCCAAGCACTGAAACAAGCTGGCAAAGTTAACCACTTCGGTGTTTCTAACATGAACAGTGCTCAAATTGATCTTCTTCAACAAGCAACGGGCGAAATTGTTGTGGCGAACCAGTTGGAAATGAGTCTGGCTAAGTCTGACTTCATCAAGCAAGGCATGGGGCTTCCTTCGTCTGCATCTGACTACGTTGCAGGAATACTGGAACATGCCCGTAAGCACAATATCCAACTGCAAGCGTGGGGCAGTATGGCGCAGGGAAGATTCTCAGAGCGTGGTTTACATTCTGATGATCACAACACCAGACAGACGGCGGAGATGGTAATGGCGCTAGCAGCTGAATATGGTGTGTCGTCTGAGGCGATTGCTTTAGCCTTCCTGACGCGTCACCCAAACCAAATTCAGCCTGTTATTGGTACTGCAAACCCACAGCGTATTCGCGCTTGTGCTCAAGTAGAGAACGTCACGCTATCACGTAGCCATTGGTATGGCTTGTTCGAGAAAACCCTTGGTCATGAGATCCCGTAGGAGAGAAAAATGAAATACGTACAAGTTCAAACTCTGATTCAAACGGCATTGGAAATTGCGACTGCTCGCAAGCAAAACATTGCGGTTGCCGTGGTTGATACACATGGAGAATTGCTCGGTTTTGCCCGAATGGATGATGTGAGTGTGCAAGCAGGTTTGTTGGCACAGAACAAAGCTTACACCTCGGCTAGAGACCGTCAGCCTAGTGGCAATCTGGGCGCTTGGGCTCGTGAGACAGGTAAGCAGTTGAGTTATTGGACTGACCCAAAGATCACTGGCTTTATGGGTGGTGTACCTGTAGAACAAGAGGAGAAAATCGTCGGTGCAATTGGCATTAGCGGTTTGGCTGAGCAAGATGATGAAGCACTTGCGATGGAAGTATTAAACGCGCGTTGAGTATAATGTTTATCAGTAGGTGTGATGCTTTGTCCAGCTTTGTACTCACTGTAGGGACTCAAGTTCACAGGCTTCGTCGAGTCACAATGCTATCTAATAGCCTGAAGTAAGCAGAAGTTGAAATCGCGAACTATGATTAATTTATTTGAAAGCTTTGAGGCCTAAATATGTTTCATAAGGTATTCGTTTCGCTATTTTTTGTTCTCCTCTCAGGCTGTGGTACGAGTGACAGCGCGTTAAAAGAGAGCGGTTATGATGAAGCTTATATCCAAGGCTTTCATGACGGTCGGCATAGTGGTATGCAAGAGGCAGGGAATGATTTTGAACACTATATTAAGGACGAAACAAGGTATCAAACCGACTCAGATTATCGGCAAGGCTGGGATGCTGGTGAGGTAGAGGGTAACAAGTTACAAAAGCAGGCGACCGCGATAGGACAAGGCATGATTGATAATTCATATGAAGAACGTGATGTCTTTGATCCTGATAAAGTGGCAAAAGATGCAATAAAAGGCGTTGATACATCGGAATTGAAAAGCCTAGAGTAACGGACTGATATAAAGAATAAAACTCGTCATTTGACGAGTTTTTTTTGTCTAAATGATTCATGTTTCAACGCTCAACAGGGCATTCATCGTTTGGGTATGAGTAATGTCGTTAATCACCTTTCTTGTTCTTTTGTTCAAGGATTAACGATAACAGGCGAACGAGCAGGGACTGAGCTTCCGGTGAGAGCAATCGCGCCACGGCCGTTAAGTCATTTGCTGTGACATGCTGAACATCACGTACATCTAAAGCAATATCTAGGTCAGTCAAATGAAGCGAACGCAATATGGCACGATATTGTGAGAGTTTAAGATCGGACTCTCCGCGCTCGATCCTTTGATATGTTTTTACGCTCATTCCAGCGATGTTTGCCATTTGCTCACGGGAGAGGCCATTCGATTTTCGTCTTGCGATCAGTGCTTGAATTATAGGGTCTACCTGCATGTGCTCTCCTGAAAGGACAGTTTTGACCTAAACGGAGCAAGAAGTGGACCAGTTTAACCACCACATATTTACCTGCTTTGCAATCAGTATAAAAATAACTGTCTTATAAAAACGTAAATATTTTAGTCAGTTATTAACTCAATGGAAAAGTATCAATCATACAAATCAATAGAAACGAAAGCTTCTATTCGCAAAATGCAACGCATTTTAGATCATTTATTTAGTGAAATTGATCAGCAACATCGTGAGACTAAAGAGAATGTTGTGACACTGATTCAACAGTCACAACAGCGATTGATGAACTACAAAGAGCTTTACCTTCACAAAGAATCGATAAGTGAAGTAGAGCTGCGGATGGCGCATGAAAATATGAGTGAGACTGAGAAGCAGGTCGCCGATATGGGTATTCCAGTGTTAACTTATATCATTGGCGCTCTAGATAAAGCGTATTAACACAGTCGTAAAGTCGGGCGATACAAGATTTACGCAATTTCGATCAATTGATGACATCTAAAAGAAAGGATGCAAATGCTGGGGAACCACACCCAGCATTCGGACACTCATTTACCTATATTTTCGAACCGTAAATCAGTGTTTAGAGGTATGTGAACCGAACAGTGTCGGTACGCAGCGAATAATAGCGATATTGTCCGATCTAGGCTACGTCCTTGGAATCTAACACCTTCACTTAAACTGTAAATTAATCTGTACACCCAGCCAAATTGAGCCATTGAGCACGTTCTTCCTTCTCTTTAAGCGATAAAAGACTAATTAGTGACGAAAAAAACAACACATCTTAGGTAAAAGATAAGAGTTGTTAAAATATATCGCTATAAGATTGACCTTTTTCTTTTCAATCGTCCTGCTTATGCCTTACAATCTTTTCGAACCAAATCCATTCATAACGAATGGGGTTGATGAATTAAGATGAACAATTTTGCTTCGAACCCAAAGTTGCGCACATTTCATCAACGATGACATCGCCAAAAACGACTCTCAAGTGTTCATGTGCAAATGATTAACCACCTTTTGTTGCGTGTTTTCTTAGCCATACAGGGCTCTTGTAACATAGTGCTCTTGTAACCAAATTTTGACTAAGTCGGAGCGTTTTGTTGTGTGCTTTAGATAAAGCACAACTGGTGAGAAATTAACGGATTGAATTTAGAGGTATTAACCGTGAACCTAAAACTTGTCGGCAGCTCCCTGATCGTTGCAGGTACTGCTCTTGGCGCTGGTATGCTTGCTATACCAATGGTGCTTGCTCAATTTGGCCTCCTTTGGGGCACTCTTCTTATGTTGTTCATCTGGGCTGGAACGACTTATGCTGCCCTGCTCCTTCTTGAAGCCAGTTGCAAAGTAGGTGGTGGTGTGAGCATGAATGCAATTGCTCGCGAAACGCTTGGTAAAGGAGGCCAGTTGGTAACCAACAGCTTGCTTTACGCCCTGTTAGTTTGTCTATTAATGGCTTACATCATTGGTGCGGGTGATCTGGTACAAAAAGTAACAGCCTCAATTGGGCTTCCAACATCCACGATCGCAAGCCAAGTCGGTTTTACTCTTTTAGTTGGTATCATTGTTTCGGCAGGTACAGGGGTAGTAGATAAGCTTAATCGCGGTTTGTTCCTAGGCATGATCGTAGCGCTGATCCTGACACTTTTTGCGCTTGCACCAAGCGTCTCGTTTGAAGGACTTGATGAGGTTGTGAGCGACGATAAAATGGCACTTATCAAAACCAGTTCGGTGCTTTTCACCAGTTTCGGTTTTATGGTCGTGATCCCATCGCTTGTAACTTACAACAAAGAAGCGAGTAAAACACAGCTGCGTAATATGATTATCGTGGGCTCAACTATTCCGCTTGTTTGTTACCTATTATGGTTGTTAGCGGTTGTCGGCAATCTACCACCTCATGAGCTTGTTCAATACTCCAACGTAACAGAGTTGATCTCGGTACTAGGTCAGCAATACGAGGGCTTAGAGTTCATCCTATCCATGTTTACTGGTTTGGCACTACTAACGTCGTTCTTAGGTGTTGCAATGGCGCTATACGATCAAAATGCAGACCTACTGAAAGCAAGTAAGCCAGTGATTTTTGTTACTACTTTTGTGCTACCACTATTAGGTGCTGTATTTGCGCCAGAACACTTCCTAGCTATTCTCAGCTACGCGGGGATTATTCTTGTGTTTCTCGCGGTCTTTGTCCCATTATCAATGACCATGAAAGTGCGCCGAGTGCCGGTAGAAGATGACAATATTTATGAAGCTGGTGGCGGCGCAATGGGAATGAGCATGATCTTCCTATTCGGCTGTTTCTTGCTGTTTGCCCAAGCAGTATAAAACCACGCTAGCTTATTTAAAAACTGAGCCGCTCGTATTCAAACGGGCGGCTTTTTTGTATTCATAGCCGAACCCAGGCCACTCAAAGTCATCAGCATTTGTGATGTTTGACGTTTCTCTGATAATCACGGTTAGCGCTGACTTTTTAGTAAAACTCCTTAGCGAAAGGCTGACATGTACAGTGATTCACCCTTCTATTATATCGATGTTGATATGAATAAGAGGCTCTGTTGTGTCAAAGCAATTATCTTTTGCCATGGTTGGCGTTATGTTGTCTTTAGGTGTGTTGAGTACAGAAGCGGTGGCTGACCCGAAGCATAAGCATGGACATCGGTACGATCACCATCATGCGCATCACCACCATCATAAACACAAGCGCAAGCACAAGCATAAACACAAACATCGTGACGTTATTTATGTGGAGACCCGACGACCAAGGCGCAGTTACTATTACCATGACCGAATTCCTCGGAATAGTACCTACATAAAGATTGGAGATTTCACTTATCTAAAAGTGGACGACCGCTATTATCGTCGTTCTAATGATCGCTATATCCATGTCGAGTTCAATTAAACTTGAAAGGGCACATAATCGGCGTTCTTGTAATGTTGAGGCTAATAGCAACAACATGGCACATGTAACATCGACCAATACTAGGGTTGAGGGTTAAAAACAAAAACAGCGAGCCGGTGCTCGCTGTTTTTGCTTAGATGAGTGTTAGACAGTAAATCTATTTAAGATTTGATCTTGTTTATGTACATCTTCTTGTTGCGCCTGCATCGCGTCGTTGGTTCGATTTGCCGATTCGGCGACTTGAGTCGATAGGTCTTTAATATTCACCGTATTGTTGTTGATCTCTTCAGCGACAAGGCTTTGCTCTTCCGCTGCTGAGGCAATTTGCAAGTTCATATCGGAAATACGCTGAATCGCATCACGAATGCGTTGTAACGCACTATTTGCTAAACCCGCTTTTTCAACGGCCTCTATAGCACTACCTTTGCTTTGATGCATGGCATTTGCCACAGATGAAGCGCCAGATTGTAGTTGCTCAATCATAGTACGAATCTCTGTTGTCGACTCTTGAGTACGTTGTGCCAGTGTACGTACTTCATCTGCAACAACGGCGAAGCCTCGGCCAGATTCTCCCGCACGTGCAGCCTCGATTGCGGCATTCAACGCGAGTAAGTTCGTTTGGTCCGCAATATCGTTGATGACTTTTAGAATCGTTTCGATATTGGCGGTAGCAGATTCCAACACTTGTACTTCTTCGACTGCAAGGTCAATGCTATCGGAAAGCATGTTTATCGTTTGTGTCGATTCACCAACGATAGAAGACCCCTCAACCGTTGCTTGGTCGGCTTCTTTGGCTGCACTTGCCGCACCTTGCGCATTATTAGCAACCTCTGTCGCGGTGACAGACATCTCATGCATCGCGGTAGCAAGTTGTTCTAGCTCTTGCAGCTGAGTGTGAATTGCGCCTGCCGAGTCTTTTGCGCCCTCAGCGGTGATTTGAGTTCCGTTTAAAATTTGATCAGAAATACGTTTCGACTCAATGATTTGCTGTTGTAAGTTCTCCATGAACGTATTGAAGTTTGTGGCAAGCTCAGAAAACTCTTGGTCAGTATCTGTTTCGAGGCGTTGTGTAAGGTCGCCTTTCCCTGATGCTACATCTTTAATCGCATTGTTTAGCGTGTCCAAAGGACGCATGAGAGTGCGAATCAACAGAGTTAGGGCGATAATAGATGCAATCACGGCAATGATTGAATAAATAATAGCGTTGTTACGAAGCTCTCCTACGGCAGAATAGGCAACAGCTTCATCGATCACCGAACCTACGTACCAGTTCTCGCCAGGAATGTGAGTCAGGTTAACCATGTAGCGGTTGCCATCAATCTCAACATGTTGTGCTGATTGCGTAAGTTCGATTTGCGGGAGGTAGCTACCGACCTTCTCGCCGTTATACTTACTTTGAGGGTGAGCAATAGTTGTGCCATCAGCGGTGATCAGAAATAAGTAACCAGCATCAAACAGATTCACTTGGTTGACCAGATCAGAAAGGGTAGTTAATTCGAGGTCATAAAACATACCGGCTAAAAACTGGCCATTTTCTTTTACTGGCGTACCAACAGAGATGATAACGTTTTTCGAAGACGCATCGACGTACGGATCGGTTACGACCAAATCGCCTTTGCTCTTAGCTGCAATAAACCAAGGACGCTGACGTGGGTCGTAGTCTGGACCCGCATCCCAGCCGTCGTCATTTTCAATCACAAAGCCATTACTTTCATAACCAAAACCGATGGCAAGGAAGCTGCTTTTTGGCGTCGGTCTTTCAAGTATGTTTTGAACATAGCTATGTGAACTGGGATCAAGCTCAATCACTTCAGTAATGGAGCGAGCGAGATCCTTCTTTGCATTCATTTCTGATTGCACAGTGTTACCAACACTGGTCAATATCTCGTTTACACTTGAGTCGATTTGCTCCTGAGTTTGGGAGCGGATGGTCATAACTTGTTGTGTCGACAATAACGACACAGTAATTAGCAGCAAAAATGAAGAGGCTGTGACAACCTTATGTCTGAATTTCATGAGCTTTCCTCTGATTCTCCCGGTTGGTTCCACTTTGCTTTCGCCTCTTTTAAACCGAGCGAATTGGGCATAAAGAGAAACCTATTGTGTTTGGTTATATTTTTATCGACATCTTTGTCAAAAACATGAACTCATTTGTCGTCTTTTTTAACTAAATTTAAACAAACCGACAATTTACGTTAAAACTTGTGAGTGTGATCATGTTTGCGAGCTCGATTAGTGAAATTGTCATAATGAAAAGAATTGCTTAACAAACAGTGGCATTAACTGGCTTTACAGGTGAGGTGATGAAAATTTTGTTGGTGCTGAAAGGTGTTTTGTTGAAGTTTTGTCTTTGTAAATTATGAGCTTTTTACTAAAAGCCTAATGTGGACGGAGTTTTAGGTATAAAAAAGGCCCCGACGATGCGGAGCCTTTGTTAATTGACGTCTCGATTTTAGAAAATAAGATGAGCAACGCCAGCAATCACAGGTAACGTGATTAGCGTACGTAAAATGAAGATTACGAAGAGCTCTACAATGTTTACTGGAATTTTGCTGCCTAACAGTAGGGCACCTACTTCCGACATGTAGATAAGCTGAGTTACTGACATTGCCGCAATAACAAAACGTGTCATTTCGTTATCGATTGAGGCCGCTAAAATTGCTGGAATAAACATATCCGCAAAGCCAACAACGATTGTCTGTGATGCTGCAACAGCTTCAGGGACTTGCAGTAGCTCTAGGTATGGGATAAACGGTTGACCCAGAATCGCAAATACAGGCGTGTATTCTGCAATCACCAATGCAACGGTACCAAGACCCATAACTACAGGTAGTACGCCAAATACCATGTCGACTGCGTTGTGTACGCCTTCTTTAAATACAGACTGAACCGATGTGACTTGACCAGCACGCTTAAGAGCTAGATCCATACCCCAAGAGAATGTGGTGTGGCCTTCTGGCACTGCATCTGCGTCTTTATCTGGGTTGCTGCCGTCAATGTAGCGATCTTTCTTCAGACTAAGCGGAGGCAGGCGAGGAATGATAATCGCAGCTACGATACCAGCTAGACAGATAGCGCCGTAGAAAGGCAAAAATAAGTGCTCTAGTTTTACCTGAGCGATAACAACTAAGCTAAACGTGATCGATACTGCTGAGAAAGTGGTCCCGACAACAGCCGCTTCACGCTGAGTATAAAACTTATTTTCGTATTGCTTGCTGGTTAGCAAGATACCAACACTTCCGTCGCCTAACCAAGATGCCATACAGTCAATTGCACTGCGGCCAGGTAGGTTGAATACCGGACGCATTATTTTACTGAGTAACGCACCAAATAGCTCCAGAAGACCGAAGTTCAAAAGAAGCGGAAGCAGTAAACCCGCGAAAATGAAAACGGCAAACAGAGTAGGTAGAAGACCAGTAAGAACAAGCCCGCCAGTGTTCTCTTCCCAAATTGCTTTTGGACCCACTTGGAAGAACGTCATTAACACGGCAGCGCCGCCGATTAAACGAACAACGAGCCAAAGTGGAGATGGGTTGAAGAGACCGTTTAAAAAACCATTACGTAAAATTGCAGCTGGCTTAAAAATTTTGCAAAGAACAGAAGCAACGGCCATGAAAGCGATGATACTGGTGACGATAGCAATCAAGGTATCGCCTAACACCGCTGGGATGACTTTTGCCATCACGGCAACGGGAATGGTTAGGCCGCCATCGTAAGAGATCGGAGCCATAAAGAGTAGAAGACCAATTAGGGAAGGGATGAAAAACATCCAAAAGTTGCCCTTAGGAGCTTCAGTAGCATTAGTGGTGTTATGCATAGTTGTCTCGTGTTACTACTAGTCAATACTTGCCATTTCCATGACATAAATATTCACTAAACATCCGTATTTAATCACAGTTTTGCGGAGGGTACCCGCAAACTGCATCCATTGCAATACTATTCATTAAATACATCTAGTTATTCAGCCGATTTGTCGGGTAATTGGTCAAATAACGTCTAAGTGTATGCGAATATGTTGCCTGTGTTAGAAAATTGTAGCACGAGAGGCGAATTGCGCAGTGAATTATGGGGCGCATTGTGACTGGAATAATAAAATGGTAAACAAATGTGATTTTGATCTAACTAACTTCTTTGCCAGAAATTCAGTTAGCCTTATCTATTTTAAGGTTTTTAGTGGTGTCAAAATACCGTTCAGCGTTTCTTGTACCGTGGTAGTGTGAACCTGTTGAGCTAAATCCGATTGAAGCATGTCACTTCAATCGGATCGAAATTTTATGCTTTTTGTTGACGGCTAAGTATGTATAGGTAACTCCAGTAAATCAGAGCTGTAGAAAAAGCCAATATTGCTGGGAAAACTAGCGTATATAAACCATATACCGTAAATAGAGCCGCTCCCGCGACGCCGCCAAACAAAAAGCCAAAGAAAATGAATAGGAATAATTTTGCTTTACGTCGGTCAAATTGACGACCTCTCAAGCTCTCTCCAATCATAATCCCTAGATCGGTGATGATTCCGGTCATATGTGTGGTTCTGACTACTGCGCCGCTAAACGTGGTGATCATTGCGTTTTGTAATCCACATGCTGCTGATGCTAGATATTGGCCGTACAAATCCCCTTGCACCAAAAAGCCCAAGCTGAGTAAGAGCAAGCTTCCTTCTATGCACAGTGCAACACCATATCTTCGTCCTAGCTTTAACGCACTGCTTTCAATAAAAAAGCCGCTAAAGGCAGCGCCAATCAAAAAGCTAAATACGATGAAGAGCAGGTGAATGGAGCTATCCACACCTGTTAGCAAGCTGTTCCCTAGCTGAGTTACGGTTCCCGAAAGATGAGTTATCGCTTGGTGTTGAAAGCCGAGAAGACCAACGGCGTTGACGCAGCCCGCGAGAAGAGCTAGTAGAAACGCGCCATATTCCACCCAACGAGGAAGTCTGGAAATCACAATAAACCCCCACCAAATATTAGGAGCCGATTATAACGCTCACACCGAGTTACGAAACCCTTTACAGTAAAACTCGATTGATCATTCTCAAAAAAATCTCACTTATAGGGTGTTTGTCCGAGCCAAAGTAAATACGTGAACGTGGATTGCCCGCTAGCAGATGTGTTCCGTTGTGCATTCGAAACTCACCCACCCGTGTTTCATTTGTTCATAGACTGAAACCGTAGGTTGGTGGAACTCTTTATCAGTAAATAGACCGACGGGAATGATCATGATTTCTGGGTATGCAGAAACGAACAACCTCATTGTCGTGCCGCAGGATGGACAAAAGTCATACTGAACCTCACTGCCATCATCGCCAATTCGGGTATAGCTAGTGAATTCACCGTTTAAAGTGACGTGCTCTTTTTCAAAGCGAGCTTGTACCCCAAAAACACTGCCAGTTCGTTTTTGGCATTCGAAGCAATGGCAGACAGACGTGTGGGTGGGCTCTCCCTTACAACGGATCTCAACTAAACCGCAGGCGCACTCGCATGTATGAATGGTTTTTGTCATCGTGATTACCTATTTGTCCCAATACACCAATAGACCTAGAGCACAGAGCTTATGTCACTGGCTCGTTATGAGCTCTGGACTTGAAACTATTTGGATACAATCAGTTTAGTTTAATTTTGAAACACTTGAAGAGGTGAAATCATTTGGGTATACAATGGTATACTCGCTTTTCGTTTATACCTTGAAACAAGGAACTCTTCATGACTCACAAAAAAATCCTGCCGATACCACTTATTCTACTTATTCCAATCGTTTTATTGGTTGTGGTTGTGATCGCGGGTGTTTATCGTTTTAGTTTGTCTGATGACGAGATCATGGCTAAGTTTCCTCAAACAGAAGTAGAAACGAACGTTATTGTGCAAGAGACGCTTGGTATCACTGCACGTAATCCTTGGACGCTCCAAGTCCCCGAGCAGGGTGCGGTCACTTTTCTTGATGAGTGGGATAAAGAAAACGGCTATTTGATAGGTGACTATGATGCAGGTGCGACGAAAGGTCAGGTACTTGTTCCAACTGCGTCGATTAGTCAGCGTGAGATTGAAGGTGTTTCATGGGTTGTTGCACCGATGATTGTAACGACACAAGGTAGCGGTTCGTTTAACTATGTTGGCTTGTTCAAGTTTGACCCCTTGCCGAGCCGAGTTGTCCTTTTAGACAGTATTTTTGTTGGTGACCGCGTGAAATTTACTCAGCTCGAATGGAAAAGTGATACAACTATCACGCTTTCATATTTAGCGCACGGTGACGATCAAGCAATGGCAGACACGCCAAATCAATTCAATTCATCCACATTACAGCGTGTAGGGAATAACTTACATATGCAACAGTGATGAATTTTTTTGAGTTCTGTAAAAATTCAGTATTTTCTGCGCTAGATCTCGAAATTTCCTAGTGATTTCTTATTCGGGAATGCATAAGCTATGAGCCTTGTTTGAAAGGAGATAGTAATTCCCGTGTCTACAAATGAAATTACAAGACGGTTGCCGAATCTGACAAGTCGTAGAGCGCTGCTGTTATACTCCTTGCCAGTTTTAGTTGCGATTGGTGTTTCTCACTCTCTCAAAGAGTCATCTTTAACCAAAACCATCGCATTGAACCTACCTGAATCTCAGGTCGTTGAAAAAATTCTTGATGCGACAACTGCCGAAGTTGTCACTCCCCCGAACTTCGAATATCAAATCCAAACAGGTGACAACCTAAGCACTATTTTTAGTCAGCTCGGTTTCGGTTACAGCTCGTTAATGAAAGTAATGGAAACGGATTTGAACTACTTGGCACTTGATACACTTAAGCCGGGCAATACGCTCCGTTTCTGGCGTGATGATGCAACAGGCGAGTTAGCGAAAATGGAACTGCAATTTTCTATTGCAGATAAAGTGGTCTACAAGCTGAATAGTGATGGTAGCTATGACTTTACTGATATTTCCATTCCTGGCGTGTGGAGCCAAGAACCTTTAGTTGGCGTTATTCAAGGCAGTTTTTCTTCTTCTGCCAGTCGTTTAGGTTTAACGTCGGCGGAAGTGAGTCAAGTCGTAAGCTTACTCAAAGAACAACTTAACTTTGGACGTGATCTTCGTGCAGGTGATCGATTTGAAGTTGTTCGCCGCTCACAAAGCATCAATGGTGTACCAACAGGTAAGAACGAAATTGAGGCGATTAAGATTTATAATCGCGGCCGCGAGATCACCGCTTACCTTCATACTGATGGTCAATTCTACAATGCCAAAGGTGAAAGCTTACAGCGCGCATTCCAGCGTTACCCTGTAAGTAGTCGTTGGCGTATCAGTTCTGGCTTCAACCCTAATCGTTTACATCCAGTAACGGGGCGTGTTGCGCCGCACAACGGCACTGACTTTGCTGTACCAACCGGTACACCAGTCGTTTCTACTGGTGATGGTACAGTGATCATGACTCGTAAACACCCATATGCGGGTAACTACGTGGTTGTTGAGCACGGCAGCAAATACAAAACCCGTTACTTACACCTAAGTAAGATTTTGGTGAAGAAAGGGCAAAAGGTTTCTCGAGGCCAGCGTATCGGTCTTTCTGGTAAAACAGGTCGAGTGACTGGGCCACACCTTCACTATGAGTTGATTGAATACGGCCGTCCAGTTAACGCTATGCGAGCAAATATCCCAATGGCGAGTTCTGTTCCTAAGAAAGAGATGGCTACTTTTGTCGCGAACAGAGATGAAATGGATAGACTATTACGCGATAAAGAGAAAGCAGTGCTGTAATAAAGTACTTCGCTTAAAAAACAAAAAGAGACTAAGCATAGCTTGGTCTCTTTTACTTTGTGCATTAACTAGATTTGAATTCTATGACAGCAGTCTGTTCAGTACGTTAGGCACTCCGCACTTCACGTTCATTTATCAGGTGTACGATTTCTTCAACACTGTGTGGACGAGAGTAAAAATAACCTTGGATGTAGTGGCAGCCCATTTCAATTAACTTTTGTAGTGCTCTATCGTCTTCTACGCCTTCGGCAATCAAATCCACATCAAGCAGCTCTGCCAATTGCGCTATCAAAAACACTACTTGTTCAGAGGTTGTATTTGAGAGCATGTTCTGCACAAAGGTAGCATCGATTTTGATGCTATCAATCGGATAATTGTGTATATAGTTCAAGCTTGAGTATCCTGTACCAAAATCATCCAGTGCGACTTTAAAACCCAAGTATCGCAACGAGTTAAGTACCATCTGTTCACGGCCACTTTGTGAGAGTAAGACGGTCTCGGTGAGCTCTATAACAAAGTCTTTTGCTTCGTGCTGATACTTTTCAACCATGTTGGTTAAGTGATTAATATAACGGTTGGAATCAACCAGCTCATACGCTGAGCAATTGATGGAGAGTTTGACTTTATAGCCTAGGTTCGCTTCGAGTTCTTGCTTTGCGATACACGCGAGTTCAATAATCCGTTCACCTAACTCGATAATCAGGCCTGATTGCTCGGCAGCTTCAATGAACTCCGCTGGAGAGATATTTCCATAGATATTGCTATTCCAACGAGTCAAAATTTCAAAGTAATTCCAGCGGTCGCTCGTGATATCGACGATCGGTTGAACCACTACATATAACTCATCGCTGTCTTGTATATCAGTACTTAGCTGGATTCGCATTGCCTCAATAAGCTGCGTCCTACGGTGGTATAACGCACTAAGGTGTGTGTCGTAATGCTGAATCCGTGTATCGCGGTGTTTTTTACAATCTTTGAGAGCGAGACTGGCATTCAAAATCAGCTCATCGCTGTTCAACATATGTACTGGGGCACGTGCAATACCAATACTAACGGTGAAAGAAATCCGGTTAGATTTGTCGCTGTAGCCGCTTTCAATTTTGTCGAGTACTTCCTGACACACGGCGACAGGATCTTCGTCGTACGTGATGAAGGCGAATTCATCTCCTGCAACACGGAACGCATTGTTTGGCGACGACAAGCTCTGTTGAATGGCGTTAGCTGTGAACTTAATGATTTGGTCGCCGATATAGTTTCCGTTGATATCATTGATCGATTTGAAATTATCGATATCAAGATATGCCAAACTGAATGGGCGAGTCGCCTGCTGCGTTAATGTCTCCAAGGTATCAGCTAAACAGCTACGGTTGAGCAGTCCAGTTAGGTTATCATGCGATACCTCATAGCTAAGCTGATTAAGAAGCTTATCTGAACGTTCACTGACCCACTTTTCACGTAAGCTATGAATAATGACATTGGCATAAAATCGGTGGAAGTCGAGGATATCTTGCGCTTCTTTCGCGTGGATGCTTCGGGTAAAGGTAGACAGTAAAATTCCCAGAACTTCGCCATTTTGTGTCTTCAATGGCAGGCCAATGTAAGCTTGAATGCCATCTTCTTGAAACATCTGATCTTCAGGAAAACGCTTGTATACCTGGTCTTGATAGAAAATATGTTCGCCAATGTCTTTCGCCACTTTTTCACAGGGGGTGCCTGAAAGGTGGTAGCTTAGGTTGTCTGTAATTTTTCCATTGCTGGCGAAGGAGATGGTATGAGCCGAATGCTGAAGATGCGCAACTTCTACAACGCAAGTGCAATGGCTCTGCAAGTGTTGATGAATATCTAGCGTGACTCGGTTTAGCTGAGCCGTGCCGTTTAGCTTCAATATCTCATCAATTTTGTGGAAACTGATTTGTACCTGACCCATTGAGCATTTCACCTAGCGTTGTTATTAACATATCGTGTAAGACACGACGAATTATTATTTGATATGCATCAAATAAACTATCGGTTACTAAGGCAGATTTTTCAAATTTTGTGAACGAACAAATCATTATTTTCATGTTTTTATGCTTGAACCTTTTAAAGCTATAACGATAAAAACGCTAAGCTAGGCGCGCTTCTCCTCTTCCAATCGTGATTTGAGATAATCGAGGAATAGCTTAGTTCGGGTATGCTGATAATCCAGCTTTGGATAGTAGGCATATACAGTGGCTTTATCCGCTGTGATATCGGGCAGGATAGGGACTAACGCGCCGGATTTGAGATCATCTTTGATCATGACGTTGTTCGTCATCAAAATACCCATGCCTCTTTTGGCACCATGAAACAGCGCTTCTGGGTTGGTCGTGGCAAAGTTACCGGACAAGCTGATACGTTTGCCTCGATTTGTTTTGATTTCTCGTGAGGGTTTTTCTCCCCAAATCAGGACATTATGCTCTGTCAGATCCTCAACGCATTGTGGTGTGCCATATTTCTTTAGGTAACTAGGCGCGGCGTAAAACTGGGCTTTATGTTCGAAAAGTGCAGTAGCTTTGAAACTTAGAGAGTTCAGTTGCTCTAATTCCCGGCTAATAAACAGGTCTAAGCTTAGCTCTGGCAATTGGCCTGGTAGCGTTGTTGTTAATTGAAGTGTGATGTCTGGATATTTATCAAGAAAATCATCAAGATAATGAACTAGAAATTTAGAACCAACGGCCAGCGTTGCCCCAATTTTTAATAGCCCCGCTGGTGATTGGTTGACTGAGCGAGTTTCATCTAATACCGATTGCCATGAATCAAGCTGACTTTTTGCTCGTTGATAAAACAGCGCACCAGCTTCAGTTTGGCTAATTGAGCGGGTCGTACGTTTGAGTAGTTGAACGCCAATTTTATCTTCTAGCCATTGAACTCGCTTACTGATAGCTGAGCTGGTGGTATTGAGTTTCCGCGCTGCTGCATTAAAGCTACCTTCTTCGACCACACGAATATAACTCTTCACGCTTTGAATCCAGTCCATTGTATCTCCTTGGGAATTAATTCCTTTCCAACTTAGCTGATTATCATCTTTGAGTATCAAATATACACTGTTTGCCATCAATCTGTCACAAAGTAGGAGGAACGTTTGCGTAAAACACCATTGTTATTAGCGATGATGATCATTGCCACAGGCCAAGTTGGCGTTAGTATTTATCTTCCTTCTTTGCCGTTGATTGGTCATGACTTGAATTTGCCGCAACATTCGATTCAGAATCTCGTCACGCTATTTCTCGTTGGCTTCGGTATCTCTCAGCTTTTTTACGGCCCATTGTCTGATGCGATTGGTCGTCGGCCGGTGTTTATTCTGGGGCAAAGTGTATATCTAGTTGGTACGGTTATTTGCATCGCGTTTTCGGACAACATTGTTGCCCTTGAAGCGGGACGGTTACTGCAAGGCCTAGGAGCGGGCAGCGCTTCGGTACTTGGTCGGTCAGTACTGCGTGATAGTTATGACGGTATGCAATTAACCAAAGCGCTATCTTATATTTCAGTCACTGCTTCAGTGATGCCAATTATTGCTCCGCTGTTTGGTGGCTGGATTGCTTTTCACCTGAGTTGGCATGCTGTCTTCGTGTTTGTACTGATTTACTTAATGGCAATTTTTACACTTGGTTTATTGGTGCTGCCAGAAACGCTGCCTTATCCGAAGAGAAAATTTAAAGTAGGCGAAGTAAGCGCGAACTATTTGCGTCTGTTAACGAATACACAAGTGATTGGTAGTGCGAGCTACAACTGGCTTAGTTATTTATCGGCTCTGGTTACTCTCTCCTTGTATCCATTTTTAATGCAACAAGAGTTAGGATTAACGGCGGCAGATTACGGCTCTTTGATGATCATACCATCAGTTGGTTTGCTGACGGGTAGCTTAGTGCTGAACTTGATCAATGCTCGTTACAAAGCTCAGCAAATCTTGCTGATGAGTTTCGCGATTGTTGCTGTTGCAGGCTTCATGTTGTTGGTTACCCCCTTCAGTGTATTTTCATTGCTGACGGCATTCACGTGTTTAAGTTTTGCTCAAGGAATGTCATTCCCGGTATCGATCAGTTTGCTACTTTCACCACATAAGCAACAGGCAGGCGCGGTTTCTGCGCTATCTGGTTCTATTCAAATGTGTTTAGCAGGTTTGTTTGGTGGGTACTTAGTAGACTCATGGGTTACGAATCAGCAGCAGCTTGGGGTGTTTTATTTGTTTATTGCGTTACTTTCTTGCTTTGTTCTTGTACTAAGCCAATTTCGTAAAGTGCCAGAAGGGACGGTTCAAGCAGAAACTTCCATCTGAATATACTTGCAACCAGAAGGTCGGCTTTCTAAAATGCGCAGCTAAATTAAGTCTGGCCTGTTGTGTATACTGAATGACTTGGTTTGAAAGGAAGAGGGCGAACCTTGATACTTCTCTCAAGCTTGGAATACATTTCTGCCCAATGGCTATCCGATCTCTAATCGTTAGGTGAAAGAATGCAACAAAACGAATTTGAAACACTGGTAAAAGAAATTACTCAGCAAGAAAGCATGCCAAAGGCACTTGAAATCTTGAAGGCGTGTGAGGAAGAAGAAGTTGCACAAGCGGCGCAATCCCTAACGGGTCAGTTTGGCCTTGCAGAAGTTGATGGTGAGAAACGTATTTACCATATTACCACTCAAGAAGATGAGTCCGGAGAAGAGCAAGAATACGTAGAGCACGTCATGAATGAAGGCGATCACTTGATCAAGTTTGCTGCGTGGTTCTTTGAAACATTCTTTGAAATCAAACAGAAAGATACGTACGTCGCAGCGGGTAAAACATACCAACAACCTAAGCGATAGACGCTCATTTCAAGAAATCCACGAAAATCAAACTGAAAGTTAATTACAAAATAAATGTGACTGGAGTCTTGTTTTTATCTAATTGTGGTGTAAAATTACAACATAGTTAAGTCAATACATTCAGGAGAAGGTCATGGGTAACGAACTTGGTGGTGCTTATATTGGCCAGATGATTGCAAAAGACGCGATGCACAAAGCGCTTTACGGTAAAGCGAAGAAGAAAAAAGCTTCTGTTTTTGCTCGTGTTATTAAAAAACTGGCGAAATAATTTAAAAAGCCCTGATTGAAAAATCAGGGCTTTTTGCTTTTCTCTGTTTTGTTGTTAGTAAGTAGCCAACATATTGCACAACATTGGCAAAACGCTACTCAAAGACTGATGACATTTAAATCTAGAATTACGCGGATTGGCTTGGTATCTCCACAACATTGTTAGGCACTTTATCTAGCCCCTTTGCTGATAACCACTTTTCTAAATCGTCAGCGCCTCCAATATATTTTCCATCTAACCAGATTTGCGGCACTGTTACCGGTGTTTTTTCGCCAATGATGGCTTTTACTTCAGGAATCATGCGGTATAAGGCGGCGCTGTCTTTAACTACATCATGGTACTCATACTGAACGCCAGCCTCGTCAAGTAATTGTTTGGCTTTGACACAGTAAGGGCAAGTTGCTTTACCATAAACAATGTTGCCTTTTAGCTCATCGCGTTTTACCCACTCAGCAATAACAGACTGTACAAGCACACCCCGATTCAATGCTTCTCCTTGACTGATAACTTTCCCTTCGACAAGAAGAATGGGTGCATGCCAAGCACCAGCTTTTAATGGTTCCCACCAGTGCGATAACCAATCTTTTACTTCAAGTTCAACGGGCACATCGGCTAGTTCGTTTTCAAAAGTATCCTTTAAAATATCCTTGGTTAATGTACATTCACCACAAGGAATATTGACTTTGAATGGGCCCCAACTACCAGCCCAGCGATACAGTGTAATTTTGATTGGTTGACTCATATGGGTTCCTCATTTCCTTTCCTGAAAATATAGAACTTTTAAATTAGATTTTTCTTTCAACTAACTTTGTCTTTTTCGCTTCCCAATGCGTAATAAACGCAATAGATGCAATAATAATCGCAGCACCTAACCATAAACGACCAGGTGGCACCCAACCAAACACCAACCAACCAGCAACAACATTCAAAGGCAGTTTGGCGTGATCAAATGGTTGCACAAATGAGGCGTCTGCTACTGCATATGCTTTAACGATAGCCCACTGAGCGAGTGCTGTAAGTGCACCTGCGGCTAAAAGCACACCCCATATCGTCCACGTATCTGGCATAGTAAACGTCGGTATCGCTAACAAGATATTAAATGGCGTTATCAGCAGTAACAAATAGACGACCATGGTTGAAGGCGGATCGTTTACCGACATTTTTTTAACCATTAATGAATACGCTGCCCAGAAAAATGCGGCGCCAACAGGGAGCAGGGTCGCCCATGTAAATGAGTCTGCCCAAGGCTCAAGAATGATCATGGCACCAACAAACCCCGTCAATGTAGCGAGCCAGCGTGCAGTACCTACTTTCTCTTTGAGTAACAAGCCAGAACCAACTGTGGCAAATAACGGAGAGGTCATGAGAAGTGCAATGCCTTGCCAAATTGGAACTGGGTAAGCGAGAGCCCATAACCAAAGTTGAATCCCGATAACAGAGAGAAAAATGCGGAATGCATGCCAGCCAAAGTGTTGGGTTCTTAAAGAACGCCTAATCCCAAGTGTACGTAGGTAGGGCAGAATAACAAACAAGGCGATTGCATATTGGAATAACGCAAATGTGGTGGAAGAGACACCAAAGTTGATGCTAGCAATTTGGGCGAAGCTGTTCACTATGGCGAATGCCAAGCCAGCTGTTAGCATCCAGGACGCACCTTGAACAGGATGATGATTCAATTGAAAAATTCCAGTTTGATAGAGGTGGCGGGATCATACGTCCTATTGTTTTTCGCGCCAATAAAAAAATGCCTCCCAGAGGGAGGCGACATTACCAATTCAAAGGACGTGCCTGTTATAACAGGTACAAAGAACGAGAAGCACAAACGCTGCCATGCATTTGCATAAATAATATTGCAGAACACGTGCCAACTTTTATATATTTGATTTTAAATGGTTTTTTGGTTTTTCTATGTTGTCGATTAGATGAAATGCACTAACTTAGTGATCAATCGCATTAAAAGAGGGCAGAAGTAGGCGTCGTTACGGTCGTTTTTCATTGCTGAGCGATGCTTGGATAGTGTGAAGACTTATCGAGTTGTGTTGGGTTACATAAAAATGGCCAGCAAAGGTGCTGGCCAAGTGGACTCGCTCTTAGGACAAGAGTGAATTAGAAATCGTAACGTACGCCTAGGCGCAGTGTATCTTCGCCTTCTGTTACTAGACCTGTTGTTGCATCTTTTGCTTCATCAAGTTGGTTGATGTAGTAAGACAGGTAAGTACGGAAGTTGCTGTTTAGTTTGTAGTAACCAACAAGCTCGATACCTTCAACGGTGTCGTACTTTGAACCGTTGTCTGGATCATTCTCTTGAGCTGTGTATAGAGCTGCAAGTGTCACTTTGCTTGCTACTTTGTAGCTTGCGACTAGCTCGTAAGCCGTAAAGTCTTCAGAGTCAGTCAGGGAGCCTTGAGAATAAGTACCTGCTAGGTAAAGGTTGTCCATCGAGTAAGCGATACCACCTAGAATTTGATCTTCAGAGTTATCTTTATCTACATCGCCACCAGAGTATGCAAGACCAAAGTCGAGGCCCATTGGTAGTGAGTACATTCCAGAGATGCCGTATTTATCTTCGTTATCGCTAGAGTTTGCTTGGTAGGTTGCTTGAAGTTGTAGTGCATCAAACGCACCACGGTATGCGAAAACGCTGTCTTGCTTATCAGAAGACGAATCAATAACTTGCTGAACACCAGAGAATTCTGTGATATCCGTCATGTCAGAGATGATGACTGCAGCCATGTCTTGACGACCTACAGAGAAAGCACCGATATCAGAGTCGACGCCTGCATACATGTAGCGGTTTTTGAATTCACTCTTGCCCGTTTTTTGTTCGGCTTCGTAAACACCGAAAGCAGAAAGGCCGTTGCCGATGTCTGTTTTACCTTTTAGGTTAAGACGAGCACGGCTTTTATCTTCCATGGAACCTTCAATTTCAGCACCGTCTGAACCGATGAAGTCACCACGAAACTCAACGCGGCCGCCAACTTTTAATTCAGTACCGTCGTTTTTGTATACAGTTGCTGCGAATGATGGTGCTGATACCAATGCTGTAAGAATTGCAGTAGTTAGTGCTGCCTTTTTCATTTTCTTATTACCCTAGTTGTAATCGATGGGCTTTCTTGCCCGATGTGTTGATGACGCTAAGGTAAAGGCTGAAAATGAAAGATAGATTTCTGTTAAGTTATGATTTGATTGCACTTTTATTGCTGGAAAGAATAAGTGCCCCTTCTCATACCACTTATAAAAAGAAAGGTTTATCTTTTTTGAGGTTTTTTCCTCTCCGTTGAAGACTGTGTTTTTTTCAAAAAGTTCCTGAATTGTTTCTTGACCCTAAATGTAAGTAAACATTTCAATTTGGCAGGGAAGTTTGGCCTAAAAATAGCGAATCATCAGCTATTTGTGAGCTAACTCTCTCTAAAGCATTTCTTATTGTAAGGTTTTTATTTCTCGATTTTTTGAAGGCTAAGTAAACGATTGCTTTTTAGGTTTTGTCTGAGATCTTTTCACTCGGTTGTCAGGAACTAATCAAATAAAGTGTCGGCAGTTGTTACACAAAGGTAAAACTAATCTGGTGGAAACGATGCCTCGGATAGCCTTTGTATTCCTCTCTTTGTTCATCATTTCGTTTTTACGAAAGTGAACCAAAGCCGGGTCTAAAACTGACTAACCAACTAATAAGTAATGGATTTAGAAATGAATAAAAAATTATTAGCAGCGGCAATCGCGGCAGCAACCTTCGGTACTCAAGCAGTTGCAGTGGAACTATATAATAACGATGGCACAACATTTTCGATGGGCGGCCACGTTTCTGTTAATTTAAATGGATCAGAGCAAGGTGACACGGATGTGGGTACTAACTCTCCTCGTATCAATATCTCTGCGACACAGGATTTGGGTAATGGCTTCACCGCAGACGCACGTGGTGAATGGGCGCTAAACTACTTAGACGGTGGTGAAGAGTCGTTTAAAACTCGTCTAGGTTACTTAGGTATAACACATGAGGTTTATGGTCGTGCAGTAGGTGGTACGCAATGGTCACCTTACTACGATGTCGCAGGTATTGCAGATATGCCAATCGCGTTTGCAAACGACTTCATCTATGACGATCATGGAAACCTTGGCACTGGCCGTGCGGATAAAATGCTTTCTTACCGTAATGCCATCGAGCTGGGTGAAGCGGGTGTGATCAACTTTGGTCTTGGTTGGCAGGGTGCAAACGATGATTACACGCGCAACGATGCTGGAGTTATAACTGGCGGTGCTAAATACGATGATCGTGTGCAAGCTGCGCTTTCTTACTCAATCATGGGCGCTAAAATCGGTTACTCATACAATGGCGGTGATTTCCAGCACCCTGCATATGCAGGTAAGCACACGGCGGAATCACACGTTGTATCAGCATCTTACGGTGCGTACGGCCAAGGCCTATTCCTTGCTGCGGTTTATGGTTCAAACGAAAACATGAACTTCAGTGCAAAAGGCGACCGTTTAGAAGAAAGTGATGCGTACGAAGCGATCATCGCATACGCTCTAGCAAACAGCCTAAACTTGAGTGTTAACTATGAGATGGTGGAAGGTAAAGAGTTTAAGAGCTCTAAAACAGAAACTGCTCGTGAAGAAATGGCACTACAAGCAGAATACAACTTCACGCCTAAATTTGTTGGTTACGCGGGTTACCAGTTTGACCTAAATGACGACAATGGTCGTGAAACTGATGACAAATGGGCGTTAGGTGCTCGTTACTACCTATAATAGGGTTTAGCGAGAACTATTATTCAAGCTCATTGATCTAAAGCCAGCCTCGTGCTGGCTTTTTGTCTATTTGTTTTACAAATACTTTGCTGTTTCAATTAGATGATACAAAACTCAAAACGGGGTGAATGTCTTATTTTTTACACTAGAGGTTGCTATTTAGTGTCGTTAAGTCAATAGGTTAGATTATGATGGGATTTTTGTTTTGCAGGGAAGAATGATGAGTGTTATTCAAGTTGAAGAAAAGAAAGTAGAAGTGGGTAAAGTGCTTTGTGTTGGACGAAATTACGTTGAACATATTCATGAGCTTAATAATGCAATGCCTGAGCAAATGGTGGTATTTAATAAACCCGCAACTTCCGTATCAACAACTCTGCGTTCATTCCATCAAGAGCCCCTTCATTATGAGGCTGAAATCTGCTTTTTGATCAAGGATGGACGTTATTCAGCGGTTGGTTTGGGATTGGATCTGACCAAGCGTGGTTTGCAATCCTCGCTTAAAAATCAGGGGTTGCCGTGGGAGCGTGCTAAGGCATTTGATGGCTCTGCTGTGTTTAGTCGGTTTGTCTCTTTGGATAACATTGATATCAACGATCTTAACCTTGAGCTCTTAATTAACTGTGTTCGTGTACAAAAAGGTCACGTTAACCAAATGCTCTACCCGCCGCTAACTATCCTGGATGAATTAACCAGTTACACAACACTTCAAGATGGCGATGTAGTGATGACTGGTACACCAAAGGGCGTTGGTGAGGTACATGAAGGTGACATCTTCCTTGGTCGATTAAAGTGTGGCGATGTCACCTTGTTGGAGATTGAGTGGTTGGCGGATTAAAGCCAAATTCGTAGAACGAGAAATACCACCATACTGATAACCGTCGTTAAAAGAACATTTTTAGTAAAATACGCGATTAAAGCAGCCAGTACGGCAGCCAGTAAAAATGGGTTTTGCACATTGACGTTGAGCTCCCCATCTGGAATGAAAACGATAGGTGCCCAGATCGCAGTCAGTACTGCGGGGCTAGCGTAATTGAGTACTTTTTGAGTGCGCGTCCCTAATCGCAATGGTAGCTTGGGTTCTAAAAACAAGTAGCGGCTGGTGAAAACAAGTACCGTCATCAGTAAAATAGCCAACATGATCATTAGCGTTTCTCCTTTACTTGTTCCACAAAGTAACCAGTAAGCATGGCTAAAATGCTTGAAATCATCAAACTTCCCTCAATTTGATAATAGGTTAGGGCAACTGAGCTCACCAAAGCCACAATAACACTCGCGAGCACCGCTGCATTTTTAATGGTGGGTACTACTATCGCGATAAAAGTTGCGGCCACAGCAAATTCCAAACCCATTTCGTTCAGTTCAGGGATTAGACTTCCCGCAATAATGCCCGTCAATGTCGCGACATTCCAAAACAGGTAAAAACTCAGACCAGCCCCAAGTGCATACCAGCGATTAAATTGTTTATCGGAATGGTGGCCTACAATCGCAAACAGCTCGTCAGTAAGTAAGAAGCCGAGTGATAATCGCCATTTTAGAGGGAGCGGTGCAATTTTACTGCGCATCGATACACTGTAGAGGAAGTGTCGAGAGGTGATAAAAAACGTTGTCAGTAACATGGTCACTAGACCTGCTCCCGTTTTAATCATTCCCATCGCGACGAGCTGTGCAGAACCTGCGAACAGAATGGCGGATAGTGCTTGTCCTTCCAAAGGGTGAAGCCCAGTATCAATTGCGAATGAGCCTGCGAGTAAGCCCCAAGGGAGCACTGCGATACTCAGAGGCATCATCGCAAGTGTACCTTGCCAAAATAGCGTGGCTTTTGATTCTTTTTGTAACGGCAAAGTGTGGTCCATAGTTTCTTCTTATTTATTCCTAAATCAGATTACCAAGATAGCTCGGTAGTCGCATAACGCCTTGTACAATATTGCTGCTTTAGCTGTGACGGACGTATTGGCCGGGAGTGACGCCCATGGCTTTTTTAAAGTGTCGATGCAGATGGCTTTGATCATGGAAGCCGCATTCTTGTGCCACGTCTGAAATTTTTTGTCCCATTTTTAGTAGCTTCTTCGCCATACGTAAACGTTGCTGAATTTGATAGGCATGAGGCGGAAAGCCAAATTGCTTTTGAAACTCTCTCAGCAGATGAAAAGGGCTTAATCCAGACAGTTTGGCGAGTTCTTCTAGTGAGACGTCCGTTTGTGGAAAGTCTTCCAAAAATTCTCTGACTAGCTGCACTTGTCGCTGAGCTCTGGTTGATTCTTTCAGTGGTGCCCGATGAGTGCTGTGTTTACTGGCTAGCTTAATCAACGTGCCGTAAACCAAAGTTTCTCTCAACAAACGGTTGTCTGATTTTTCTAGTGTTTCAAATACCAATCGTAACTGACTAGCCAGCTCAGGATCGTAAACCACAGGTTGAGGGAAATAGGGCAGAGCTACATTTGGTGAACCAAGCTCTTGTCCTAAAGTTTGAAACTGCTGAGGTACGGGGTACATTGCTTTGTATTCCCAGCCGCCTTCCGAGGCTGAATGTCCGTTGTGTACTTCATCTGCATTAACAAGGATGATGCTGTCCTGTGGCGCGATATGATTCCCGCCCGTCCTAAAAAATTGTTGTGCCCCTTTTTCGATGACACCAATAGTGTAACCTTCGTGGCTATGGCGTGAAAAATTCTGCTTCTCATACTTTGCATCGAGAAGTTCTAAACCGCCGAGCTCTTGAGCTATCTTGAAGGTAGCGATTTCCTTATTCTTTTCTTTCATCTTTATCCGGTCTGCTCAAGAAAATCATTTTAGAAGTGTAACGGATCCATCGTGCTTATTTTTGTACAAAATTGCTATTCGATTTTGATAAACAGGCGAATTGATTGCTATTTTTCAACTGGGCAAACTATGATTTTTATTTTTTGATTTATCTTGGCTATTTTGGGCTGGATGATGTTATTTTGTTGGTATAACATTCGCCGCCTTGTTGTAGAAAAGCGGTTTCATCATGATTGATTTATCTGTACTTCCTGTTTATCTCACCGCAGTAGTGGCTTTGTTGCTGTTACCAGGGCCCGATATGTTGCTGATAGCGAGCTCTAGTATGAGTTACGGTAAGAAGGTCGGTTTTTTTGCTAGCTTAGGCAATGCGACGTCTGGTGTTATTCTTACTTTGCTTGCTGCAATGGGCGTATCTACCCTGATTGCCATGAGCCCAATAGCCCTTAAAGTCCTTCATCTATTAGGTGGCGCTTACTTGCTAAAAATGGGTTGGGACTGCTTACGAGCTGAGGCCTCTTCGGCTCCAGAGCTTGATGGTCAAAACAAAATGGCATCAACTTATTATCAGCGTGCTTTGATGAGTAATTTGCTTAACCCTAAAGCCTTGGTCTTTTTTGTAATGTTTTTGCCGCAGTTTGTCTCAAGCAATATCACGGCATCTTCCGGTGAGCAGATGCTAGCGCTAGGGTTATTGTTGAACGTTCTTGGCTTGTCATTCAATTTATTACTTGTTGGGTTAGCAGGCACATTGGGCAAAGGGCTGCTCGAGAACGAAAAATTCCGCACGTATCAACATAAACTAATGGGGTTAGTGTTTGTTATTCTGGCGTTGTGGATGCTGAGTAGTTTCGCCTTGTAAAGTTATCATATTCCATCAGAAAGCCAGCAATTGCTGGCTTTTTGTTTTAGGATATTGGTGTTTCCTAAGGAGAGGGTATATGAAGCTTGAATTTTGTTTAAATCCAGATCAAACAGACCTTGATTTTGTTCGTGAAGGTATTCGATCTTATAACCGACTGCATTTACCTGAAGGGGAAGTGCATGCTGTAGGCTGTTTCGCAAAAGATGAGAATGGCAAGATCATGGGTGGCTTGACTGGCGAAATGTTTAAAAATACGGTGTTTGTTGAGTTTTTGTGGGTAGACGCTGAAAGTCGAACCTCTGGTCTCGGTAGCCAATTAATGTCGATGCTAGAACAAAGAGTAAAGCCTCACGGGGTTACCCATGTTTATTTGGATACCTACAGCTTTCAAGCTCTTGAGTTCTATCTCAAATTAGGTTTTGAGAAAGTGGGGCAGTACTCAGGTTATCCTGCAGAGGGCATCCACAAGCACTTTCTACAAAAGGAAATTGTAGGCTAGGGAAAAGCACGGGTTAGCTTGACTTGTTCTCGTTAAAATCAAAAAAAGAGGCGCGAATTTGCGCCTCTTGTTGTATCAAATATCTATGTTTCTCTTTGACTTACAAACTTTGCTGGTGCGCGTCGATAAGTTCGTTCATTTTCGCTTCTGCTGCTTGCTGTGCTTGCTCATAGCTCATATCCGCAGGGAAGAGGTTGATGACTTCGTAGTAACATTTTAGTTTTGGCTCAGTACCAGAAGGACGAACAATCACGCGTGATTGATCTTCTAGGTGATAAATCAATACGTCACTTGCTGGTAAGTCAATGGATTCTTCAGAGCCGTCGTCAAACATGCGAACCGATGTTTTAAGATCTTCGGTTACTGCAACTTTTTTACCAGCAATCTCTGTTGGTGGATTTGCTCGGAGTTTGTCGCCGATTGGTGGAGAGTTCGGGTCGAGAGCGATGCTGCGTTGTGCGTTGAAGTAGAAACCGTGCTCGCGGTACAGCTCTTCCAGTTTATCCCACAGTGTTTTGCCTTGCGTTTTAAGTTTGCCTGTTAGCTGTGAAAACGCGACGATTGCAGATAAGCCATCTTTGTCCCACACCTTGTTACCCACGGTATAACCGAGCGCTTCCTCATAAGCAAACAAGAATGGGTTGGTTTCTGTCTCTTGTTCCATGGCAACGTTAGTAAGCCATTTAAAGCCAGTTAATGTTTGATAGTATTGTGCGCCATGCGCCTTAGCGATGCTGCTCAGCATTCTTGAGGATACGATGGTGTTGCCAACCAAAGCGTTAGGTTGCTGTTCCAACAAGTAATCGCCAAACAGTGAGCCCACCTGATCACCCGTTAGCATTTGATACTCGCCATCTGGGCGTTTAACTGCCACGGCAAAACGGTCTGCATCTGGATCGTTCGCGCAAGCGATATCGGCATCTACGGACTTACCTAATGCCATCACCATATCCATTGCACCGGCTTCTTCAGGGTTTGGGAAGTTGACGGTCGGGAAGCTTCCATCAGGTTCGCGCTGTTCCTTAACACTTGCCACTTTTTGGAAGCCTGCGTCGGCAAGTAGCGTTTCCGCCATATTCGCGCCAACGCCATGCATTGCGGTGTAAGCAATAGATATATCGGTATTGTTGTCAGGAGTAAGCAGCGCGTTTTCATTCATTGTCTTACGGTAAGTTTGGTAGTAGTCGTCTTCCAACCAAACTAACAAACCGTGCTGTTTTGCATCATCGAGAGACATTAAAGGTAATGGCTTCGTTGTTGCGTCATCAATTTTCGCTGCGATTCCAGAGTCGTGCGGAGGAATAATCTGTGCGCCATTCTCCCAATATACTTTAAAGCCATTGTATTCTGGTGGATTGTGACTGGCAGTAACAACAACAGCGGCCGCTGCATTCAATGTACGGACACCAAACGCGACAATTGGGGTTGCTGCAACGTCATACGTTAGGTAAACCTTGATACCAAGGGCCGTCAGTACGGATGCGGTATCATGCGCGAATTGTTTTGAATCGGGACGACCGTCGTAGCCAATAACGACACCACGACTCGCGGCATCTTTGACTTGCTCAAGCAAATAGTGCCCTAAACCAGTGGCGGTCTCTTGAATCACCAAGCGGTTCATTCGGTTTGGACCTGCGCCCACTTTGCCACGTAAGCCTGCAGTACCAAAGGCAAGGCGTGAGCCAAAGCGATCAGTAAGTTCTTGTTCATTGTTCGTATCGACGAGGTGTTGTAGCTCTTCACGAGTCTTAGGATCAGGGTCTCGTTCTAGCCATTGCGTAATTAGTGCTGTCATATCAGTCATTCCTTAGTAGGGGGAGCCTACTTTCTTGGACACTTCGTTTGGTAAGTATCTCAATGTTTTCTTTTAAATCAATGTAAATGGTTCTCAATTACATTTCAAAGAGGGCAATCGATAAACCGAATTAATTTTTCTTATCCGAACAAAATTTAATCATATTTAATTTCTTGAAGAACCTTGGAACTATAACTAGCCTTTTAACATAAATATAACAAACCGTGTCGAAATCGTAGTTTTTGTGATTTTTCGTAAAGTTGTTCGATATTTGCATCGGGACGCAAGGAAGCTCGCGTAGGCGTAGCGGCTGAGCAGAGGAGAGATCTTTTGAAAAGATTAACGACTACTCTAGCCTTATCACTGAATGTGATTTTAATCACATTTTCCTCTTTTGGTTGGTCAAAGGAAAATGACTACAACATGACAAAAGGGGTCACAGAGATAAGTGGGCAAGTGTATGAATTACATATGCTGATTTTCTATATCTGCTGTGTAATTGCTTTGATTGTTTTTGGTGTGATGTTCTATTCCATCTTTCGTCATCGCAAGTCAAAAGGAGCAGTTGCCGCACATTTCCATGAAAGCACAAAAGTGGAAATTATTTGGACGGTCATACCCATCATCATTCTTGTCGCTATGGCGATTCCCGCAACAAAAACTCTAGTAGCAATGGAAGACACAAGCCAATCGGATATCACGGTCAAGATCACAGGCTCGCAATGGAAATGGCATTACAGCTATTTTGGCGAAGATGTTGAGTTTTTTAGTTTGCTTGCCACCAGCCAAAAACAAATTGATGGAATCGAAGCTAAAGGCGCACATTACTTACTGGAAGTAGACAACCCTTTGGTGTTGCCTGTGAATCGCAAAGTGCGTTTTTTGATGACTTCTGATGATGTCATTCACTCTTGGTGGGTACCGGACTTTGCCGTCAAGAAAGACACCATTCCAGGTTTTATTAATGAAGCATGGACAAGAATTGATGAGCCAGGCGTATATCGCGGTCAGTGTGCGGAGCTATGTGGTCGTGCACACGGATTTATGCCAGTGGTGGTGCATGCGATGGAAGAAGAGAAGTTCGATGAATGGCTAGCGAGTAAGAAGGAAGAACTCGCACTTCAAAAAGCGGCGGCACAAGAAGCGCTCTCTCAAGACTTATCTATGGATGAATTGATGTCGCAAGGCGAATCTATATACACGGCGCGCTGCGCTGTCTGTCATCAGGCAAATGGTGAGGGGATTCCGGGTGCATTTCCCGCGATTAAAGGCAGTCCTATTGCAACCGGAGATGTTACAGAGCACATAGATATTATTGTCAACGGTCGCCCGGGCACCGCAATGCAGGCTTTTTCTAATCAGTTAAGTGACAAAGAAATTGGCGCGGTTATCACATATCAACGAAATGCATGGGGCAACGATACTGGCGATACAGTGCAAGCATCCGATGTGAATGCCTTTAAGGCACAAGGCAGTGCTAAGGAGGAAATATGAGTAAGCCAATAGATAAGGCAGTGAAGTCTGCGCCAGCAGAAGCCAGTGCGAACAGTACCATTGCGATTGATGATGGTCACGAGCATCATGCACCCCAGGGCATCACTCGTTGGTTGTATTCTACAAGTCATAAAGACATAGGCACCCTCTACCTTTGGTTTAGCTTTGCGATGTTTCTAACAGGTGGTGCGATGGCTATGATCATTCGTGCCGAACTGTTCCAGCCAGGGCTACAGCTAGTCGATCCGCAGTTTTTTAATCAAATGACCACGGTACACGGTTTAGTGATGGTATTTGGTGCGGTGATGCCAGCATTTACTGGCCTTGCTAACTGGATGATCCCGATGATGATCGGCGCTCCAGATATGGCGCTGCCGCGCATGAACAACTTGAGTTTTTGGATCTTACCTTTTGCATTTCTTATTTTGTTGAGCTCGTTGTTTTTACCTGGCGGCGGTCCTGATTTTGGTTGGACGTTTTATGCTCCGCTGTCCACGACTTATGGCCCGGATAGCACTGCGCTGTTTGTATTCTCTGTGCATATCATGGGTATCAGCTCCATTATGGGCGCGATCAACGTTATCGTGACGATCGTAAATATGCGAGCTCCGGGAATGACTTGGTTCAAGTTACCAATGTTTGTTTGGACTTGGTTAATTACCGCTTTCTTGCTAATCGCGGTTATGCCGGTATTAGCGGGTGCGGTGACCATGGTTCTTACTGACAAATATTTCGGGACTAGCTTCTTTGACGCAGCTGGTGGTGGTGACCCGGTAATGTTCCAACACATCTTTTGGTTCTTTGGTCACCCAGAAGTGTACATCATGATTTTACCGTCGTTTGGAATCATCTCCGCCATTCTGCCTGCTTTCAGTGGTAAGAAGCTGTTTGGTTATCATTCGATGGTTTACGCGACGTGCAGCATTGCATTGTTATCTTTCCTTGTGTGGGCGCACCACATGTTTACCACGGGGATGCCAGTTTTTGCTGAGCTCTTCTTTATGTATTGCACTATGCTGATTGCGGTACCAACGGGGGTTAAAGTCTTTAACTGGGTTGCCACCATGTGGCGTGGAGCTCTGACATTTGAAACGCCAATGTTGTTTGCCATTGCCTTTATTGTGCTTTTTACTATTGGCGGCTTCTCGGGACTGATGTTGGCGATTGTGCCGGCGGATTTCCAATATCATGACACTTACTTCGTGGTTGCCCATTTCCATTATGTGTTGGTATCTGGTGCGGTATTCTCGATCATGGCAGCGGCATACTACTGGCTACCTAAGTGGACGGGCAATATGTACGACCACAAGCTGAGTTTATGGCATTTCTGGTGCTCAATTATTTCCGTCAATGTCCTGTTTTTCCCAATGCACTTCCTAGGCTTAGCGGGCATGCCAAGACGCATACCGGATTACGCCATTCAGTTTGCTGATGTTAATCAAATAGTATCAATTGGTGGGTTTGCATTCGGGTTGTCACAACTGATCTTCTTATGGTTGGTGATCAAGTGTATTCGTGGCGGGGAAAAGGCTTCTGCAAAACCGTGGGAACGTGCGGAGGGCTTAGAGTGGACAGTGCCAAGCCCTGCGCCGCATCATACGTTTACTACACCGCCTAAGATTGACTAGCAAAGAGTGGGGTGAGTGACATGAAACCGAATCCATCAAACAAGAAGCTCACAGTGAAGTTGCTTTTGGCGACCCTGTTAATGTTTGGCTTCGGCTATGCACTGGTCCCACTTTATGACGTGATGTGCGACGCACTGGGAATCAATGGAAAGACAAGTGAAGTGGCCGCCATTCAACCGACAGGTATGCAACCGGACATGAGCCGAACTATTCGCGTGGAGTTTATGGCGCATGTCAGCCCAGATATGCCTTGGGAGTTTAGACCCAAAGTGATTTCGATGGATGTTCACCCAGGTGAAGTCGTGCAAACCGAATACCTTGCATTTAATGAAAGCGGGCAGAAGTTGGTGGGGCAAGCCGTTCCTTCTGTTTCTCCCGGGACTGGAGCTGCTTACTTCAATAAGATTGAGTGTTTTTGTTTTAACCAGCAGCCTCTGGATGGTAAACAGCAAGCTCAAATGCCGTTGATTTTTTATATCGAACCGGACTTGCCGGAGTCTATACACACATTAACGCTGTCTTACACACTCTATAAACTTCCCCCTCCTACAGGCTCTTAGCCATTCAGGGAGAGAGATACAGACCAAGGTTGGTCAGTAAGGAGAGAAATTATGAGTAACAAGCCAGGAACATATTATGTTCCCGCTCAAAGTAGCTGGCCGATCATCGGTGCATTTGCTCTGTTTTTAGTGGCTGTTGGCGCAGGCATGACCGTTCAGGGGACACAAAGTGATGGTGCAGTGGGAACCATTGGCGGCATTGTGCTAGCGGTGGGCTTCTTGTTCTTGCTTTACATGTTGGCTGGTTGGTTTAGTAATGTGATTACTGAATCACTGAGTGGAAAATACAGTTCGCAAATTACTCGTTCTTTTCGCCAAGGAATGAGCTGGTTTATCTTTTCTGAAGTGATGTTTTTTGGTGCTTTTTTTGGTGCCTTGTTTTACGCCAGAATGATTTCTGTGCCTTGGTTAGGTGGGGCAGATAATAACTTCATGACCAACGAAGTCCTGTGGCCAACCTTCGAAGCGATGTGGCCACTCACACTGACGCCGGGAGGAGAAACAACACAAGCTATGCCGTGGCAGGGCATACCCCTTACCAATACTATCTTGCTGCTATTGTCGTCTATTACGCTACATATGGCGCATATAAGCCTTGAACAAGACAAAAGAACGGCACTGATTGTTTGGTTAGAGATAACCATCGTACTTGCTGGCTTTTTCCTATATTACCAAGCGGTTGAGTATGTTCATGCTTATCAAGATATAGGGCTCACGTTGCAGTCCGGTATTTACGGTAACACGTTCTTCATGTTGACGGGGTTCCACGGTTTACACGTTTGTCTTGGGACTATCTTTTTGATCGTGCTGCTGTTCAGAATCGCTAAAGATCACTTTTCACCAAAGAACCATTTTGCCTTTCAAGCGGGCAGCTGGTATTGGCATTTCGTGGATGTGGTTTGGTTATGTCTGTTTGTGTTTGTTTACGTACTTTAGGCGCAGAGTGAACTCTTGGTTCGACTAATAAGGGCGAGGGTTTGGTGCTAGCCAACCCGAGCTGAGCGCAATAAGCAAAAGGACGACCACCAAAGCGGAGAACATGACTCGACGGCCTAAGTAATGACTCATGGGTTTGTCTCTTTTTTCAGGATTATCTGGGTCTTCACGAACCATTTCGATAAGCGCTTTTGCGAGGTTGAAGATAATGAAAAGCAGCAAAAGGACAAGCGTCAGTTTGAATAGAAATACGGTGGACATGGCACCTCCGGTTTCATCATTGTTGTTATCAAGACAATTATGGCTATCGAAACGGTTTTGGGTTGCAGTTGGTTTAACTGTGGTTGTGTTTTCTCTTTTGGTCAAACTGGGTTTTTGGCAGTTTGAGAGAGGGCAAGAAAAACAAGCATTGGAACAAGCCATTCTCGCGCGTGCGGATAGTGCGTACCAAGCACTAAGCGTCGTTCTTGAAGACAACGACTGGCGAGAGGAAAGTATCCTCGGGAAAAAAGTGGAAGTTAATGTTGTTCCTCAGGCGTTTCCCGTAATTTTGTTAGACAACCAAACGCATCAAGGCAGTGTGGGATATTTAGCATTTCAGATTGTATTGACGAGCGATGAGCATAGTACCTATGCGTTATTGGAGCTTGGTTTTGTCGAGGGAAGAGCAGATCGCTCAATGTTACCAACGGTCACCAAACTCGATAATTCGACTTTCATCACAGGACGCCTGTACCGAAAATCTACTAATCCACTGAGTTCAGAGTTAATGCCGGAAGTTGGCGATGTTATTCGCGTGCAAAACCTAAACATCGCGCAATTGAATCAGCTACTGAATATTGAACTTATGCCCGCAGTCTTGCAGCCAGACAATTTAACTCGTTGGCCCTATGACTTTCCTTGGAATCCATTACCACTCAATAGTGCCAAACATTTTGGCTATTCGATTCAATGGTTTTCGATGGCAGGTGTTTTCTTAATACTGACTTTAATTGTTTTTGTTCGTTGGCAAAAAAAGTTGCGTCACATGGAGGTGAAGCATGACATCTAAAGTAACCAAAGGACGACTAATGTTGATTGCGCTGGTTTGTACGTTCGCGCTTCCCGCTGTCATTGCAAAAGTCATTCTCACACAAGGGTGGTATCAAAGCGGAGTGACCAATAGAGGCGAGTTAGTCGAACCATACACGACGTTAGAGCAACTTGGTCAAGAGTCACCTCTCAAAGACCATGGTTGGCAACTCGCTTATGTATTGCCTAACGAATGCACTGAAGAGTGTAAACAGCAGCTTTACCTGCTTCAGCAAAGCCATGTTGCTTTAGGTAAGTATCAAGAGCGAGTAGTGCCAGTCGTTTGGCAGACTGAGCATTCAGATCCCATGGAAGTATCGATGTTAGCGATGCAAATGAATGAATTGGTTACCGCTAAAGTGAAACCTGGGCAAATGTTGATCGTTGATCCTCTTGGGCAACTGGTGATGTCTTACTCGCCGAAACCAAATGAGGACTTAGTCCTATTGAATAAAGGTATGTTGGCGGACTTACGCAAGCTCTTAAAACTGTCACGAGTCGGTTAGAGGAAGTGCATATGAAATTAATTCAGTTGGTTAGATTCAGTTTGCTCCTAACTCTCGTGGTGATCATGCTAGGGGCATATACTCGCCTTTCAGATGCAGGGTTAGGTTGCCCGGACTGGCCTGGTTGTTATGGGCACTTTTCTGTGCCGCATCAAGAAGAAGACGTCATACGTGCTAACCTGAACTTCCCCGAGCGGGCAGTAGAGCATGAGAAAGCATGGCTTGAGATGATTCATCGCTATTTTGCAGGAACGTTAGGTTTAGTCATTTTTGCGATGGCAGCGATATCAATAAGGTCTGAGCGTGTAAATTCAACCATTCCGATGTTGCTAAGCGTATTGGTGATTGGGCAGGCACTTTTGGGAATGTGGACAGTTACTCTTAAATTAATGCCCGTCATCGTGATGCTTCACTTGCTCGGTGGTTTTGTTTTATTGGCGTTACAGGCGATTTTTTACTGCCAATTAAAAGCGCAAAACAATCTCTATTTCTCTCCATCTTCTAGCTCTCTGAGAGGCTTTTCATTGTTGGTTTTCCTGGTTGTTTTGGTGCAAGTGCTCCTTGGAGGATGGACTTCGTCAAATTATGCTGCGCTGATGTGTACCACACTGCCGATTTGTGAGGGAGACTGGATGAGCCATCTCTCATGGAAAGAAGCGTTTTCTTTCTGGCAAACTGGATTCGAGAATTATGAATTTGGTGTCTTGGAGTATCCGGCAAGAATGACTATACACGTCACTCATCGTATAGGCGCTATTGTTACCGCCACCGTGGTATTGGCTTATAGTATTGGGCTTATGAGGCAAGATTCTCATCATTCACAGAGAATCGGAGGGTGGTTGTTATTCACTCTGGTGTGCCAAATTATGCTGGGTGTAAGCAACGTAGTATTTCAACTTCCTATCTATGTCGCGGTGGCGCACAACCTTGGTGCCGCTGTTATGTTGAGTCTCGTTTGTGTTAGCCAGTTTTACTTGTGGCAGGGTAAAACGGCTTGGAATTACACCGCGAAAGGAGTTCGCTATGAGTAAAGAAATCGCGCTGTCGTTAAATGGGCGAAAGCGACTAAGTTCCGTTTATTTGAAGTTAACGAAACCTAAAGTGGTGGCGTTAATGTTGGTGACGGCAGTAGTAGGTATGAGCTTAGCCCCGGTTGATGATTTCCCCTGGTTGCAGGCGGTAGTTGGCCTAACGGGGATTGGTCTGATGGCAGGGTCTGCGGCAGCGTTTAATCATCTAATTGACCGCCGAATTGATGCGAGAATGGCACGTACACACAAACGACCATTGCCATCGGGTGAGACTAAACCATCATCGGTGATAGCCTTCGCTACAGTTTTAGGTGTCTTAGGGTTTGTACTTCTCTATGCGATGGTCAACCCGCTGACGGCATGGTTGACTTTGATGAGTTTGCTCGGCTATGCGATGGTATACACAATGTACCTCAAACGTGCTACGCCCCAAAATATCGTCATTGCAGGGATTGCCGGTGCGATGCCGCCTCTTCTCGGTTGGACTGCTGTAACAGGGCAATTACATGCGAATGCTTGGCTGCTCGTGATGATCATTTTTATCTGGACGCCACCACATTTTTGGGCTCTGGCTATTCATCGTGTCGAGGATTACCGCAAGGTAGATATTCCCATGCTGCCAGTGACACACGGCATTGAGTACACCAAAACTTCTATTCTGTTGTATACGGTGCTATTGACTTTGGTTTGTGTCCTACCGGTTTTGGTTGGTATGGTCGGCGTGGTGTATCTTTTTGCCTCGCTACTACTCAATGCTGGCTTTATGTACCATGCATGGAAGCTAAAATATGCACCAGAGCCAAATACCGCGATGGAGACGTTTAAATTCTCTATCTATCATCTTTTGGCGTTGTTCATTGCATTGCTTTCGGATCACTATATTGGTTTTTAACCTCTCTTAAAACAGAAAACGCCGCGTGGTTCGCGGCGTTTTTGGTTTTGATACTTTGGCTTTAAGACAAAGCTTTCTAGATTTATTGAATTTCTAGCAGTTCAACATCAAAGATCAAAACACTTGCTGGTGGAATTGGGCCAGAGCCACTCTTACCATAGCCAAGCGTGCTTGGTACGAAAAGGCGGATTTTCTCACCCTCTACCATGTATTGTAGGCCTTCTTGCCAGCCTTTAATGACTTGGTTAAGACCAAATGAAATAGGCTCACCACGATTAACAGAGCTATCGAATACCGTGCCATCAATCAAGGTGCCGTGGTAGTGTACTTTTACTTTACTTGTTGCCGTTGGGTGAACCTCACCTTCGCCTTTTTCAAGAACCATGTATTGAAGGCCACTTTCTGTTGTGATGACGCCTTCTTTTTTCGCATTTTCTAGTAAGAATGCTTGGCCTTTGGCAAAGTTTTCATCCGCTACTTTATGGTTTGTCCAAGTACGGTAAATGAAAAAGCCCGCCAAAATAAAAATAATAAGAGGAAACAAAAATTTAGACACGTAATCTCCTTGTCTATTTAGGTTGTTTTAGCAAAAAGTTGATGGTTTCTGCCATGGCTTCAACGCTGTCATGACCACCAGTAATCACTTGATATTTTCCGTTTACGATAAAGGCTGGAACGGAGTTAATTTGGCCTCGCGTGGTGATCGCTTCTGCCTTAATGATGTACTCAAACAGCGCTTTTTGCTGTGCTTCATCTAAATGGTAAGGGCTGATAAGGTTGCGAGACTCAAAGGCTTTCTCAACAGCGATTTGACGTTCCTCAGGCGTTGCATCGGCACCCATTTGCACAGCAGTAAAAAGATCCGCCATAAACGCTTTATCTGGTGTTGATTCAAGCTGCATTACGGCAGTATAGAAGATGATGGCGCTCACTTGTGCACTTTCATTGAACGTTACATGCATTTTTTCAACGCTTTGATCGGTCAATGATTCAATTTGAGGGACAAACTCTTCCATTGAGCGGCAGTGGCCACAAGTTAAAGAGAATGCTTCAGTCAGGGGAGCTAAATCATATTCTTCAAGGGATACTGGCAAAACTTCGTATTGTTTGCCTTGCTGAGGCTGACTCTTGCCGCTATCGCATGCCGACAAAGCCATTACGGCAACAACAACAGCAAAGCCTTTCGATATGGTTTTTAACATAGTAGTGCTCTAAATGAGAAATTTGCGTTAGTTTATCGGTTAACGATAGTGACTAAAACCATTAAATAACAATAAAGTGAGACCATTGGTAACAGACTTTGCCTGACGTATGAGCTGTAAGGGTAGGGTATTTTAGTGTTGCTTTTTATTTGAGAGATGATTTTGCATTGACTCCAGTGGCATGAACGCTGCATAGACAAACCAATCGGTGAACAAAAGCGCTAAAGATTCGGCGTGTTTTGTCGACACAATGAACAAGAGTTTTTCTACGTTGGTAATGGTATGAAGCATTGGTTTTTAATTGTTTGTGGCATTCTGGCCGGGTGCAGTAGCCTCGATCAAGATATGGTCCCAGGTGGGAACATTTTAGATACAGCTCCTAAATCAAACACTGAGCTGAGACACCCAGAGTGGGGATACCCGAGCGCATCCAATGTGGCTTCTTCCTCTCGTTCATATCAAACGGCGAGGGCGTCAGTAAAAAAGTCGCAAAACGTGACCTCTCTGGAAATGTTCCTGAGCAGGCATAACATTCCTCACGAGACGCTCAGTGGTGGTCACCTGATGATACGTTTGAAAGAGCAAGTGCATTTTCAAACGGGTTCTGCACGGTTATCTGCTCAATCTCAAGACTGGATTCGAAACATTGGTCACTATCTGGCTGGAAGAACTGATGTTGATGTCGTGATTGATGGTCATGCGGATAGCACGGGAGCTGAAAGCTTCAATGACACGCTATCTGAAAAGCGAGCTCGTGAAGTAGAAAAACAACTATTGGCGACGAGTATTCCACGTCAACGAGTGTTTTCTAGAGGCTTCGGAGAGTATGTACCGAAGTGCAGCAATGCGACAGCGAGTGGTAAAGCTTGCAATCGGCGCGTAGAGCTAACATTGATCGTGGATGAATAACGCAGACGTTAGGCGGTAATCTTCGTTGTGTTGTTCTCGCATACCCGTTATTTGCTTAGTGGAGTTTAAGTTCGGAGTTGAGCAAGAAGACTGAATAAGGAAAGCTCGCACGGCAACATTTAGCTAGAAAAAATAGAAAAGAGGCACCGTTAGGTGCCTCTTTTACATCCGCCAATGTTCATAGGGGGAACTTAGGCAAATTCTTTTTCAACGTAAGCGACGATGTCAGATGACTCGTATAACCACTGTGTCTCGCCATCTTTTTCGATACGAAGACAAGGGACTTTAACTCGCCCACCACCTTGCTCTAGTTCAGCTCGATGAGTCGGGTTATTTTTTGCATCACGTAGCTCAATGTTCACCGATTGACGCTTCATTGCACGGCGGACCTTTACGCAAAAAGGGCAGGCTTCAAATTGGTAAAGTGCGTATTGTTTCGCTTTTTCATCAATACGTTGCTGTTCTTCTGCGGTGCGCTTAATACCACGAGGTGAGAACACCGCGTTCAGCAATAAGATAACCTTGCCTAAAATCCAACGGATAAACTTCATAATGATCCCTTGATGTTCATTGGGTAATTGTCCTTTAAGAATGCAATCATGATGCTTGTTGCACTGAACGTGAAGTCTATCAGTTGTTTGAAATGGATAAAACCATGTATTTTATGCGGAAAATAGACGTTTAAACCAACCCAAAAAGCCACTTGCTGAAGCCGGACGGGCTTCTTTACCTTGATAAAAACTTTGCATGAGTTCGGTTCTGAATGCATCAACGTCCATGCGTTTTATGACAAGCTCATGCTGCAATGTATTTTGAGTCTGCTCGGCATGATCGTGCGCCAAGCTGAAATCCATATTTAAATAGCCTTGCGTGTATAACCAAAGGTGGGTGACTAAGATTAGGTCTTCAGCAGATTGGTTAGTAAACTTATCCGCGTGCTCATTACCCAAGGAGTCAGTCAGAACTTGCTGCATACGCTGGGTAGAGTGAGCATGTTGCTCGTAGTTAGCACTTGCTTCAATATGTGATTTGGTCAAAAGGCCAAGCAGGTGAAGAGTAGGTGCTGTTGTGGGTTTGTTCTCACAAACTTTTGTAAATAGTTGTGACTGTTCTTTTAACCAACGCCGCTTTGCTGCTTTATGTTCTTTAACAAAGGGGATTTCTTCAAATCCCATCTCTTGACTCAGTTCACTAAGAGACGTCATGGTTTTTTAGTTCCTTCACCGTTACTTCGATATGTTGATCATTGATATCAACAAAAATTGAGCTGCCAGTAATCATAACAGAAAGGCTAGTACCTCGGTCAAGGTGCTGACAAATCAAGTCGATAGCGTCATAGTCAAAGCTCTCTACGTTGACGGGAAGCATTGAGAACTTTCCTGACATTTTGTCCCACCAGACAGCCGCTTTGGTGTTATAAGTGTAAACTTTTACATGCTTTGCGAGGCGAGAAGCTTTCTTAATTCTGTCTGGTTCTGGTTCGCCAATTTCAATCCAGTGAGTAATGCTTTGATCATCGCCAACATGCCATAAATCAGGCTCTTCAATCGTAGAGAGTCCTTTTGTAAACTCCAGATTGCTTTGAGCATTTAAACAGTAAGCTAGAATGCGAGCCAACATTCGTTGCGGCTTTTCAGAAGGGTGGAGGGCGATAGTTAGATTTTTAGAATCGTAATAGTCATTATTCATATCGGAAATGGCGATACGAAATTTGTAAATGGTTGGTTTAAGAGCCATAGATTTATATCGTTTTGTTGGCAAAATAAGTTTTAGGCAAAAAAATAGCCAGCTTTAAAAGCTGGCTATCGTATCAAATTCTTTAAGAATTAAAGTACTTTGATTTGCTCTGCTTGAGGGCCTTTTTGACCTTGAGAGATAACAAATTCTACTTTCTGGCCTTCAACTAGAGTACGGAAGCCGTCACCAGTGATTGCAGAGAAGTGAGCAAATACGTCAGGACCGTTTTCTTGTTGAATGAAACCGAAGCCTTTAGTTTCGTTGAACCACTTAACTGTGCCAGTAGCTGTGTTAGACATGTCTATTTCCTAAATATCTAAATAATGTAATCTTTCGCCTCAACGGCGCTTATAGCGTGGAAAAATAAATTGCTATTGCGTACCACAGGACGACGGGTTACAAGTAATCCAACGAAATGTGAAAACAAAGAACTTTCTTTCTAGCCGTGTTTGAGTCTAGGTTAATTCCACGAAGAGTCAACATATATTAGTGCTTTATGGACAAATATTTGTATTTAGTCACTATTTAACCAGCATGTTTTTGATTAAATTTCAAATAAATGACGGTGATGTGAAGTTTTTTAGCATAAAATTCAACTAAATCTATAAATTTGACTTATTTATATAATTATTGTCCAATCTGGTTCGACCATTAAGGAGGATTTATGGCAAAGCGTAAAATCAGTCCTCAACCGAGTGGCTCACAACATGAGACCGACTTCGGCAGAGGTGAAATCAAAGACAACGCGCTAAAAGCGGTTGTTACCAGTCAGCTGTTCCAAACACGAGTCGTTAAAGCGAAAAAAGGTAAAGGTAGCTTCAGCCGTAAAATGAAGCATAGAGGCAAAGAGCCCTATTCAAAGTTCTCCCCAAGGTGGATTTTGAATAGGGCTTTTTTATTGGTACTAGGTGTTTGCAAAACTGATGATAGTCAATTTTTTAGTACCAGATAAGTTTTCCTAATTTATCATGTACTGCTTCAACTGCTTCAACTGCTTCAACTGCTTCAACTGCTTCAACTGCTTCAACTGCTTCAACTGCTTCAACTGCTTCAGCGAACCAGGCGTTGAAAGTACCAATTAAGTACTAAAACTTACTAAGTTAGATTCATATCAATAAGCGTCACTTCCTGTCTTATGCAACTCTACTATATCTTTAGTCTAATCAAACAGCCGAGATTATGGTTTAAAAAGACTGGTGAGAAGTAGGTATGTCATCGACGAGTTATGGTACTTATGGTTGCAAATGTAAAAAAGCGTGTGCTTCTTTATTACTAGTGTGGCTGTCCATTTGTCCGATGGCGCATGCGCACAAATCAGAGTCTCATTCTTTAATTGTTGCTAACTCCAAAGCGTGGAAGCCGTTCTCTTACCTTAGCCCAGATGGTGAACCTAAAGGTATTTTAATCGACTTTTGGAAAGAGTACGCGGCGAACAACCAAATCGACGTTCAGTTTCTCCTTTTGGATTGGGATGCTTCTTTACAAGCCGTAAAAGAGGGTAAGGCTGACTTTCACGGAGGACTTGTCTACTCGCCCGAAAGAGCGAAGTATATGGACTTTGGCGCAGTCATAATGCCTATCCAAACCAAACTGTACGTAAATAAAGATGTACTTTCGGTTGATATCAGGAGTGTTTTAACTGGCGAAATGACGCTGCCAATTGGCGTTGTTAAAGGAAGTTACGAGTCTGAGTTTGTTCAGACGAATTATCCAAATGCACCTATTGCAGAGTACATTAACAATGATTCGATGATACAAGCAGCCGTCGATAAAAAGGTGCTGTACTTTGTTGCAGACCTGCAAGTTGCTAACTTTTATATGGCAACCACGCCGGGAGCGGGTATGTTTGTCCCGACAATTAGCTTGTATAGTAAAGATCTTCGGATTGCTAAAGGAATGCATAGTGCAACTTCCATTTTAGAGGTATCAAGAGCGTTTGAAAAAGTCATTGATACGGATCGTGAGCGGATCCTTACCCGTTGGAGTGTGGTGAAAACGGTTTATCCACTTTATCTTTTCCCTATTGCTATTTTCATTATGGCGATTGCAACGCTTTATCATATTTTTGCCCTCAAACGTATGGTTGCTCTTCGGACAAGGCAATTAACGATTGCCAATCAGCAATTGCTGGAGATGACGTTGACGGATTCTCTCACAAAGCTATACAACCGTAGACACCTGATTGAGCAATTGGCGCTACTGAATCATTTGAAGCGAAACTTAACGGTGATGGTGTTTGATATTGATGATTTTAAATCAATCAATGATCGATATGGCCACCTTGCTGGAGACCGAGCAATAGTTGCCATCGCAGAAGCCGCTAAGTCGATGACTGATGACCGAATGACATTGGCGAGAATTGGAGGAGAAGAGTTCGCACTCGTTACGTCTTCTCTGTCAGAGCGAGAAGCGCTCAATTTTGCCAATATGCTTTGTAAAGCCGTTTACGATCAGCCTGTTATACTGGGCGGACAAGCAATTCATTTGAGTATCAGTTTGGGCTGTGCTTACTATCCTGAGTTTACCCACATCGTGAGCTTGCAAGATGCTGACGAGTTGATGTATCAAGGTAAGTCTGAAGGAAAGAATCGTGCAGTTTTCCAAGTTATAACAGACTGTCAGCTTCAACCTGCGCTTCGTCAAGTGAATTAGATCTCGCTAATTCAACTGATGCTTCAAACCATCCTCAAGCCTCAAAGTTTTAGTCAGAGTAACGTGGTAAGCGTTGACGATCACGTTGCGTTGTTTTCTTTGAGGCCAATTTGCGTACAAATACTTGCACTTTCATATATATAACCCCCCACCTGCTCACGTCTTTATCATAGAAGCAGTAATTGTTTCAAAGTGATAAGCGATTTCTTGGTAAAGATCAGAACCCCTGTCTACACTCAGTGTAAAGTAATGCATATAAAGCATGATGCATACAGTGTTGTACAAAAACAATTAAAGAAGATAAGAAATAAGTTGGCTTGAGAAGGACGGGGAATGAACAACGAATGCTTTGCTAGGTTCCGAGCTGTCACGGATGAACTGTCAATGAAAGAATCGTTGTCAGTTGGGAAAGACCCTTATGCTCACTATCTCAAAGATATTGTGGGCATTGATTTGTTGTCTCGTGAAGAGGAGTTGCATTACGCCAAACTTAATCGAGCTGGTGATGAAGAAGCGCGCGAAATGTTGATTGAGTCTAATCTTCGACTTGTTGTGAAAATCGCAAAAGGCTACCTCAAACGGCCAGGCAATAACTTTACTCTGCTCGATTTAATAGAAGAAGGTAATATTGGTTTGATAAAAGCGGTCGATAAGTTCGATCCTGAGCCAGGCTACCGTTTTTCTACTTATGCGGTATGGTGGATTCGCGAGAATATAGAAGCGGCATTAATGAACAATGGCCGAACGGTACGTTTACCTGCTCATGTGTGCAAAGAGATAAATAGTCTGGCTTTAAAAAAGCTCGATGCGTCAAAAAGTGAGAGCAAGGAGTTGTCTATTTCTGAACTCTCACGCTGCTCAGGGGTGAAAGCAGAGCGTATAGATGAACTTGTTGCGCTTAGTGGCTTTATTGATGTATCGACCACTGCGGACCTACATCGCGTTCCATTTGTTCTTGAACTGTGTGAAAGTGAGTATACGCCAGATCCACAACAAGACTGTGAAAACCAGTGCTTTACTCAAGCTATTGAAAATATTATTAAAACTTTGCCAATTAAGTTGCAGAAAGTCTTGATCCATCGATTCGGATTATTTGACCAGAGAGTGAAAACCTTGTCGGAAATAGGCCTGTTATTAAACGTGTCTAACGAGCGTGTTCGTCAGATGCAGATAGAGGCGGTTGAACGCGTGCAGAAACGTCTCCGATTCGATGGTTGGGTTTAAGATTTTTAGCCCCTTATCCTAGCCGATTAATTTACTGGCTTGCTACTCTGTTCTTCCGTAAGTAACAGCAGCTCAAGCTGTGCTTTAGCTGCTGCCTCCAATCTCCATACACTCAATAATCGGTTAAGTGCTGCGCGATAAGTACGACTTTTGAGTAAAAAAGCGAGCGTACTTGTGTAGTTGTTTACGACTCGCGCTTGTGTCTCGACCAATGCGGTTTTGTTTTCGATGTCGATGTGTTGAAGGTTAAAGTCAGGAAGAAACGCACACTCATACCATACCTCTACAATTTCACGAATTTCGAGTTCTTCTTCAGGCACGTCGAAGTCTTGTAAATGGTAGTTTTCTGGTATTGTTGATAAATAAACCACATCCAATTTGTCTGCAACAAATGTATACATCGGATTCCTTAGTGTACGCGCTTACAGAGTAAATAGTCTCATCGTTTACATTTTTGTCAATGACCGTGCTCAATTATGAATGATGAACCACACCACATTCCGAACTTAACTTAGACTTTTTAAGTACTTATCGGTTAACCCGAAATACTTCAAGTTGCCATCTGGCTCCAAGACTAAGCTCATATTGGATGTAGAGATCATGCCCGGATCATTCGTTGAGAAAATAACGGTCTTATTGAGTAGTTTGTCGCTGAATAACCGCTTGAAGTAGTGCGAGTTTTCTTGCTCTGCACCATTAAATGGCTCGTCAATGATAATCAAAGATTGTTCGCAGTTACCTAGCCCTAATGCGAGCCGCAGTCTTTGTTGAATACCATTTGGTAAACTTTTACAGATATCAACGCTCAATTGAGTGTCCAGGCCTTGTGGCAACCATGTATCGAGCTCAAAGAAACTCACCATTTCACGCATTTTTTCTGTTGGGATTAATCCATTATGCAAGATGAAGTTAGTCTCCAAGGAGCCTTCAAAAATATGCAGGTTAAACGGGATGTAGTTAATCGAGGTTCGATAGCGGTAACTGTTGAACTGTTTGATGTTATAACCGTCTACCGAAACTGAGCCTTGATAGCGTTCCTCTAGCCCAGCGATAATAGAAATGAGCGTCGTTTTACCGCAACCTGTTGGTCCACAAATCACGACTTTTGCGCCCGGTGGAATTTTAAAACCAAGATTAGTTAAGCCTGTTGCTGCACCACTATAACGATGGCTCACACCAGAGCCGACGATACTACCTTGAAAGAGGCGAATAGGGGGGCTTTTCTCTAACGTTAGCTTATCGTCATTCATCGCCATAAGGTTGTTGATTTGCGCAGAAGACGCCTTAATGGATTGGAACTTAGAAATAGAGTTGTAGATGCCCATAATAGGCCCCAACGCCTTCCAGACTAAAATTACGGTAGCAAGCATTGCACCTGCATCGGAGGTGCCGTCCATCACGCCGATAACGGCCGCGACGATACTTGCGGTACCAATAACCTGAATCAAACTCCCGCCTGCTGCCTGAACCCTGCTATTAGTCACTGAAACATGTTCTGCATCGTTGGTGCTTTGTAAATGCGATGCGCTAAAGCGGGACTGGATAACACGCAATAATGGCAAGCCTTGGATGGTTTTTATACCACGAAGAATCTCATTCCATTGGTAAGAAACCATGGCGTTGGCGCGAGAGCTCTTGGACGTGGCTTGCGAGTAGATGTAACGAGAATAAACACAGAACACCAACATTAGAATCAACCCCGCCATAACGACTAGCGCTGCGGTACCAGACATAAGAGCAATGGCAATAATGAATACGATAACAAACGGCATGTCGAAGTAGCTTAATGTTGACTCTGCGGTTACCAAACGGCGGAAAGTGTCGATGTCCTTCAATCGTGCTAACTGAGAAGAGACACCAGCGGTAGATGTCATCGAATAAGGAAGCCACAACAGTTTGGATATTACGTTTTGAGAAATATGCACCGCCAAATCCTTTCCTGATGTGGCGATGATGTTGACCCGCATTTTCTTGAAAAAGTATTCCGAGAACCCAACAATCACAGCAAATAACGTGAGCCAATAAAGCGTGGCTTGCGAGCTAGAGGTTAAGGCGAAGTTGTACACACTCATAATAAAAAAGGGCTGGAGTGCGCCGAGAATGCTGACCACGAAGCTGAGAATAATCAGGCTTTTGAGTTCATTGTTGTAGCGATAAAACGCGTATTTAATCCAGTTACTGCGGTCTTGAGATTCAGGTGGCGGTTCTCGGAATAAGCGGGAGTATTCGCTGATCGAGACCAACAAGCACGGCTTCTTGCAGAGCGGGTATTCAATGGTGTTGTTATTTGTGTAATCAAACAGGATCAGTTTGCCGTCTTTAGTGCCCAAGAAAATCGCAGTGAGGTTTTCTATCTCGATAAAACAAGGATGAGGATGCCCCTCGATGTGCTCCAACGTTTTTAGTTGGGTGACGTCACAACGGTAACCAAGGCGTTCAATCGTAGCGATAAAACTGTCGCTGTCTTTTGGTTTAGGGATAAAAGCGTCGCTGAGGATAGAAGGCGTGCCTTCCCATTCAAGCGCTATGAGGGTGTAAGCTAAACCACGAATCAAAGGTGACTCATTGTATCGCTCGTCATAACTGCGAGCCTCAAAGTCCAACAAGCGCTGAGGGACATTATTAAAATCAACCAAAATACTCATTGGTCACCTCCGGTAAGTTTGACGCGTTTGAGGCGATGATTGAGTTTGTCCATCTTGTTGCTGACGATGATGAGGATTTTGTCGTTGGCGCGATAGGCGGTGCTGGTCAAAACCAATCGAGCAAAGTCGTCATCATAAACACAGTCGATGTCGTCGAAGATCAACACACGTTTGTTCGCGAGTAAGGCACGCACTAACAACAAGGCATAAGCGACTTGGCGCGAGAATGGGTTGCGTAAATGTCCTTTAAGCTCGGTGTAAAAACCAGCGGGAAGGGCATCGATTTGTGCCTTGATGTTCATGGTTTCGCAAAGCGCAAATGCCGTGTTATTTAAGCTCGGGCGGAAACAAGTCAAGTTGTCGATGATGGTGCCTTCGACGAACGAACTGGTTTTGTCGACCATGAGCACGCTATTACGCCAGACGTTGTAGTTGACGTCATCGAGCGGTGTCTCGTTGATTTGGATATCGAGCTTGCTGTCGGTGTTTTGCCGCGTAATGCAATTGGCGAGGTGGGTTTTACCTGCGCCGCTTTTCCCCGTCAGCACGTAAGCCTGACCGCGTTCAAACTCAATGCGTTGTTTTTCCGAATACTTCACCGAGATGCGCTCGACTTCTGTCGTGTCGTTTTGTTGTTCTATAGATGCAGCAAGCTCAAGCAGCTCGGCGATACGTTGAATATGAAGCTTGTTCAACTCCCATCGACTCACCGTGCGCATTACTTGCTGGTATGGCGCGAAGTAGCGGTTGGTAAGCATGATGATGGCAGCCATGATGCCTTGGCTCGATTGCATGTTGATAACTGCCGTTGCCAAAACCACCACCACACAAGCGATGGAGAGCTGTTGTATGAGCGACAAGATCAGGCTGAAGTTTGATTCAATTTGCTCGTACTTGATGTTCTCGACTTCACGCTCTTCCACCATTTGTGTCATCAAGCTCTCAACGCGATATTCCATATTGCGCGCTTTGATATCGAGTGGGCTAGAGATGATCTCGATGATTTTAGAAGTAGTTAAGCCTTCGATGTCGGATTTGTTTTCTAAGCTGTTGATTTTCTGCTTGGAAAGACTGAGTGCGAACACCGCCAAAATGATGGAGGCGAGCAAGATGGTCACTCCCGCCCAAATGTTGATCACACCGATAATCAGAATGGTCAGTATGCTGACGGCAAGGTTGATCAATGCCCGTACAGATTCTCCGCCAAAGAAGGATTTAATCTCTGGAATGGTCGCAATACGCTCTAGGTATTCACCGGGTTCTAGACGACGAAACTTCGATATCTCAGCCAAACAGATTGATTGAAACACCTTGTTGGTTAAGTTGGTTTCGAATTGCTTCATGATCACCGACGAAATCTTCTCTTCCTGATTCTTTAAGTGATAGTCGAGGAAGATGGTGATCAAGATAATGGCAAACAGAAGAAACAGCGTGTCTTTGGCTTGGTTAGGTAAAACACGGTCAAAGATAATAAGAATCGAAAAGGGCAGCACTAAACCAAACAGTGTTGAGATGACCGTTGAGAAAGTCAGATAACACTTGTCAGCAAAGTTAATCTTTTGGGAAAAGTGCTCAGTTTGCATTGCGACCTCCTTTCTTAATCGATGGTTTAGAGAGAAGGTGTTTTGGAACTAAGTCTTGATTGCTTCTGCCTTCGATATCGCTCATCAACTGCATGATGCTTTCGATAGATTGAACCGATAGCATGCCTTTGATTTGCTCAAGATTGATCGATTCAATGATGTAGTCATAGCGCGCGCTCTCGTAATCACGTAGCGCGCTGAACAGTTTACTTTCCGCTGCCAGTAAGTCGGTAATGGTTCGCGTACCAAGCTGATAGGCGCGTTGAATGCCTTTGTAGGAAGCGTAGTTGGCACGGATGATGTTCTCGTAACTGCTGATGGCGCGGGAGAAGTCGTTAATGTTGAGTACTGAGGTGTTAACGCTATTGCGCGTCGCGAACAATGAATCTTGGTACAGCAGCTCGGTTCGCTCGATGGCAGTCGACGATTTTTGATAACCGTAGTAATCCGAACCGCCGGAGAAAATTGGCACATTCAAGTTCAACCCGACGCTGGTCGAGTTACTGTCCCCTGTTGCGGTTGGGTCGGTTCGGTCATAGTTGTTCGCATCGTCGTAACGGTAACTGGCAGAGAGCGATACGGTCGGCACAAAGTTTGAACCGCTTTCTTTCAAGCCTCTTCGGCTGCGCTCGACGGTTTTCTTCGCAACCAATAAGTCGTTATTGAGCTTCAAAGCTTGTTCAAGAATCTCACGTTGTTCGGATTCGCTGATTTCCTCCAAGGGAACACTTTCGTAGATGTCTTGTGATGGGGTGACTGGGTATTGAACTTGAATCTCTAAACCGTTCAAAATTACGCGCCGGTCTTTCTCTAAGGTTCTTAAGCGATTGGCAATGCCTTCTTTCTGGGCAATTACCTCATACAACTCGCTCGCCGCAGTGTTGCCAAGTTCCACGTTGCGACGCATTTGGCGCTCACGTGTTTCAGACGATTTAAGTTCTACTTGGGTGGCTTTGATTTGCGCGTTGTTTTTGAGGTATTCGAAATATTGCGTCGCGATTTCAGAAATGGTGCTCTGGATTTTGTTCTCGTGTTTGATTTCCTCAATGTTGAAATCCAGCTTCGCGGTGCCGTATTTGAAGATGTCGCCAAGGTTAAACACCGATTGCGATAAAGACACGCTGTAGCTATTTGAGTTGTAGCTAGAACGTGTATCCGGTGTTCCCGTTAATATGGTTTCGTTTTCATTCCATGTGGTATCAGCAGCACCGTTTAAAGAGGGTAGAAACTTAGAACGGCTAATGTCGATGTTGTATTCGTTTTCTTCCACGCCTTTGTCACTAGCGCGCAGAGATAAATTGTTTTCCAAGCCGAGTTTGACCGCCTCAAGCAAGGTGGTCGCCATTGCCGAAGGAGCGTTGCTCAATGTAAGCGCTGCCAATATACAGCTAGTTAAGTTTCTGTACCGCCACATACTTGTTGATCACCTTGATGATTTCGTCGTTTTTATAAGGTTTGCTGATCACGTAATCCATTCCAGCTTCGATACAAGCTTGGTGTTCATTACTGCTGGTCAATGCTGTCGCACCTATAATGGTGCAAGGGTTCTGTCCGCTCTCTTGTTCGTATTGTCGAATGCGTTTGGTCGCTTCAATGCCGCCCATGCCCGGCATGATGCAGTCCATAAAAATGATGTCTGAGCGCTGATTCATGAAATGCTGAACGGCGTCTGCGCCATCGCCAACGGTGTCGGCTTCGTATTCTTGCTTGCTCAAAATACGTTTGAGTAGAATCTGTTGAACACGGTCATCCTCCACAATCAGGAATGAGCTGTTCTCCATCTGTTCTTCAGAGGCTTCCGCTTCCATGATTGCTAATAGGTTAGGGATGAACTCATACGGAATCGCAGGGGAGTTCAGAATCTTGTCGACAAAGGTATGGCTCTCTTGTGCTTGCTGAGTGCTAGTGACTGAAAGCAACAACTTGGTGTTCGGGTGATTGCGCAGTTGCGATTTCACCGTTTTGCTCAGTGAGGGCAGCTTGTTTGGCTCGAACGTGTCGGTCAGCATGATGGCATCGTATTCGCCAAAGGTTTTTGCCGCAGAGAAGAGTTCGTTCGGCGTTCGAATTGGCGTGATCTCCAAGCCCAAGTTGACTAACATTTTGTTCATTACATCAATGCGCAGCTGAGAGTTGGCACACAGCAACAAACGCTTATTGTCGAAGCGAGTTTTCTCGGTGTGGAAGCTTTTGGCTTTCAAATCGAGCTGAATTTGAAAACGTTCCTGATTGCCCGATTGATACCAATGGCTCTCGTAATAGCCATAATCTTTCAGTACGCTTTTCGCCAAATCGTCTTTGGTTGCAGTGTGCTGCTTATGGTCGCTCCAGTGTAGGGTATTGAGCTTGGCAAGCGGCACATCCAGCGTGGTTAAGAAGTTTAGATTGATGGTCAGGCGGGTATTTTCAATGTCTGACGCCGCACCTGATTCAATGGTGACAAACAGTTTCTTGTCGGCTTTGAGTTGGATGGCATTTGATAGCTGAAGGAACAACACCCAGAATAAGCTGGTGGATTGTCCTTCAACACGGTTTGGTAAGTTATCTGAGATAAAGCAGTCTAGCTCACCTTCATTTCGCTGCACTTTTGAACTGATGTGAATCATCAATTCAGACAGTACATTCAGCAGTGAAAACTCTTTCGATTTGCTCTCGGTCCCTTGTGAAATGAGTCGGTTGTAGTTCTCTGCCAATTCAGACAGGGTATTGGCAGCCGAGGTTATATCTTGCGCCATCAACACTCCGCTCTCATCGGTCTCTTGAACGAGATATTGCACGCCGCCGTTAATGGTGTTGGTGATGCCACGAATCTCGTAACCAATCAGAGCATAGAGCTGCTTGTAGAGATCGTTATTGCGTTTTTGCTCTTCGAGTTTGCTGAAAATCAGTTTTAGGTGTGAGTAGATCTGACGCTGCTTAGGATTGATGCTCACTTCATTCAGCAACTCTTCCAACCTTTGTAAATCCAGTAGTTTGAGTTCTTGATAAAGCTCATCGAATTCTTGGTCAATGTCACGCTCATTCGAGCTGGATTTTTTCAGTTTAAGGATTGCCACCAAGTTCGATAGCACTGCGATACCAACCAGTACGACAACGACCACAAACAACCAAATGAAGAACTCGTTTTTCTCCATCATTAGGTCGCTCGCATGGTTGTTAAATATGGTCCGGTAGTTGTCGTCCATTTGTAGGTAGTTATTGGTGAGCGAGAGGTACAGTGCCAACACATCGTCGCGTGTTTTTTGGCTGTCTGAGAAGCGATTGATTGCCAGTTCAAGCTGCGTGTATTCGGTCGCGCCCACCAAGCTAAACTCGGTTTTGTTGAGTGACGCGAGCGACTTAAATTGGTCAATTTCGTCTTTCAGAACCTCAAAATCAAGCTCTGTTGTACTGCAATAACGTGCGCTTAAACAGCGTTGAAGCGTTTGAATATCAAACTCGATAGTTTGGTTGAGCTGTTGAGCTTGAACCAAAAGAGGCGCGTTTTGCACTTTCTCGACTGAATCCACTTTGTCCCAAGAGATATACAAATAAAAGGCGAGGGCAGCCAGCATCAAGCTGAAAGCAATGCTTAGGCGCATAACAGGAACGGAAATATTGTAAGAAGGCTTGCTACTCATCCATCACCTCTCATCGAATGCGTCTTCGATAGCCGACATAACCGGCTTCGCTGCGTATTCGATAACCCGGCGTGAACCTGTTTTCACGTCTGCGGTAAACTCCATATAAGGGGACAGCTTGTATTGTGTGCCTCCGCGCTCTAGATAGTTTTGACTGATTTGGATTTCCGCGAGGTAGAATTCAGCGTCTTCTTCTTCATAAGAAGAACGGCTGATCGATGCAATTCGACCTTCCAAAAATCCGTATTTGGCAAAGTTGTAGGTATCCATCTTCACTTTGACCGCTTGTCCGATTTCTACAAAACCCATGTCTTTACGCGGGATCTTCGCCTCTCCATGAAGGGCGTTATTGATCGGTGCAATGTCCGCGATGCTTTCACCTGGCGGTATCACAGCGGAGCGGAAGTTGAAGTGCACTTTATCTACTACACCGTCAATAGGGGCGTAAACCACGAGGCGATCCACTTTATCTGAGTGTTGAGGACGTAATATACGTTTCAACTTTAAGTCCTTGTTTGCTTGAATGATTTGTGCTTGATACTCGGCATTACGATTCTCCACCAAGTCTCGGTACTGCTTCTCTAGTTTGTCGAGTTGGAAGCGCTCATTCATGACCGACTCATCAAGGTTTTCAATCTCACGCACCATGTTTGACTCTTGAACCTGCATATTCAGAACATCGACGTAAGACGCCATTTCCTCTTTGTACAAGGTGTTCTTAATATTGAGCTGCTTGCGTATCAAGGAGAGCTGGTTCTCGGAGCTTTTACGGCGCTTGAGCATTGAATCAATAAGCGAATTCTTATGTTGGATATCGTGAGTGATCAACTCTTCATTGGAACGGTTTTTAGAAAATTCTTGCTGCCAGGTATTCATGTTGACTTGCACTAATTCTGGGTACTTTTCGATGTAGGCAGAAAAGTCGGGTTCCACCATATCGCGCAGGCTTTCGTAACGAATCTTGTCTAGCTCAAGCTGAATGATCTCTGTGTTTACCGTATCAAGTTGAGTGTTTCTATCCAAAGAGCGAAGGCGTGCAATAGGTTGACCTTCGTAAACCACTTCGCCTTTGCGCACTAGCATTTCTTCTAGAATACCGCCTTCAAGGTGTTGCACTTTTTCGATGTCAGATTCGAGCAATAGCTCACCGCGCACCGACACCACAATGTCGATACGAGCCTGAGATGCCACGGCGATAGCCACCATGGAAAGCAAAAAGATAACCAGCAAGGTTTTGTGTACGCTGGTCATTGCACTGGCTAGCACGATTGTATCGTCTGCTGTTACCTTCGAAGCTTCGTTGTTCGAAACGAGTGCCTTTTTGAGGTGATGTTCTATTTGCTTATTACTCATGAGCCACCCCTACGATTCACTACCTGTGCGGCTATCGATTGAATTTTCGATTTTTAACAGCTGGCTAATTTGTTTGTTTACGTTGTTAAGCTCGGTTTTAACGTCCTCGATCAATTCATTAGGAGCAGGGAAATGGTGTTTGTTTAAGTGTTCAAGCTTTGCCAATTTTGGTGGTAAGTCGTCATCACATAACAAGACGAGAATGGTCTTTAGCCTTTTTGAATAACATCTGAGTGCTTCAAAACGGTTTTGTTTATGCAGCATCTCAATATCAATCCCTGCATCACTGAAATCTTGGTAAAAATCGCCTAATAGCAATTGCAGCCCCTTATGGCTGTTGTCGACTGAGCGCAACAGACTTGTCATATTTATCATTATCCCACCGCACTAATTGCTTTAATGACAACAAGTAAGGATCTTTATACTGGGTTTTCAAATTTTTTTGTTTTTATGGAACTCGAAAGGTATGAAAAAAGTTGTATAAAAAAGTTGGTTTCTAAAAATGGTGTCCTTTACTGCCTCTAAATACGATCAGTTAGCTAAAAGCAACGGAGGCTGTAATGGCAGGCGACACTAATCAAGAAAAAGACAATGAAAAGCTTAACGATGCGGTAGAGCAAACAGAAACGAAGGATACGGGGACAAAAGAAGAAAAACAGCAGTCGACCGTCTCTTCGACTGTAGCGACTGGTGCTGAAAGTGCAGATGCTGTTGATGAAGCCAATCGTGCGATGGAAGAAAATCCTAGTGGCGCGGGTACGGAAGAAGAAGCAGTGAGCTCGGGTGGCGCAGTTCAAGAAGAGGATACTGAAAGTAGCAGCGACTCTGACGCTGCACAATCCAATGTTGTTGATAGTGTAGCTTCTAGCGGAGAATCAGGTGACGAGGCTCTGGGCAGCGGTGGTTCGGATTCTGGGGCGGGTGCCCAAGCGGTCGGTGGTGGTGATGCCTCTGGCTCTGAAGGTGGTTCGGACGCAGAAGGCAATGAAGCGCAAGGACAAGCGGTACAAACTTCATCTGCGCCAAGTGCTTCTTCAGACTCTGAAGGTTCTCAAGGTGGTGACGAGCTAGATTCAGAAACCACTGAAGAGAGCTTCGCGGTGGATGTACAAGACACCAGCGAAGAAACCACGACGCAAGTAGAAGACGATTTCGACTCCGAAACTACGAGCGAAACGTTCCAGATTAAAGTCGAAGGTGAAAATGACGCGCCAGAAGTAGGGCAAGATCTGGCATACATCATGGATGAAGATGGCACTATTACCTTCACTCAAGAACAACTTCTCGGATACGCGAGTGATGTTGATGGCGATGATCTTGCCGCATTCAACGTGCAAGTGGGTGCTAATGCATCGGTTGTGGATAATGGTGATGGCACTTATACCGTCACACCTGATACTGATTTTAATGGTGAACTCGGCTTAACGTTTGATATCAGTGATGGTCAAGAAACCATTTCTAGCTCGATTGATTTAACTGTTCGTCCAATCAATGACGCACCAGTGCCGGAAGATAAAACCTTTGAGGTGGAAGAAGACGGCACGCTGATCTTCACCGATGCTGACCTGCTTGCTGGCGCAACGGATATTGAAGGCGATAACCTCACAGTTGAAGGCGTGAGCTACGACGGTGGCGACGGCATCCTGACCGACAACGGTAACGGGACTTACACTTTTGCGCCAAATGAAAACTTCAATGGCGATGTAAACTTCAGCTTTGATGTGTCCGACGGCACGGATACGGTTTCTGCCAACATTGATGTAAGCGTTACGCCTGTCGATGATGCGCCAGTGTCGGGCAATCTTGCGTACTCGGTGGATGAAGATGGTTCGATTCGTTTGAGCCAAGAGCAGTTGTTGTCGCAAGCTTCTGACGTGGAAGGCGATGCACTAACGGCGTCTAACCTTTCGGTAGATGGCAATGCGACGGTGACTCAAAATGACGATGGCAGCTTCACCATCACGCCGGACGCAGATTTCAATGGTGATATCGACATTAGCTTTGATATCTCAGATGGTACGAACACCGTTCAAACAACCGCTGATCTAACGGTTAATCCAATCAACGATTTGCCTGTTCCTCAAGACCAGCAGTTCAGCGTGGAAGAAGATGGCACGCTGATCTTTACGGACGCAGACCTGCTTAGTGGTGCAACGGATATTGAAGGCGATAACCTAACGGTTGAGGGCGTAAGCTACGACGGTGGCGACGGCATCCTGATCGACAACGGTAATGGGACTTACACTTTTGCGCCAAATGAAAACTTCAATGGTGATGTGAACTTCAGCTTTGATGTGTCCGACGGCACAGATACGGTTTCTGCCAACATTGATGTAAGCGTTACACCTGTTGATGATGCGCCAGTATCAGGCAATCTTGCTTACTCGGTGGATGAAGATGGCTCGATTCGTTTGAGCCAAGAGCAGTTGTTGTCACAAGCTTCCGATGTGGAAGGCGATGCACTGACGGCGTCTAACCTTTCAGTAGATGGCAATGCGACGGTGACTCAAAACGACGATGGCAGCTTCACTATCACGCCAGACGCAGATTTCAATGGTGATATCGACATCAGCTTCGATATCTCAGATGGCACGAATACCGTTCAAGCAACCGCTGACCTAACCGTTAATCCAATCAACGATCTGCCGGTTCCTCAAGACCAACAATTCAGTGTGGAAGAGGACGGCACGCTGCAATTTACTGATGCGGATCTGCTTGCTGGTGCGACCGACATTGAAGGCGATGACCTTTCTGTAACGGGAATCAGCTATGAAGGCACCGATGGCGTTCTAACTGACAATGGTGATGGCACATATAGCTTTGCGCCAAATGAGAACTTCAATGGCGATGTGAACTTCAGTTTCGACGTGTCTGATGGCACAGATACAGTTTCAGCGAATGTAGATGTGAGCGTTACGCCGGTGAATGATCCTCCTGTGGCTGGTTCAACGTCTTACACGGTTCACGAAGACAACTCTATTACCATTTCTGACGCGCAGCTGTTGGCAAACTCTTCGGATTTAGAAGGGGATGTCTCGATAGATAGCGTGAGCTACTCTGGCGGCGATGGTGTGTTGCAAATCAATGGTGACGGTACGTACACCTTCTCTCCAAATGAAAACTTTAATGGTGAAGTGACGCTTGATGTTGTCGTCGCTGATGAAGAAGGCTCAACGGATGTCACCACTGCTGGCATTACGGTGCTGGAAGTGAACGATCCACCAGTCGCAGGACCAACTTCTTACACCATTGATGAAGATTCTGTTCTGACCTTTAGTGAGTCGCAAGTGCTGCTGAATGCCTCTGATTTGGAAGGCGACGTAGAGCTTGTTGGTATTAGATACGATGGTCCGGATGGCATTTTCACCGTTAACGATGATGGCACATGCAGTTTCGCGCCAAACGAGAACTTTAACGGACAAGTTCAACTTGATGTGGCCATTCGAGATGAAGATGGAGCAGAAGTTGATACCGTCATTAATGTGAATGTATTGCCAATCAATGATGCGCCAGTATCGGGTGATTTGGCTTACAGCGTTGATGAAGACGGTGCGATTACACTCAGCCAAGAACAGCTTCTTTCTCAAGCGTCTGATATTGAGGGAGATGGTCTGACTGCTAGCGATTTGACTGTAGATGGAAACGCAACCGTCACAGCGAACGACGATGGCAGCTTCACGATTACGCCAGATGCGGACTTTAATGGTGACATTGATATCCAATTCAACATTACGGACGGCACAGACACTATCCAAGCAACGGCGGATCTAACGGTTAATCCAGTTAACGATCTTCCTGTTCCTCAAGACCAGCAGTTCAGTGTTGAAGAAGATGGCACGCTTCAGTTTACCGATGCAGACTTGCTTGCTGGCGCGACCGATATCGATGACGATAACTTAACGGTTGATGGCATTAGCTACACAGGCAGCGATGGTGTGCTGACTGACCACGGTGATGGTACTTACACCTTTGCACCAAATGAAAACTTCAACGGAGACGTCAGCTTTAGTTTTGGTGTTTCTGACGGTACTGAAACCGTACCAGCAAATGTGGACGTGAGCGTCACTCCAGTGAACGATCCTCCGGTTGCGGGTTCTACGTCTTACACGGTTGATGAAGACAACGCGATTACCATTTCCGACGAGCAGCTTCTGGCTAACTCTTCGGATGTGGAAGGCGCAGTGTCCATCGATAGCGTGACCTATTCAGGCACCGATGGCGTATTCCAAGACAACGGTGACGGCACTTACACCTTCATGCCGAATGAGAACTTCAGCGGTGATATCAGCCTTGATGTGATTGTGGCGGATGAGCAAGGTGCGATTGACGAAACGACTGCAGGCATTACCGTCATTGAAGTGAATGACCCTCCAGTTGCCGGTCCAACGTCTTACACGATTGACGAAGATTCAGTACTGACATTCAGTGAGTCACAAATTCTTGCTAACGCATCTGATATCGAGGGCGATGTAGAGCTTGTTGGCATCAGCTATGAAGGCTCGGATGGTATCTTTACCGTCAATGGCGATGGTACTTGTAGCTTTGCACCAAACGAGAACTTCAATGGTCAAGTTCAGTTGGATGTGACCATTCAAGATGAGAATGGGGCAACCGTTGATACGCACATCAATGTCGATGTATTGCCAATCAACGATCCACCAGTATCGGGTGATTTGGCTTACACCATCAACGAAGACAGCTCAATCACGCTAAGCCAAGAGCAGCTGCTTGCCAAAGCGGGCGATATTGATAGCGAGAACCTTGAAGCCATCAATCTATCGACAGATGACAACGCGACAATTCAATACAACGATGATGGCAGTTACACCATCACACCGGATGAAAACTACAACGGCGACCTAGATCTGACCTTCGATATCATTGATAACGATGGTGGTTCGGTACAAGTTGGTCTGGATATTACGGTTAATCCTGTGAATGACTTGCCACAAGCGCAAGATCAACAGTTCACGGTAGAAGAAGATGGCACCTTGCTGTTCACGGATGCAGACCTATTGGAAGGCGCATCGGATATTGATGGCGATGATCTGTCTATCGAAAACGTTCTCTACACAGGTGCGGATGGTGTACTTACCGATAATGGTGATGGCACTTATAGCTTCGCGCCGAATGAGAACTTCAACGGTGATGTTCAGTTCACATTCGATGTGTCTGACGGCACAGGTTCAACACCAGCATTCATTGATGTCAGCGTGACACCAGTGAACGATCCGCCGGTTGCAGGTTCTACGTCTTACACGGTTCAAGAAGACGGTCAAATCACCATCAGTGACGAGCAGTTGTTAGCCAACTCTTCTGATGTGGAAGGCGACGTAGCCTTGGCGAATGTTAGCTACTCTGGTAACGACGGTAGCTTCGTAGACAATGGCGACGGCACATATACCTTCACACCAAATGAGAACTTTGACGGTAACATTTCGCTCGACGTTACGGTCATCGACCAAGATGGTGCAACGGATACAACAACCGCAGGCATCGATGTTATCGCGGTGAACGACGCACCAGAAACGTCAGGTATTCAAGCTGAGGTAGATGAAGATAACGCCATCACCATCACGCAAGAACAGTTGCTTGCGAATGCGACTGACATTGAAGGTGATGACCTTGTTGCCAGCAATCTACAAACCAATGACCCAGATGCGACGATCGTAGCCAACGACGATGGTTCTTTCACCATTACGCACACCGAAAACTTTAACGGTGAGTTGGACTTCACTTACAACATCAGCGATGGCGAAAATGATGTTCTGACCACGTTGGATCTGACCGTTAATCCTGTCAACGATGCGCCAGAAGCGGGCGACGAGATCTTTATTCAAGCAGAAGAAGATCAAACCGTGGGTGTTTCTCTGCGTGAAGAGCCTGCGTTACGTCTCGACCAAGCCCCTGAAAACGGCATCATTGAAGCAAATCTAAATGACGAATGGGTACAGCTAGAAGTCGGGCAGGAGGTGCCTGCAGATACGGAAGTGCGCTTCATTCCAAATGATGACGCATTGGCAAACGGTACGCACACGAGTCAAATTGGTACCTTTGATGACAACGCTAGCCTCGATGATTGGGGTACTGCTGTTGACCCTTACACACGTGAGTTTGTTGATGGTGATTTGAAAGTTACCGTTCAAAGTAATGATGACCCACTCGGTGCGTGGAATGGTAAAACACACATCGGTCACGGTATTGGTGATACTGACCGTCAAGGCTTGAGTGGTGATGAAAAACTGACTGTGAGCGTTGAAGGTCAAGACATCAACGAAATCAGCTTCCACCTAGACGGTCTAGGTGGCTGGTTTATGGAGGAGTCTCGCCACTTTACAGAAGTCGAAATTCGCGCATTCAATTCCGATGGTGACTTGATCGACTCAATGACTTACCACAAAGAAGATCGTGGTAGCTATGAGACGGATTACACCCTAACGGTGAATGAGCCTGTGTCTTACTTTGAGTTAGGAACGATTCAAGGTAACGGTACTTACGTGGTTCAAAACATGACGGTTTCGCAAACTTGTCATGATGAAGCGGTGTTCACATCTATTGGAGTGGACGGCACAGAAATCACTGAAACGGTAGAGCTGAATATCCGAGAAGGTGACAGTGAAATCGAACTGACCGCTGACCTGCCAAATGTGACCATTGATACCGAAGGTTCTACGCAGTTTGCCTCTGTGGTAATCACAGAAGAGCAGCTTCTCGCACAAGCGAGTGATATCGATAGCGATGTTCTTGATATTCAAAACCTAGAGCTGGTGGGGGATAACGCGGAGCACGCTACGTTAACCGACAATGGCGATGGTACATGGACAGTCACACCAGATGAGAACTTCTACGGTGAGATTGAGCTAGGTTACCAAGTCACGGATGGTGAACTCACTGACGACAACATCATCAACATCAACTTCGAAGCAGTAAACGATGCGCCAATCGTTTCTGGTCCGATTGTGTTGTCGACTGATGAGGATGTGGGCATTACGTTTAGCGCGGACGATCTGCTTGCCAATGCAAGTGACGTGGAAGGCGATGCGCTGTCTATCTCTGATATCTCTTACAGCGGTGATAACGGTGAGCTTGTCGACAATGGCGACGGCACTTACACCTTTATGCCGAATGAAAACTTCAATGGTGAAGTCGACATTGATTACAAAGTCTTCGATGGCACCGATGAAGTCGATACCCATCTAGATCTGACCGTTATTCCGGTCAACGATGTACCAGTTCCTGGTGCACCGCTGCATACTCAAATGCTAGAAAACGGCACCATCATCATCGAAGCAAAAGACCTGTTATCAGGTGCGACCGATGTGGATGGCGACATCCTGCATATCGAGAACCTGCTGCTTGTTGACCAGTCACAAGGTACGTTGACAGACAACGGCGACAACACCTTTACCTTCGAGCCAACTTCGAACTTCTATGGTGAAGTGAACCTGACCTTCGACATCAGCGATGGTCAAGCAAGTGCCCCAAGCACTGCGAAGATCGATGTTGAGATCGTCAACGAAGGTCCAGAGGTCAGCGGCCCGGTTGATGCGGTCGTCGATGAAGATGGCTCAATTACCATCACTCAAGAAGACTTGTTAGCGAACGCGACGGACGTGGATGGTGACAACCTTGAAGCGGTGAACCTGTCGACCAACGATCCTAATGCAACCATCGTTGAGAACGCTGATGGTAGCTTCACGATTACACCGAGCGAAAACTTCTTTGGTGAAATCGAATTTACTTATGACGTAACTGACGCGATCGAAACCGTCGCCGCGGATCTAAACCTCACCGTTAACCCAGTGAACGACCTGCCAGATGTGCCTGATTTGTCCTTCACCACAGAAGACGGCGAAGCTATCACGATTACTGAAGCAGAGTTGCTGGCTCAAGCAACGGACATCGAAGGTGATGACTTATCTGTTGTGAACGTGACGAGCTTAAGCGATACGGTTCAAGTAACAGACAATGGCGATGGCACCTACACGTTAACGCCAGAGGAGGGCTTCTTTGGTAATATTGACCTCACGTTTGATGTGAGTGATGGCACCGATGTGGTGGCGGCAAACATCGACTTGAAAGTTGAGTTCGTCAACGACGCACCAGAAGCAGCGCCAATCGTGGCAGACGTGGACGAGGATGGCTCTATTCTCGTGACACAAGAAATGCTGCTTGAAAATGCCAGCGATCAAGATGGTGATGACCTATACGCAACGGCACTAGAAACCAATGATCCTAATGCCTCTATCGTGGATAACGGCGACGGCACCTTTACCGTTACGCCTTCACAGAACTTCAACGGAGACATCGAGTTTACTTATGAAGTGAGCGACGGTGAATTGAGTGTTGCCAATGAAATGACATTGACGGTGAACCCAGTCAATGACATTCCAATTGTTGCGCCTGGCATGTACCACATTGAAGAGGATGGCAGCATCCTGTTCACGCAAGAAGATCTGCTAAGTGGCGCGATTGATATTGATGGTGATGACCTCACTGTTACGAGCATTAACTACTCGGGTGATGAAGGTACTGTAACGGACAACGGTGACGGTACATTTAGCTTCGTACCAGAAGAGCACTTCAGTGGTGACTTACAGTTCAGCTTTACGGTTTCTGACGGTACGGATGAAGTTGAGCAAGACATTAATGTCCATATCGAAGCCGTAGCAGATGCGCCAGACCTAGTCATCACTGATGGCGACGGTCGAAACGTGGATGACCAAGCGATCTTGGTTGAGCCAGGCGGTATTGTTGAAGTGAACATCGCCGCAGCATTGGTTGACCAAGACTTGTCAGAAACGCTGACTGTGACCGTTGATGGTGTTCCAGAAGGTTCGGTGATCAGCTACGACAACGAAGGGGTACTTAACGATCAAGACAACGGTATCACCAGTTTCAATGATACTGAAATCACGGTTACCTTTGAAGGTGAAACCGCGGGTTACCAAAACGCAGCTGGCTATTACAAAGTTGATGAAGACGGCAATATCACGGGCGTTGAAGTGGTGTACGAAAACGCCTCTCAAGTTGGTGGCGGCGGTGACCTCGTTCCGGGACAAGATCAGTTCAGCTTCCAAATCTCGGAAGGGGAAAGCTTCAACCTATTCTTGATTCCTAACGGTCATAACTTCAATGACTTTGCGTCCATGCAAGATGGTCAGTACGAGTTCCGTGCAGCAGATGGCTCTCCTGCGAACATGGATACAGTTGACCCACAACTCGTGTTTGTGGGTGCTGATGGTTCTGAAACCGTGATTCAAAGCCAATTTGGTGATGCAGTCTTCCATGGCGGCACAAGCTCAGAGCTCAACCAAGATGGCATTGAACATACTCGAACTACTGTGAACGAAGACGGTGAACTGGTTTACGGCTTTGAAGATCTCTACGGTGGTGGCGATGCCGATTATAGTGACTTCAACTTCACCATTGATGTTGGTGAAGTGAACAGCCAGATCTACAGCGGTGAAGTAACAGTCGGTCCAGATGGTTCTGTAACGCTTCCAACCACAGCAATTGAACAAGAGCTACAGATTCAATTGCCAGAAGACTTTAACCAACAGCTAGAAATCAATGTAACGGCAACGGCGACAGAGCTATCAAATAATGATTCTGAAACCGTTTCTCAAACCATCTACGTCAATGCAACGGGTGCTCACATTGAACATACGCCTGAAGCATTGCCTGTTTCTGCTGTGGTTGAAGAAGATGGTTCAATCCTAATCACGCAAGAAGATTTGCTCGCTAATGCGCGTGACTTGGATGGAGACCAACTGACAGCACTGAACTTGGCAACGGATGATGAAAACATCACCATCACAGACAATGGTGACGGTACTTACACCTTAACGCCAGATGCGGACTTTAATGGTGACATCACCTTTACGTTCGATGTGTCTGACGGCGATGATGTTGTCTCAACCAACCTTGAGTTATTGGTGTCACCAGTTAACGATGCGCCTGAACCACAAGATCAAGCGTTCACCATTGGTGAAGATGGTGTGCTGACCTTTACTGATGCGGATCTCCTAACAGGCGCTACCGATATTGAAGGGGATGACTTATCTGTTGAGGGCGTCACTTACACAGGCGCGGACGGTGTTCTTACTGACAATGGTGATGGCACATATAGCTTCGCACCAAACGAGAACTTCAATGGCGACGTGAACTTCACTTTCGATGTTTCCGATGGCACGGATACCGTGACGGCGAATATCGACGTAAGCGTGACGCCGGAGAACGATCCACCGGTTGCAGGCAGCACGGCTTACACCGTTCATGAAGACAATTCGATTACCATTAGTAACGAACAGCTGTTGGCTAACTCGTCTGATATAGAAGGCGAAGTGGCGATTGATAGCGTGAGCTACAGCGGTAACGATGGCGTGCTGGAAATCAACGGTGATGGTACGTACACCTTCTCACCAAACGAAAATTTCAGCGGCGAGGTGAGCCTAGATGTTGTCGTTGTCGATGAAGATGGTGCAACGGACTCGACCACTGCAGGCATTACTGTGATTGAGGTAAATGACCCACCAATCGCAGGTCCTACCGCATACACTATCGATGAAGACCAAGTTCTAACCTTCAGTGAATCGCAAGTGCTACTGAATGCTTCGGATGTTGAAGGGGATGTTGAGCTAGTAGGCATCAGCTACGACGGTCCAGATGGCATCTTCTCAGTAAACGGTGATGGTACTTGTAGCTTTGCACCGAATGAAAACTTCAACGGTCAAGTACAGTTGGATGTGACCATTCGCGATGAAGATGGCGCAGAGGTTGATACTTACATCACAGTCGATGTCTTACCAATCAATGATGCACCTGTATCTGGTAACTTGGCGTACAGCGTTGATGAAGACAATTCAATTACGCTAAGCCAAGAGCAGCTACTTGCTCAAGCATCGGATGTAGAAGGTGATGCGCTGACTGCGTCTAACCTAGTGGTTGACGGTGATGCAACGGTTACGGCAAACGACGATGGTAGCTTCACTATCACGCCAGATGCGAACTTCAATGGCGACATTGATATCACGTTCGATATCAACGACGGCAGCGACACTATTGTTGCAACGGCGGACCTAACCGTTAACCCAGTTAATGACTTGCCGCAGCCGGAAGATCAAGCGTTCACCATTGGTGAAGATGGTGTGTTGACCTTCACTGATCAAGACCTGTTGGATGGTGCAACGGACATCGATGGCGATGATCTATCGGTAGAAGGTGTCACTTACACAGGCGCGGACGGTGTCCTAACTGACAATGGCGATGGTACATATAGCTTCGCACCGAATGAGAACTTCAATGGTGATGTGAACTTCACCTTCGATGTTTCCGATGGCACGGACACCGTGACTGCGAATATCGATGTGACAGTCACACCAGAGAACGATCCACCAGTGGCAGGTAGCACATCTTACACAGTGCATGAAGACAACTCGATCACCATTAGTAACGAACAGCTGTTGGCTAACTCGTCTGATATAGAAGGCGAAGTGGCGATTGATAGCGTGAGCTACAGCGGCACAGATGGTGTGTTCCAAGACAATGGTGACGGTACGTACACCTTCTCGCCAAACGAGAACTTCAATGGCGAAGTGAGCCTAGATGTTGTCGTGGTAGATGAAGACGGTGCGACGGACTCAACCACCGCTGGCATTACTGTTCTTGAGGTGAACGATCCACCAATCGCAGGTGCGACTAGCTACTCAGTGAACGAAGACGAAGTCATCACCATTAGCTCTGAACAGCTATTGGCGAACGCTTCTGATGTTGAAGGTGAAGTTGCGATTGATAGCGTCAGCTACAGCGGCTCCGACGGTATCTTTACCGATAACGGTGACGGTACATTCAGCTTCGCACCAAACGCCAACTTTGATGGCGATGTTAGTCTAGATGTTGTGGTTGTTGATGAAGACGGTGCAACTGCGGCAACTAACGCAAACATCGACTTATTGCCAATCAACGATGCGCCAGTATCGGGCAACTTGGCTTACAGTGTCGATGAAGACAATTCAATTACGCTAAGCCAAGAGCAGCTTCTTGCTCAAGCATCGGATGTAGAAGGGGACGCGCTAACCGCGACTAACCTAGTGGTTGACGGTGATGCAACGGTTACGGCAAATGATGATGGCAGCTTTACCATTACGCCTGATGCGAACTTCAATGGTGACATTGATATCACGTTCGACATCAACGATGGCACCGACACTATTGTTGCAACGGCTGACCTAACGGTTAACCCAGTTAATGACCTACCACAGCCAGAAGATCAAGCGTTCACCATTGGTGAAGATGGCGTCTTGCTGTTCACTGATGAAGATCTGCTTGATGGCGCAACGGATATCGATGGCGATGACCTATCGGTAGAAAGTGTGTCTTACACTGGCACAGATGGTGTTCTAACCGACAATGGTGATGGCACTTACAGCTTCGCGCCAAACGAAAACTTCAATGGCGACGTGAACTTTACCTTCGATGTTTCTGATGGCACGGATACCGTGACCGCAAACATCGACGTAAGCGTGACGCCAGAGAACGATCCACCGGTAGCAGGCAGCACGTCTTACACGGTGCATGAAGACAATTCGATCACCATCAGTAACGAGCAGTTATTGGCTAACTCATCTGACGTCGAAGGCGAAGTCGCGATTGATAGTGTCAGCTACAGCGGCGCAGATGGCGTGTTCCAGGACAATGGTGACGGCACTTACACCTTCTCGCCAAACGAGAACTTCAATGGTGAAGTGAGCCTTGACGTTGTGGTTGTCGATGAAGACGGTGCGACGGATTCCACCACCGCGGGTATTACAGTACTTGAGGTGAACGATCCGCCAATTGCCGGCGCGACCAGCTACTCAGTGAACGAAGACGAAGTCATCACCATCAGCTCTGAGCAGCTATTGGCGAATGCTTCTGACGTTGAAGGTGACGTCGCGATTGATAGTGTCAGCTACAGCGGCTCCGATGGTATCTTTACCGATAACGGCGACGGTACATTCAGCTTCGCACCAAACGAAAACTTCAACGGTGATGTCAGCCTAGATGTTGTCGTGACCGATGAAGATGGTGCAACGATAGCAACCAATGCAAACATTGATGTATTGCCAGTCAACGATGCTCCAGTATCAGGTGATTTGGCTTACAGCGTGGATGAAGATGGTTCTATCACTCTTAGCCAAGAGCAACTTCTTGCTCAAGCCAGCGACGTGGATGGCGATGACCTAACCGCATCCAACCTGACTGTTGACGGTAATGCGACCGTTGTTGCGAACGATGATGGTAGCTTCACTATCACACCGGATGCGGACTTCAATGGCGACATTGATCTGAGCTTCGACATTACGGACGGTGATGCAACCATTCAAGCCACTGCCGATCTGACTGTGAACCCAGTGAATGACTTGCCAACGGTTGGTCAGCCACAGTTTGTTACGCAAGAAGACACCAGCTTCACCTTTACCGAAGAGCAATTGCTGCAAAATGCAGGTGATATCGATGGTGATAACCTAACGGTTGAAAATGTTACTTCTGACAGTGGTACGTTAGTCGATAACGGTGATGGCACGTACACCTTCGCGCCAAACGAAAACTTCGATGGCAACGTGAACGTAACGTTTGATGTCAACGATGGCACCGCAACCGTGCCAGCAGAAGCGAACATTGATGTTCAATCTGTGGTCGATATGCCAGAGCTGTCGATTGCTTCAGACTTGGTGATTGCTTCTGATAACTTCGAGTCTGGCTCGAACGGTTGGAACGCGAACACTGAGAGCTCACAAGGCTTCGAAACGGGCGACATGCTGGGTCGTATTGGTGGCACTGGCGGTGATGAAGCGGTCAGCAAAACTTACGATATCCCAAGCGATGTCAATGAAGTGAATATCTCGTTTAGCTTCTACGAAATCGATTCTTGGGATGGCGAGTCGTTCCAAATCTTTGTGGGCGGTGAACAGCTAACCACCTTGGAAAACTCCGCGTTCCGTACTCAAGATGGTACGACAACGCTTTACGACTCAGATGGTAATGAAGTGGGTGAAGTGATCCACGGAGCCTCTCAACGTGAAGGCTTCAGTGGTTGGAATGACCAAGCTCACCAAATCAACCTAACGGTTCCTGTCGAGGATGGTGAATTGCAACTGGGCTTCGGCTCAACCTTGAATCAAGACGTTTGGGATGAATCGTTCGGTATCGACAACATCGAAATCACGGTAGCGGATGCGGATTACCAAATCATTGGTACCGAAGATACACCTGTGCCGCTTGATATCGATGCAGCATTGACCGATACCGATGGCTCAGAAAACCTCGCTATCTTGATTGAAGATGTGCCAGAAGGCAGCGCATTATCAGCGGGTGTTGATAATGGCGACGGCACTTGGTCACTACAACCGGGCGAGCTAGAAGGACTAGAGTTTATCCCTTCTGCGGACTTCAACGGCGATGTGACGCTAACCGTGAATGCAACCTCTACAGATGTTGATACCGGAACCACAGCGACAGCGACGCAAGATGTGACGATTCATATCTCGCCGACCAATGACGCACCAGAAGTGACGGGCGATATCACGGCAGTCACCGCCGAAGACAACAGCATCACGCTGACTCAAGAACAGTTACTGGAGCACGCTGTTGATATCGATGGCGATGACTTAAGTGCAATCAACCTAAGCACCAATGATGAAAATGCGACGGTTGAAATGAACGAGGATGGCAGCTTCACCATTACTCCAAGCGAGAACTTCTACGGTGATATCGAGTTTAGTTACGATGTCACGGATGGTGAAGAAGTGGTTGCGGCTGGTCTCGATCTAACAGTAACACCAGTGAATGACGCACCAGAGCCACAAGATCAAGTGTTCACTGTGGGTGAGGACGGTCTTCTTACCTTCACAGATGCAGACTTGTTAACAGGCGCGACGGATGTAGAAGGTGACAACCTAACAGTTGAAGGCGTGAGCTACACAGGCGCAGATGGTGTCCTAACCGATAACGGTGATGGGACCTACAGCTTTGCTCCAAACGAGAACTTCAACGGTGACGTGAACTTCACGTTTGATGTATCAGACGGTACGGATACAACCTCTGCCAACATTGATGTGAGTGTGACGCCGGAGAACGATCCACCTGTGGCGGGCAGCACATCTTACACCGTACATGAAGACAACTCGATCACCATCAGTGACGAGCAACTACTGGCTAATTCGTCGGATATTGAAGGCGACGTAGACATCAGTAGTGTGACTTACAGTGGCAACGATGGCGTCTTCCAAGACAATGGCGATGGTACGTACACCTTCTCTCCAAACGAGAACTTCAATGGCGAGGTCAGCCTAGACGTTGTAGTTGTCGATGAAGAGGGTGCGACAGACTCAACCACTGCGGGTATTACCGTTCTTGAGGTGAACGATCCACCAATCGCAGGTGCGACAAGTTACTCTGTCAATGAAGACGAAGTCATTATCTTCACGAAAGAGCAACTGCTAGCGCAATCAAGCGATGTGGAAGGTGACGTGAGCCTAGAAAGTGTCTCTTACAGTGGTAGCGACGGCATTCTAACGGCGAATGACGATGGCACTTACAGCTTCGCGCCAAATGAAAACTTCAACGGTGGCGTAAGTCTCGATGTGGTAGTCGCTGATGAAGACGGTGCAACTGCGACAACCAACGCGAACATTGATGTATTGCCAGTCAACGATGCTCCGGTATCTGGCGACTTGGCTTACAGCGTCGATGAAGACGGTTCAATCACATTGAGTCAAGAGCAGTTACTGGCTCAAGCGGGTGACGTAGACAGCGATAATCTAGAAGCAGTGAACTTAACCGCGGTAGCCAATGCAACCGTTGTTGAGAACCAAGATGGTAGCTTTACGATTACGCCTGATGCGAACTTCAATGGCGATATCGACCTAAGCTTCGACTTGATTGATAACGATGGTGCGAGCGTGGAAGTGGGCGTTGACCTAACGGTGAACCCAATTAACGATGCGCCGCAATCAACGCCAGTGAATATTGCTGGCACCGAAGATACCACCATTCTTATCACGCAGGATATGTTGCTTGCTAACGCGACAGACATCGACAACACCTACGACGAACTGTCTGCTGTCGACCTAGTGATTGATGAGCAATACGGTGACTTGCTAGACAACGGTGATGGCACTTGGTCATTCACTCCGGCTGAGAACTTCAATGGTGATGTACCAATGTCGTTTGGTGTCAGCGATGGTGATTTAGTGACGCCGGTTGAAGGCAATCTAAACATCGAAGCGGTTAACGATGCACCAGAAGCGCCAACCATCCAGATGCAAGGCGAAGAAGATGTGGTCATGGTGATTGACCCAGCTTACATCGCTGATCAAGTCACGGATCTTGATGGTGACGAAATCAGCGTAGAAAGCATCACGGTTCGTGCTCCTGCAAACGCGACATTAACTCAGCAGCCAGATGGTATGTACCACTTGGTAACCACTCAAGACTTCAATGGTTTGGTGGAACTGGGCTACACCGCGACGGATGGTGAAGAAGTGGTTGAAGGCTCGTTGAATGTGGATGTTATTCCAGTCAACGATGCTCCATTCAATGTGGGTAATGCCTTTATGGCAACCGACGAGGATGGCGCATTCACCTTCGACGCTGGCGACCTGATGAACTTGTTCGGCGATATCGACACTGAAAACCTAGTCGTATCACGCATTATCACCGCAGAAGGTGAAGATGGTGGTGAGGTAACGGACAACGGTGACGGTACTTGGACATTCACACCGACTGGCGATTTTGCAGGGGTATCTGACTTGCAAGTTGTGGTAAGTGACGGTGAGTTTGAAACAGTACTTGATGTACCAGTGTTTGTTCGCCCTGTTGCGGATGGCGCGGTCATCACAACCGACCATGATGGTCCGTTAGTCTTCGGTGAGGACGAAACGGGTCACCTAGGCTTGAATGTCGGTCTAATCGACGATTCAGAAACGCTAAGTAACCTAGTGATGACTGGTTTCCCTGTTGGCTTCGAAGTTACGGATGGTGTGAACACCATTACCATTACGGAACCGGGTCAATACATCGACTTGAACGAGTGGGATATCTCAGACCTGCAAATGACGCCTCCGGCTGACTTTAATGGCGAGTTCTTCGTAACCGTGACCGCAACAACGGTGGATTATGGTGACGAGCCAGAAGAGTTCGAAGATGGCATCGATTCAGGTGACTTCGAAACCCTAGCGGGTGAGCCAGTTATCCTAACCGCAGATGACCTAATCGGATTGGCAGAAAACGTAGACGCTGACGCGGGTGATGAAGTGAAATTCGTTCACCTAGCTGATCGCAGCCAAGGTGAGATTGTCGATAACGGTGATGGCACATGGACATTCAATCCAGCACCGGGCTTTACTGGTGAAGCGGATATCGCTTATGTGATTGATAAAGACGGTGTGCTTCATGATGAGCAAACAGGCGTGGTCGTGAAAGAAGACGCACCACAAGAGAATGCTTCTCCAGAAATCGACAGCATTTCTACCACAGAAATGGCAGCGGATGGCACCTTGTCGTTCACCAATGACGACATGCTATCGACATTGAGCGATGCAGAAGGCGACAGCTTGAGCATTGAATCAGTGAGCCTAATGGAAGGTCAAGGTGTGATAGAGACCGATAACCAAGGTAACTACCAATTCACACCAGCAGAAGGCTACACCGGAGATGTTCAAGTTGGCTTCATTGCAACTGACGGTGAAAACCGCATTGAGAGCTTCTTTAATGTCGACATCCAAGGTGAAGGTGAAACCACAACCAGCGAAGGCTACGCACTGGCTGATGATGGTTCACTAACCCTAACGGAAGCGCAGTTGATTGATGAGCTTGGCATTAGCCCTTCAGCAGAAGTGTTGGATGTCGCCGATGCAAACGATGCAGGTTTCTTCGCGAAATCAGGTGATGAAGAGTGGACATACTGGCCGAACGATGACTTCGATGGCAATTTAGCTATGGATGTTCAGGTCAACGATAACGGTGAAGTATCGACTCAGAATCTGAGCATCCAAGTTGCGGACGATTCAGCGCAAAGTGACGAGCCACAAATCCAAACTGCTCAAGCATCATCAGAGCAGCAAGTTGGCGAAGCGCAACAGCCTGAAGAGCAAGCAGCAAACGGTGCAGACAGTGAAGAGGAGAGCGCAGCTGATGTGACTGCAGCGCCAGGCGATACCATTTCTATCTCGGTTCCAGATGAGGTCAGTGGTAACGAATCGGTGGATTATGCAGAAATGTCCGGTCTACCTGATGGTGCATCAGTAAGCAACGCACTGGATAATGGCGATGGCAGCTTCACATTAAGTGGCAACCTGAACCAACCAGTATCGGTTGACCTACCAGAAGGTTACGAAGGTACGAGCGAAATCCAATTCCAAGGTTACGACGAATTGGGCAGCGCGGTAGAAGGTGCGAGTGGCACAGTTGAAGTTGAAGTCGATGATCAATACACCATGCAAGGTTCTGCGCAAGATCAGCAACCAGACATGGCGGGTATGGAATCTGGCGGCAGCGACTGGACAAGTGCGGGAGGTCAAGATCAAGGTGTTGACTTCACGGATGACTCTGGCAGCTTCGACTCGGATACTCAAACGGGTACTGACCAAGACAACGATTTCGATCAAAGCTCAATGTAACCAGTCCTAGACGAGGGCAGTGTCATTGCTGCCCGAACCAAAGCCATGCAGAGCCTACTTTGCATGGCTTTTTTGTTGGTCTTCTTTCTATGAGCTCTAGAAAAAAACTTGGAAATTGAAAAAAGTATTCTTAGCTAGTTTATACCCAAGTAACCTCGAGATGTTAGGTTCAGCGAGAATGGCTTGGTTTGTAGACGCGGCGGCGATTTAAAGGTCTAGTGGGTCTAAATCAAGAATCGACAACAAAGTATACAAACCAAGACAGCTCGCCCTTCGGGAGCGTGTCATTGACTCGGCTTCTGTGTCAAACAACTTGGAAAGAGCTGACTATTACGCTGCGTTGTTTTCCTTGACCCCGAATCAATGACAACGCTCTGAATCCTGCATCTTGAAGTCACTTGGGTATAAGAGTCATTTACAAGGAGGAGCGACATGTACCGTTATGTCAGTTCGCCAAAAGCGTCAAAGTACATAGTACCGCCGCCACTGCATCGTGAGTTGTCGTGTATGGATGTGCCGGAGTCAGAACTAGAGATGCGTGAAATTCTGAACAATTGGTTTGCCGATGGATTGGCGCCGATCATTCAAAATGAAGACAATTACATCTCTGCTAATGAGCAACAGCGCTTTAAGCAGCTCAGCCGCACGGTGGGTGTGCTACTGCGTAATAAAGATTACTACTTCGCCACTAAGCGGATTCTTTCGTTGTGGGATCAAGACTGCTTAGAAACGACTTACGTTAATTATCTGATTTTACGTAGTGAGCGCATACCATACTTCAAATAAGCCCTATTTATCGGCTTAAAATAGTGATTTACATGGTTTTCTTAGTAACTTTTGATACCAGTATTTAACATTTTTGTAAACATCGTTATATTTAAGGCTCATCGTTGTCAGGAGTTTATGGATGAACCTTACGATATCAGGGAAGTTGCAGCTCAGTTTTGTGCTGCTAGCCGTACTTTTTATGGCATCAGCGGTATTCACGTATCGCAACGTCACTACCGTAGAGCAATACGCCTCTTCGTTACTTAAATCCGATTTACCGACCGTCGACACCAGTCGCGGTATCCAACAGTCCGTTCAAGCGTCGCTGTCTTCTATTCGAGCCTACATGTTGCTAGGTGGCGATGAAGAGGCGAGCGCACGTCTGAGTGAGGACGTACGCAATATCATGGCTTCTACAGACGAGTCGCTTCCAACGTTGCAGGCTCTGATCTCTGAACAGGATTTTCAAGCGATTCAAAGCCAGTGGGACGCGGTAAAAGTCTCTTTGAACAAGCTGATTGAACTTAGCCACAGTGATGAGAACTTACCCGCGCACAACCTCTTTATTAACGAAGCGGCACCCATTGCAGAAGTGGCACTTGATCAGCTTCAAAGCTTAATCAATGAAGAGTCAGGAAACCCATTTGGTGGAGACAGAAAGCGTTTGTTTAAAGTTTACGCGGATAGCTATACCTCGCTCGCCAATGCGCTGTCTGCTCTGCGAGATTTCCTGTTGTACGGGCAGCAAGATCATCTGGACAAATACCACGACTTGATTAAGTACCACAATCAGTCTGTGGCGGAAATCGACAGTAAACTCGACAGACTGACTGATAACGACCAATCATTGTGGTCACTGTTTAAAGAAATGCAGCAACTGTACTTTCCTTTAGCAGAGCAGGTAATTGCATTGCGTCAGTCGCCAGATTGGAACGAATCAAACTTGCTGATGGCGAACGAACTGTTGCCAGCAGCGGATGCACTAGACCAAAGCTTAGAAACGATCGTATTGGCTCAGCAAAGTCGTGCTGATCAAAGTGGACAGGGTATTAATCAGTCGATCAAGAACGTACTCACCACTATGTTGATTGCTGCGGCATTGGTTTTGATTGCCGCAGTAGCGATTTCAAAATACATGGGCAATACCATTGGTCGCCGAGTGAAAAACTTATCGGAGCGAGCCAAGACGATCGCTTCAGGAGATGTTTCTCAGCCTCCGTTAACTGTTGTTGGGAAAGATGAATTGGCAGACCTTACCGATTCGATTAACCGCATGAACCAATCGTTAGCGAGCATCGTGGCAGGGGTGAGTGAGAAAGCGCACCAAGTGGATACCAGCATGGGGGCTTTATTGGAATCGGCGCAAGTCACTTCATCGAATGTTGAACAGCAACAGACCAGCATTGTTGAAATGGGAAGCCAACTGGATGAAATCGCTTTAGCCGCGCGTAACACTCTAGATCAAGCCAATCAATCGGTGCAGAAGCTTTCTGATTCAAAAGGTGAGATTGAACAAGGTCGTGATGCTTTAGAGCAAAACAAAGTCACCATGGAAAGCTTGCACGGCAGCATTGAAACCGCGAGTACACAAGTGACGCAGTTAAGCAAAGAGAGCGAAGCCATTGGTCGAGTGACGGAAGTAATTGAAGGTTTGGCAGAACAAACTAACTTACTGGCACTGAATGCCGCGATAGAAGCAGCGCGTGCGGGTGACCAAGGACGAGGCTTTGCGGTTGTGGCGGACGAAGTACGCATGTTAGCGACGCGCACTACTCAATCGACGACAGAAATCAACGGCATCATTAATGCGATTCAACGCTCGACCAATTCTGTGGTTGAGGAGATTGAACACAGTCAATCACTTGCGGAGCAGGGCGCTGAACACATTGAAAAAGCGGTAACTCGTTTGCTTGTCACGACCGAGCAAATTGGTTCTTTGAATGAACAAATGGCAGAACTTGCGGCAGCGGCAGAGCAGCAATCTCATGCGACCAACTCGATCACTGGATTGATGTCCGGTATTACTCAATCAGTGGATGAGGTTTCGAATAACAGCCAACGTGCATCAGAGACATCATTGCAAGTAAAAGAGCAAGTTACCGAGCTGAATCAACAGATGGCAACTTTTAAAACGGCGTAGATAAGGTTTACGTCTGTTCATCGACTTTTGAACGTTAACCAAGTAGTAAAAAAGCCCCAATTCTTTTTACACAAAAAGGGTTGGGGCTTTTTGTTGGATGATACGCCGATATACGTCTACTTGCTCATTGGATTTAGCTATTTAAATCATAGTTAAAACCAAATTTTCTTCACCGAGCCGGAGTCGTAATATGACTCCATCGGCAGCAAATACTGCAAAAGAATTTTTAAACTTTATACCAATCTCAGTAAGAGAATCGTTCGTTACTACGATTGGTATCATCCTTCTAGGAGCAAGATTATGAACAAACAAGTAAGCCTAATTGGTCTAGACAGCGAACAATCAGCACAACTAGCTCAACAGTTAAATCAACTGCTAGCGCATTACCAAGTGTTGTACATGAACTCTCGCGGTTACCACTGGAACATTAAAGGTGCGCAATTCTTCGAACTGCACGTAAAATTTGAAGAGATCTACACTGATCTACAAACAAAAATCGATGAGCTTGCAGAGCGTATTCTAACTTTGGGTCATACGCCAGCGCACGCATTCAGCAACTACTTGGAAGCAAGTGAAATTAAAGAACATCAAAACGCGACTTCTGGTGAGGAGTGTGTACAAGGTCTGGTTCAAGGCTTTAGCGTTCTACTTCTAAAACAGCGTGAGATTCTACAAAACGCGGGTGAAGCAGATGACGAAGGTACAGCGGCATTGATGGGTGACTACATCCGTGAGCAAGAAAAATTAATGTGGATGCTTAACGCTTACCTACAAGGCTAAGCAACGCATCACTCAAGCAATCCTTGGGAACGCATGAAACAATCGGGAATAAGTCATAAGGGGCACGTTGGTGCCCCTTTTTTTGTTTGCGTATTTTATATGTGTGCTTTATTTACGTGGTAAGGATTCGAAATGGCTCAATAAATCACTGAGTTCATTAAGCGCCAACGAGGCTGAATCATTGAAGGTTTCTTGATTACCGTGATGAACAAGGCAAGAGGGCATCTGAGCGTTATACGCTGCCTGCAAGTCGTAAAGGTAATCGCCGACATAAAGCACTTCATCCGGCATCAAACGCCACTCTTTCGCCAACACCTGCAAAGACAATGGATCTGGCTTGGGCGGGAAGCATTCACGAGTGATGACTCGCTCCACAGAGATTTGGTTGTGCTCTAGTTTGCGCTGCGTGGCGATTTGGCAGTTGCGTGTCACGATAGCGGTTTTGATTTCATTTTGATGCAAGTGGGCGAGCAATTCATGGCAGCCAATCATTGGAGCAGAATGCTCAGCATCAGAAATCTCGTAATCAAATATCACGTTATGAGCGTGCTCTCGATGATGAGGATGCTCAAGTGCGTCGACAAAATCCAATAGATCTTCACTCTGCGGACAACCTAGCTGTTGTCGCAATTCGCCGAAGTTCATATCAGAACTCACCAAGGTGTTGTCTAAGTCAAACACCACGGCTTTAATTTTATCGAGCTGTAAAGGGAATGGAATCATAATGACCTCGTACAACTTAACCGAACTATCGTTATAAAAAACAAAAGGTTATTGTTAAGTTTAGATTCTTCTGCTTGGATTGTACGAAAATAAATCACTAGTACGTCACAAATTAAATAGTCTTAACGATTTTAGTGTTTGATTACCTTTCCTCAAGACGAAAGATTTTGCCGCTGTCGGTAGAAAAGTAGATATAACCATCGGGGCTGATGGTTATATCTCTTACTCGCTCACCAAGATTCTCCATCAATCTTTTTGATTCGGTGAGCTTGCCATTCTCAATAGAAACCACGTTGATGTGCGCCAGTTTCAATGCACCGGCGAGGATTTTTCCGTCCAATTCAGGGTACTTATCGCCACGGTACAAAATCATATTACTGGGCGCGATAGAAGGGATGTATACCAGTTTTGGATCTTCCATTCCCGGTAACGACTTAGCTTCCCCGACGTCCAACGGACCCCAATACTCTTTACCATGAGAGACTTTTGCCCAGCCGTAGTTCGCGCCTTTCTTGATTAGATTAATTTCATCGCCACCCCGTGGTCCATGTTCAATAGACCACAGCTGTTTTGTTGCTTCGTCGTAAAACATACCTTGTGGGTTACGGTGCCCGTAACTCCATATCTCAGGACGAGCTTGGGAAGGTTTGAATGGGTTGTCTTGCGGAACCGAACCATCAAGGTTAAGGCGCAGAATACTGCCAGCATGGGTTTGAGTGTCTTGCCCATTATCACGTTCGCCACGGTCACCGATTGAGAAATAAACTTTGTCGCCAACAAATGAAAGTCGACTGCCGTAGTGACGCCCTGTGTCGGTGATGGCATCAGCAACAAAGAGATCGTTCCAACCCACAAGTTGATTGTTTTGCAATTGCGCCGTCGCTAACGCCACCGTATTGCCTTTACTCGTGCGCTTGCTGTAGGTAAAGAAGAGTTGCGGGTTTTGCGTATCGGCATTCGGTGCGCGCGCGACATCCAATAAGCCGGCTTGTCCACTGGTGTTCACATTGGGGACGTTAAACAGCTTTTGAGGTTTGCCTGTGGTGATATCCAGCAACGAAACCGTACCGTTCTTTTCATTGACAATAACGCGTTGGTTATCTAAAAACTCGATCCCCCAAGGGATCTGAAATCCATTCGCCACTTCGTTGGCGCGGTATTCGGCAGCGTTGGCAGAAAAGGATAAACAAGTGAGTAGGGCAGCAGCAATCGTTCTCATGGTTCCTTCCAATATGAATCGTGTTAATACTTAAAAGCTAACACTAAAAGACTATGTTTGGCAGAGATTCACTTGTATATGAATGTAAAAAATCCCCGATACGAGATCGGGGATTGAATTAAGGCTAGAGAATTGTTTAGTTAGCGAGATTACATCGCTTCTTCGAAGATCTTAGAAATTTCTTCGTGAGTTGCTTGTTTAGGGTTAGTGAAACCACAAGCGTCTTTCAGTGCGTTGTCTGCTAGTGTTGGGATGTCTTCTAGTTTCGCACCAAGCTCTTTGATACCTGCTGGGATACCCACATCTTTCGCTAGAGTAACGATAGCGTCGATTGCTGCCGCTGCACCTGCTTCAGCAGACATGCCTTCTACATTTACGCCCATTGCTTTTGCTACGTCACGTAGACGCTCAGGACATACTTGCGCGTTGTAACGCTGTACGTGAGGTAGAAGAATCGCGTTACAAACACCGTGTGGAAGGTCATAGAAACCACCTAGCTGGTGTGCCATTGCGTGTACGTAACCTAGAGACGCGTTGTTGAATGCCATACCCGCCATGAACTGCGCGTATGCCATTTGTTCACGAGCTTCTAGATCTTCACCGTTTTTCACTGCTGTGCGTAGATAAGCCTGGATAAGCTCAATCGCTTTAATTGCTACTGCATCAGTGATTGGTGTTGCTGCGATAGATACGTAAGCTTCAATCGCGTGAGTTAGGGCATCCATACCTGTTGCCGCAGTTAGCGAAGCAGGTTTAGCGAGCATTAGCTCTGGATCGTTTACCGAGATAAGCGGTGTTGTGTGCTTATCAACGATAGCCATCTTGATGTGACGCTCTTCGTCAGTGATGATGCAGAAACGCGTCATTTCAGATGCAGTACCTGCCGTCGTGTTGATTGCGATAAGTGGCATCATTGGTTTTGCAGACTGGTCTACGCCTTCGTAATCTGCGATTTTGCCGCCGTTAGAAGCAACAAGCGCGATACCTTTCGCACAGTCGTGTGGTGAACCGCCGCCTAGAGAGATAACGAAGTCACATTCGTTATCAGTAAGAAGTGCTAAGCCGTCGTTAACGTTGCTGATAGTTGGATTTGGTTGAGTGCCATCAAACACAACGGTTGCTACATCGCGCTCAGTGAGAAGGTCTTGAACTTGTTTGACTACACCGATTTGGTTAAGGATCTTATCCGTAACGATCAAACCTTTTTTAAAGCCTTGAGATTGGATGCTGTCTGCTGCGTCTTTCAAACAACCAGCGCCCATTAGGTTTACCGTAGGGATAAAAAATGCACTTGTCATATTGGATAGCTCCGTCGTTATTTTTAATAATCTTTCTTAATTTGCCATTTACTGTCGCACATTCGTTTCCAGATTGAAGTTGATCTAAAGCAAGTTTACCCACTTAGAGGTACTTGCAAGAGAAAAACTGTGACAGTGATCTTGTTGCACTGCGTATAAGTGCAACACTGATATAAAGTAGAACAAATATGAAACTATGGACGCAAACGATTGGCAGAAATTGACTTCTGACGCGGATATATCTCTAAATTCGACTAAAGTATAAAAAATCCCCATTAATAACTTAATTATCAATGGGGATAGGGAAGTGTTTTATAAGCTAACTACTAATAATTAAGCTATTTTAATCAGTTTTGATACTAACTTTTCGATACCTGAAGCCGCTTGAGAGATATTCTCTGCCAACATGTAAGCAGGGGTTGAAAGTACGAGGTGTTTTTCATCAAAAACGATGTCTTCGACAGGGCACGTGGTGTGTTCACCGCCCATTTGATTAAATGCTATTGAGACTGCCTCATCGTTGCCTACCGTTCCTTTCACGCCTTGCTCATAAATCATCGGAATAATGACAGGAGAAATACACAGATAGCCAGCTGGTTTTTTCGCATTAGCAAACGCGCGACAAGCTTGAGCTACGTGTGTGTTAATGGAGCACTCCGCACCCGAAACAGCGAAGTCGGTTAAGTTTTTCGCGGCACCAAACCCACCTGGAAGCAGTAGGGCATCGTATTCATCGACGTTAAGTTTGGCGACATCGTCAATATTTCCGCGTGCAATACGAGCTGATTCGATCAATACGTTACGTGTTTCATCCATTTCGTCACCAGTTAGGTGATTGATGACGTGGAGTTGGTCAATGTTAGGTGCAAAGCAGTGCCAAGTTGCACCTGCCTTCTCGATGGCGTAGAGCGCCAACACTGCTTCGTGGATCTCAGAACCGTCGTAAACGCCTGAACCACTTAAAATGACTGCGACTTTTTTCATGTTTGGATTCCTTTACTCTGAACGTTCCTTAGATTGCTCTTCGCTATCTAGACCATGCGTTTCCGAATGTGTTTTAACGTTTTCACTCTCGTTGTCATCTTCATCATAGTAGCGCACAACAAAGGGTGTAAGCATAACACTAGAGGGCAGAAAATGTTTCATATCGACTCCAACGGCTTAATAGAATGATTTTTATACTGATTTTTATAAAACAGTACGTTGAACCTGATCATTTTTGAGTTAAGCTGACGTTTCCTTTGGCATTCGTGAGTGGTAGGTCACATGAAATCAGTGCAATTTCGTTTCACACTTTATGGTTGTATCGCGATTCTCTCTTGGAGTTGTCTGCTTGGCATCGCGAGGTTGGTTACGGAGAGTTTAGGTCCTGTAGGCGGGGCAGCCATGTTGTACTCTCTTAGCTCTGTTTTCCTTCTTATCGTGGTCGGTATTCCAAAGTTGTCTTACTTTTCTCCCAAGTATCTTGCGCTTGGTGGTGCGATGTTCGTCTGTTATGAAATATTTCTCGCTCTATCTTTGGGATATTCCAACTCGCGCGCGCAGGCAATTGAGGTGTCGATTGTCAATTACCTTTGGCCCGCACTGACGGTTTTATTTGCGGTCCTTGGCAGCAATAAAAAAACAAACTGGTTGCTTTATCCCGCAGTTACGCTGGCGTTTGTTGGGGTTGCTTGGACTGTGAGCGGTGAGAATGGCTTATCCATAACTCAGATCATGTCCAATGTTAGTAGTAACCCTCTGGTGTATTTTATGGCTTTCGCTGGCGCGGTTATATGGGCTTTTTATTGCAACTTAACCCAAAGGCAGCAATCTAAACATAATGCGATTACCCTGTTTTTTATTGCAACAGCTGTTTCGCTTTGGGTCAAATACGCGTTTACGGATGAGCCACCAATGACATTCAGTTGGGAAGCGATGGGGTACTTAGTGGCCTCTGCGGCTTTAATGGCTGGTGGTTATGGTTTATGGAATATCGCGATCGTTGGCGGCAATATGGTTTTTCTCGCCACCTTGTCTTACTTCACACCCATTTTTTCCGCTTTATTTTCTTCCATTATTCTTGGCGTAACTCTGAGCCATAGCTTTTGGCAGGGCGTTGTGATGGTAACGGTGGGCTCGCTGATGTGTTGGTTAGTCACCAAAGAGAAGCGCGAAGCGGCTGGGTAAGTTACCAACGAGATCAGAGAATTTAAGTGAGCAACGAACAGATCTCCCTTGCGAGCTGTATTCGAATACGAAGAAACTAAATCGAAAAAATTAAAAAAGCTCCCGAGATTGGGAGCTTTTTATTGAGTTTTAACGGCTCTTTGGTGGCACTCTAATAAGCGACGTTCAAGTGTAGTTGAAGCTTGAATCTGTGCTTCGACAGTCGCTTGATAAGCTGCTTACGAGTGTGCTCTAGTGTATCAAGCTCCAATGTGTCGTCATCAATATGTACGTCCACATTTACTCGTAGCTCTTGGCCCACCTTCGTTACGCCAGCCAGTTTCAATTGATGCTCAGTTACTTTTTCAATCTCAAGAACATCTTTGCCAACGCTCTGACACAGCTCTTTGCTTGGTGCCATCATTAGTAGTTCACGTAAGGCACCTACTAGCATATCGAACGGTACTTTGAGGAAGTAAAAGCCCATTAAAACCATCATCATGGGGTCGGCATATACCGCATACTCAGAGAATGGCGTTAGTGAAACAGCCCAAGCCGAGATAAATCCTACGGTCACCGCCACACTCAACAAAGTATCCATTTGCCACTGTTTTTTCTCCGCTTCAATCAAGCCTGATGAGAAGCGGCGGCTGCGTTTCGCCATAAACCACCAAGCGTAACCACAACCGATAACATTCACGATGCCGAATAAGGTCGCAATAGAAGCATCGACCTCGCGACCTCCAGACATCAATGCTGATATCGCAGAGTAGAGAGAGAAGCTTACAACCACTAAAATGACGGCTGCTTTTATCGCAATAACGATTGGTTCTAAGACCGCTTTTCCAAACGGGAATACAGATTTTGAAGGCTTGTTAATATAGTAAGAAGCGGCCAGTGACAATAAAGTTAACAGTAAGCTGACCAAAGAGTAAACACCGTCAAACACGATGACAATTGATCCTACAAGCAAGCCAAGTACCATACCACCAGCAGCGAACCCAGATGCCAAAAGGGCTGAAATGGTTAGAATACGGTTTTCGTTTTTGCTTGTCCTGTCACACATAAAAGATGCCTTTGAATTTTAATACCTTACTATTCTTCGCTCATAAGGTAATTTAGGCAACCACAAAGTGACCAGTAACTAATCTAAAAAATTGCGTTTTTATTTATATTCCTATAAAACAATGGCTTACTGTTATTTTTTGGTGTCAGTAAAATTGACGCTCACTGATAAAATGTTTAGAAGTCAAATAAATACTCGCTCAATTTATCTGCTAACCACGTCATTGCAGGATGCTCAGCATGGCCGTTAGGTGAAAACATACAGTAGTCTTCTTGCGTCAATCCGTATGTGTGTTTGATAACGGCGAGCTTCTGCTGACGAAGGTAATGGCGGATTAATGGTTCTGGAAGCACGCCCCAAGCGTCTTCTTCTAAGATGGTGTTCAGCATGTAGTCAAAACTCGAAAAACCAATATATCGAGTCGAGAAAGGTTGCAGTTCAGGGTTGTCTTTCTCATTTAGGTACACCATTAGTGCTTGCATTTGACTACGTAGATCTTCGTCTGAGACACGGCGCATCTTACTTAGGCGGTGTTCTACACTGCATACTGACATCATACGTATCTTGCCTAACGGGTTGTATACGATACGAGGATCGTCTACTCGCTCATAATCAACGCCGAAAGCAAAATCTACTTGGTGGGTACTGACCAAGTTGGCTAAGTCGCCACTGGATGCCAAGATTAAGTTGAAGGTTGTTGAAGGAAAGCGGTTATTCAATGTATGAGATAATTCTTGCCAGAGATCATCAGGTAAGGAGTCGTCACGTGCTACCCAAACTTCCGCGTTAAACCCTTCCGAGATTTGAGCGCAGGTCTTTCTGACCCGTTGTGCGATGATAAGTAGGTGTTCGCAATCTTTGTAAATGGCTTTCCCAGCTTCAGAGAGGGTGAGCTGGTTGCCAGTTCGGTTAAACAATTCAACGTCGAGATCTTTCTCTAATGCCTTAATCGACATACTGAGTTTGGTGCGATTGCAGTCGAGTTGCCTTGCCGCTTCAGAAACAGAACCACACTCAGCGATGGTGCAGAAGGCTTCTACTTGAGTTAAGTTCATGATTTGACACAACCAATAAATGAATTCAAATAATTTGGGTATTATGCAGATGCGCTCCCAAAGCCATGAAAGATTATCGAAAAAAACGCGAATCCGCCAGATAAGTCTATGGTCTTTTAACGGTTTTGCGGTAATCTATGTGGGTTACAAAAAGTGAACATGGAGGCCACGATGGCACAAGATTGGGACGGCTTAGCAAAAAACTGGGAATCAAATCCAGCAACAGAGCAATTTGCGCAGTCGGTGTTTGAGCAGTTACAACAGCTAACTCAGCTTGATGGCATTAAAGTACTAGATTTTGGATGCGGAACAGGGCAGTTAAGTCAACGATTGTCACCGATGGTTAAAGACATCGTAGCATTAGACGCATCGGAAGCCATGATTGAGGAACTCGATAAAAAAGAGCTCGTCAACGTAGAACCTGTGGTAGATGCATTATCTCGCGGCTTGGTCGCTCAGCACCCTGCGTTTCGTGGACAGTTCGACTTGGTGGTTGCATCATCAGTTTTAGCGTTTGTGGAAGACTTAGACGCGTCATTAACGATCTCGCATTCTCTACTTAACCACGGCGGCTATTTTGTTCATTTTGATTGGATTGCAGAATGTGAACAAGACGGTTTTACCCTTGCGAAGTCTGAGCGTGCACTGAAAGAAGCAGGCTTTACTGAAGTTGAATCGCAACACGTTTTTGACATTACATCTGATGGTAAAACAATGTCGGTATTAATGGGGCTTGGTCGTCGCTAATACTGCTGAATAAAGAACACAAAATGACAAAAGCGAGCTAACAAGCTCGCTTTTTTCTTATCTGCTGAGGGTATATGTAACTTCACTTGCTCTAAACAAGTCGTCGTGGTGCAGGCAAGGACATACTCGAACAACTAAGTCTTCGGAGGTTATTTTGAGACGACTATCCTGCGTATCTCCTCCAGCACTTCAGGGTTGGCTATTGCGCCTAAATTTTCGACGTTTCGGTTGTTAACGACTTGCTTAACGGCTAACTCGACCAGCTTTCCTGAGCGTGTCTTAGGTATATCGCTTATTGCGTAAATCGCACTAGGTACATGCCTTGGAGAACATGCAGACTTTAGCTGTGCTTTGATGGAAGCGATCATCTCGTCATTGAGCTCTACCCCTTTGACTAATTGGACAAACAGCCATATTTGTTCGTTGCGATCGACTTCTTTTCCTACTGCGATGGAATCTAGAATACCGTCTATACTGTTCACTTGCTGATAGATTTCGGCCGTGCCGATTCTTACGCCACCGGGATTCAACGTGGTATCACTTCGACCATAAAACACGTATCCACCAACGCTGGTTTGTTCAACATCGTCGCCGTGGTGCCAAATATTGTCGAACTTATCCCAATAAGCACGATGATATCTCTCCCCGGTGTCGTTCCAAAAGCCAGCGGGGAAGTTGGGCAATGAATTGGCACAAACCAACTCACCGCGCTCTCCGATTACGCTATTACCCTGCGGGTTAAAGACTCTGACATCGACCCCTAATCCCGCTGATTGGCACTCTCCTCGATAAACGGGAGAAATAGGGTTGCCTAACACAAAGCAGCCACAAATGTCTGTCCCGCCTGAGATCGATGCGAGGTGGACATCTTCTTTAATGTGCTGATAGACATAATCAAACTGTTCTGGATACAGAACTGAGCCCGTTGAGCAAATGGTTTTCAGACTTGGAAATGCATCACTTTTCGGCGGAGAAAAAGAAACTTTTTCCAATGCCTCTAGGTATTTCGCCGAAGTTCCAAACAGCGTCACTTCGGCTTGTTCAGCGAGGTCCCAAAGCACGTTATGAGTGGGATAAACAGGGCTACCATCAAAAATTACTAAACATGCGCCGCTCGCGAGTGAAGAAACGTGCCAGTTCCACATCATCCAGCCACAGGTCGTGTAATAAAACACTCTGTCGTTCGGTTGGATGTCGCAATGCAGTTGATGCTCTTTCAAATGGTTAAGCACTGTTCCGCCGACGGAATGAACGATGCATTTCGGTTTGCCTGTCGTGCCTGAAGAATAGAGCACGAATAGCGGATCGTTAAAATTAACACGAGTAAAAGTCAGCGCTTCGGGTGTGTATTGATTCAGGACGTTTTGCCAATCTTGAGTGCAGACGTCGCATTCAAAAATGTGTGGTTTCAGGTAGCTAATTTGGCAAACCTGTTTAAGACCATCAAGATGATCCGCAATATGCTGGTTTTTCTCAGACATATCGAAAGTTTTGCCATTGAATGTATAGCCATCACAAGTAAACAGGATTTTAGGTTTCACTTGACCAAAGCGCTCCAAAACGCTTTCAACGCCAAAATCAGGTGAGGTAGAAGTCCAGGTTGCCCCTAAACTGGTGGTTGCTAACATGGCTATCACCGTTTGAGGTAGGTGAGGTAAATAACCAGCGACGACATCACCTTGCTTAATTCCACATTCTTTCAACCATTGCTGCACACTCGAAACTTCTTCGCACAATTGTTTCCAGGTGTAGGTCTGTTTTTCTTCACGTTCATTTTCAAACCAAATCGCGAGATCATCGGGTTGGTGACACGCGTAGGTTAGCAAATTTTCGGCGTAGTTAATTTGCGCGTTTGGGAACCATTTTATATCCCTATTTTCAACAGGTTGCTGCCAGCGACTTTCTGCTCGCTCTTTTATGGTCTCTCCCTGAGTGCCAATGACGTCGCAGAATAGCCAAACTTCTTGCCAAAATTTTTCTACATGATCGAGTGACCATTGATGCAGATCAGCGAAGCTTTCAAGGGTATTTCCTTGTCGATTAATGTGTTCAATAAACTGTGTAATGTTGGCTTCTTCGATACGACTTTCGCTCGGTTGCCATACTTTGCTGCTCTCGCGCATAGGTCCCTCTATAACAAAGTGATAACAGGTTTTAGTTTGAGAGGAATACACGATAAAGTCAAACAAGCCAGAGATTATATCGTGTCATAAAAATCATGCAGTTACGATGCATTGTAAACAATATGTTACATCGGGATGGTGCTGAGAAAATCGCGCAGGGATTGGAAGCTCTTAAGACTGAAGATAGGCTTAATGTAAAGGATTTGTTAATGGAGATGTGCCATGACTCAGTATCGTTCTAAACCCGTAAACCAGGAAGGCAGGGTTGAATGGAGCCGTGAAGAAGACGCCATTTGGCGAGATTTGGTAACACGACAAATGGGTGTGATCCAAAACAGAGCTTGTAAGGCTTATTTACACGGTTTAACGCTGCTTGATTTACCTCAAGACCGCGTTCCTCAATTGCCAGAAATTAATCGTGTCCTGATGGAGACAACAGGTTGGCAAGTGGAGCCCGTTCCTGCGCTTATTGACTTCGACCGATTTTTTAATCTACTCGGTAATAAGCGCTTTCCCGTCGCCACATTCTTGCGTACCAGAGAAGAGTTCGATTACTTGCAAGAGCCGGATTTCTTCCATGAAATATTTGGTCATTGTGCGATGTTAACCAACCCAGATTTTGCTGCATTTACCGAACATTATGGTCAACTAGGGCAAGCCGCTACCCCAAAACAAAGAGCCTATCTCGCTCGCCTCTACTGGTTTACCGTAGAGTTTGGCTTGGTGAAAGAAGGGGACAAAACCAAAATTTACGGTGGTGGTATTCTCTCATCTCCTGGCGAAACCCTCTACGCATTAGAGAGTGATGTAGCAATTCGCGACCCATTTGAATTACAAACTGTGCTGAGAACGCCTTATCGTATCGACATCATGCAACCGAAGTACTACGTGATTGATGACTTTTCTCAGCTCTTTAAAATCAGTCAGTTAAATTTATTGAAACAAGCCGATCTAGCGATTGAAGCTGGACTGCTTCCTCCACTTTTTGAACCAAAGGAACCTGCTCATGTTGAATGAACAAAAATGCGAAGCTTGTAGTATCGATGCCATTGCACTAAGCAAAGAAGAGCAACAGTCTCTGCTTCTGCAATTGTCTGATTGGCAGATCATTGAAAGAGAAGATATACCTCAACTAGAAAAGGTGTATAAATTTAAGAACTTCAAACAAGCATGGGCTTTCAGTAACAAAATCGCGGAACTGGCAGAAGATGAGTTCCACCATCCTTCTATTTTGTTGGAATGGGGTAAGGTTACCGTAACGTGGTGGAGTCACTCTATCAAAGGTCTGCATAAAAACGATTTTATCTGCGCATCAAAGTGTGACGCGCTAGCATCGGCAGAGTAGGACATTACCTCATACAAAAAAACGCCCGGCTTACGTCGGGCGTTTTGGTTCTAAATGACTTTTACATTACTTTATAGATTGATTCGGAAGACGGATGTCGTGCCCGATACCTCATTGCCAACGGCGATAAAATGACCACCATTACGGGTAAAGTAATTAATGGATTCTGGGCCTAAATCGCCTGCTTTTGGATTGTATGTGTCGTTCATGCATTCGCCATCTTCGACTTTTGTACATACTGGCTGATTGTAATCACGGCGGTTGACGTAATGCATAAACTGCGCTTGTTTCGGGTCTGTGATGTCATAAATCATGATACCGCCTTGACGCTCCAAGCCGATAAACGCGTAATGACGACCGTTAATTTGTGCTACTTCAATCGCCTCTGGCTCAATACCTTTATCATCACTTCGGTCATCGCCACTATTATTGTTATCGTTGGTGCTGTTGAAGTTCTTACCTTCATTCAGCAGCGCGATAGTCGCGAAATCGTCACCACTATCGAAGACCAATTTGCCGTTTTTATCCCAAATCGAGAATGAACGCGCGCCAAATGATTGAACATTCTCTTGTGCAGAAAGCGTTTGTTCCGGCTTAATCACTTTTAAACGCGCGAGTTGTTTGTTGTCTTTTAGTGCCTCTGCCAATGGGTGTTCTGCTGCTACTTTCAGCTTCTTACCGCGCACTTCATCAATATGGCTTAAACAGCTCCCTTGCTCAGATGTGTATTCATCTGTACCAAGGTAATCGTCTTCATCCCACATAAAGCCAGCTTTGTCGCACAGTTCTTGAGTGGTTTTGAATCCGTACTCACGCCCGTCGCCTTCATTTGCAGATACGATGTAAGTACTCCCATTCACTGAGTAGCTGTCGATAGTGTCAGGCATAAATAAGCCAACCAGTTGTGGGTAGCTTTTCAAGTTCCCAATGATTTTGTCTTTGTTGGATGCATCGAGTTTAGCGCCCGACCAAGACTTCTCACCTAAGCCAACAATTTTTTCTACCGATTTGCTCTCTGGATTGACGATTGCCATGGCGTTATTTTCTTGTAGCGCGACATAGATTTTACCGTTATCTGCAAAAGTGAGGTATTCCGGCTCTAGATCTTGTGCGATGGTGGCGTTTGGCCCCGAAATACGCACATTCATTGGGAGCTCTGCTTTTCGTGAACCATCAAATTCGTTAAAGCCAATTTGTGTCACTTCTGCTTGAGTAACACCAAGGCTCAGATCGATCAAAGTGATACTACCTTCAGGGTCAATGCTGTAATCGCTGTTTGGTTCTCCTTCATTAGCGGTTGCGATGTATCGGCCATCTTTTGAGAAGCCAACCATGTCTGGCAATGCGCCTGTTGGGAACGTCGTGACTAATGACAAATCGTCGGAGCGGTACAAGCCAACAATACCATTCGCTTGTTTATTACTGTTTTCAATCGCAACTGCTACCAAACCATTGAATACAGCGACACTGTTTGCTGCGCCAATTTCAATGCCCGCTGCTTCGCCAGCGCTGTTGAGATCAATGAATGCGCTTTGCGTTGGTACGCCGTTGTCATCCATAGAAAGTACATCGACACGTTTTGCTTCAGCATTAACCACATAGAGCTTATCCGTACAGGCGTCATAACTGACGATTTCAGCTGCCGATGTGTCGAATGGAGCATCAGCAACGGATGTTCCGATAAACGTTAAACCTTGAATTGACGTTTCCCCAGTAACGGGTGCAGTGGTAGGTTTGCATTGTGTAGCGAATGAAGCCACGGTATCTTCGGGTTGTGATGAACACGCGATGGCAAGTGATGACAATGCGAGTACACCGATTGCCTTTAAAGGGGTGATCATGATATCTCCTTATCAATCCGATAGGTTGTCAATCAGCATGGGTTTTATGCTGCTGTCCATTTCCGCAATTGGAATGATAGAGCGCTGAATGACGTTTGATTTGGTAAGGCTCTGAATATATGTATGATTGATGACTCTTATATTGGCTTTTTATGAAACTAATGTGTCATCAATATGATGAAGTAGGGATAGAGGAATAATGGAATTAAAATCGTTTTTAGATTTATTGGCAGCGTCACCAGAGCAGGTCGAATTTGAAGCAACGATGGCGGTGATCGAAGATAACTATACGTTTGAGCCAACCGCTTTTGTAAATGGTGAGACACAAAACAATGCAGGCGAGAACAACGGTTCGTGTAAGATCTTCGCTTTCGGTTTGCTAAACAACCTAGACAAAGAAGCGACGCTAGCCTGCTTTGGCCGTTTTTATCGTGAAGATGTATTGCAGCATCCAGAGAACAGCGATCACCAGAATATTCGTAATTTTATGGTGACAGGGTGGGAAGGCATTAAGTTTGAAGCGTCCGCTTTAACCGCTAAATAAACACCAGTCAGAAAACGATGATCAGTAAGCCAGTCGTATTACGCGACTGGCTTTTTTTCTAGACATTTTCGGCACAAACACAGTTGGTTGGCGCTTGGCTTGGGTAAATCACGGGTTTCAATAGTAAAGCACCAGCATGTCTCTTTGCCTGCGGAGATATCACAATGGGCTTGAGTCCCGCACTCAGGACAACTGTGCGTTGAATCTTCTCCTGCGATTTGTTCGATAATCGCATCTCGTTGGAGATCGGTTTTGTCTTTCCATTGGATGATTTCATCCATCGTTCGGTGACAACCAGAGCATATTCCGGCGTTATTTTTACATGCAGCTCGACAAGGTGACTTCATTGCTTTCTCGTTCTCATTTTTTATGCCGCGTACTCTAGCATAAAGCGAGTCAAGGCCGCCAAAAATAAACGTGACTGCGATTTGCTGGTGAGGAGGGAGAACCAGTGTTACCCTTGGACGAGTTACCTTAACTCTCTGTCACTTATGTTAGAAAAAGAAAACCTCATTAAACTCGCTAGAATGCAAATGCCATTTGGGAAATATGCAGGGCGAGTGTTAATCGACCTGCCTGAAGAATACTTACTGTGGTTTGATAAAAAGGGCTGGCCAAGCGGCGAGCTAGGGGATTTGCTCAAGCTATGTTTAGCGCTCAAAATTGAAGGCTTAGATAGTGTCGTGAAGCCTTTGAAGCGTATGTAACTAGCCACAGAAACTCCCACTCTTAATGAAAAGACTTATTATGAATTTTGATATCGATGCACTGAAACATCACCAATTGGTCGAAGATGGTAAACTAGAGGGATGTTACATTCATCAGCCAGCTCAAGGTAGCCAACACAATGACAAAGCTGTTTTGGCAGAGCGCCAAGCGTTGGAAAAGTTGGGATATAAGGTAATACAGCTTAAAGCTAAAGGCGGGACAACAACGTTTGCCGAGGCGATGCAAAAGCTTGCGAAGGAAACTGGTCACCTGCCTAAGGAGTAAGTGAGTGTAACCTGCCACAGCCTTACAAGTTCTCCCACCAGACTATTTTTTCATTCAAAAGAGCCAGACCGTTAGGCTGACTCTTTTTTGTCCCAAAGTGCGTTACAATTCAAAATCCGAATTTAGATAATTGGCAATTTTATACATACAAAACTCTGCTCTTTGCCATTCAGGCAGAGTGCCCCAAAACTGGTAACAATGATATGAATGTTATCGTCGCTAGGCTGATGTTGAACACGCGCTGTCTTAATACGGTATTGAGATAAATACGAATTTTTTTACCAACCCAGACCCAAGTAATATTTGCAAACAGTCCGAATGTCGTAAACACGAAAGTAATCAATGTAACAGAGAGCCAATAGTTAGAAGGGAGACTATAACTTGTGACCAAAGCAAGTGATGCCATCCAAGCCTTCATATTACCCAGTTGAAACAACGTAGCCTGAGTTACGTTGATTGGTTTGCTTTTAGTGGGTTTGCCTGCGAAAGGGTTAGTACATAGCAGCTTAATCATCAGCCAGAACATGTAAACCAGACCGATGTATTTTATAGCGAGATACCAACTTGGATGAGTTTGTAGGGCAACACCGACACCACATGCACAAAGCAGAATTAACCCTATTACGCCAATACGGATACCAATTAGGTGTCGCCATGATTTCCTTATACCAAATTGTGCCCCTGAGTTGGCGAGCAATAAGTTATTTGGGCCGGGTGTTATGGCGGTGACAAACGCAAATAAACTCATCGCTGGAGTTAGGTCCGATAATGTTGTCATTTCTTTTCTTCTCAAATTAGTGCTGATAAGCCAAGAATAAAGGGATGAAGTGAGAGAGACCTACAGTTAATGCGTCATGGTGACAATTCTTTGATTTCATTTTCGTCAGGCCTTATTTATCCTGAATACAAGAGTTAATTGTACCCCTTCGGAGAGAGACAATGTTAGTCCCTGATATATCGGGTCGTTCCGGACCTAAGTTTATGGCACTGGCTGAAGCGATTGCAGAGGTGATAGAGAGTGGTGAACTCGAACCAGACACTAAATTACCTCCTCAGCGTATTTTATCTTATCGCTTAGGTGTGACGGTTGGAACGGTGACGAGGGCATATAGGGAGCTAGAGCGGAGGGGCTTAACGGAACCAAAAGTAGGAAGCGGTACTTATGTACGTAACAGAGAAACTGAACTGAACCACTTTTATCATCCGGTATTGGAAGAAAAAGGCATTGATCTGGCACGTTGCCGACCTTTGCTATTATCGCAACCGAAATTTCTTGCGAATGCGTTGAAAGAGCTATCACACGAGGAAATTGCGCAGGCAGCCGTGCTGGATTACTACTCCGCTGATGGCATTCGGGGTCATAACGAGACTCTTCGACAATGGCTGATGACCAAATTCAATATCGATATTGATGCACGGCGTCTAGTGTGGACTCATGGAGGGCAACACGGGATATCGTTGATTATTCAATCTCTGAGCCGCCCTAAAGATACAATTCTTGCTGAAGGGCTGTGTTATCCAGAGTTCATCTATGCATGTCAGCAATCCGAACGAAAGCTAGTGCCAGTAAAAGTCGATGAACATGGATTAGATCCAGAAGATCTGGCTTTGCACTGTAAGAGGCATCGCCCAAAACTGCTTTATCTTACGCCGGGAATACAGAACCCGACCGGAGCTCAGTTAACGGATAGCCGAAGACTAAAAATCATAGAGATATGTCGTCGTTACAATGTGTTGATTATTGAGGACGATGTTCTCTACTGCCCACCGTCTCATCGAAAGAGTCCCTTAGTTGCTATTGCTCCAGATATTACCTTATACGTGGGCAGTTTTTCTAAATACTTTGCAGGTGGATTGCGGCTGGGTTTCATCATTCTGCCTTTGTCGTTCAAAGATTTACTGCAACGTGCGCTACGAGCCAGTTGTATGTATGTTAGCCCTTTGATAATCGACCTTGTTTGTCGTTGGTTAACTAGCGGAGCTATGCAAGCCGTGGACAAAGAGATAGCGATGGAACTCAGTGCACGTCATCGGATCTGGAAGGCAGTATTTCCCGAAATCCAGATTGGTGTTCCTGGTTACAATGTGTGGCTACCTTTGCCTGAGCCATTAACAGGGTATCACTTTAACCAGTCGTTGTTGAAACATGGTGTCAGAGTGAGGGAAGCGGAAATGTTTGCTGTGGGTCGGTATGAAGTGCCGGCAGCAGTGAGGATATCACTTGCAGGTCCATTAAGCCGATTACAATTGCAATCAGCTTTAGATATCGTAAGAGAGCAAATCACACGGTTAACTTAAGTTTCATAGTTCACATGGATTGTTCAATATCTAACTATTCAATGCTCTATTAGGATTGAACACACCGATATACATAAAGTGCTCAAAGTCTCAAAAGTTACTTGAAATCTGAAACTCGCTTAGACGTCTTTTGGGCAGCATCGAGTTGATTCATCTTTGTCGAGAACCTTCATGTTGAGTACTTTCTAACGCAAAAGTGCCCCATTGTTACTTGGGGCTAGTACTAATCCATCTATTGTGAGTATGGCTTTGCCTTAATAAATCTTATTTGAACTCGCCTCTAAATGAGTGGGCTTATCGATGTAACTCAGCAACGCTCATAGTGAAAACTAAATCCGAATCTGCTTGGTTTGAGTAGCTGTGAGGGACATCCGTTTTAGCTATAGCGGACTGACCTTCATGCAGTTCTATGGCTTTCCCATCAATATTCAAAGTGAGTATTCCAGACTCAACATGAAAAAGTTCAAACGTGCCTTGTGGATGACCTGCTGATTCAAAAACTTCTGATGGTTTCATATTCCAGCGCCACAACTCAATCATATCTGGGCCGCTTGTTCCCGCCAGAAGTTTTGCGCTACCACCGTGCTCGCCAGTCCAAAGCGTTGGAATGTCCTCTTTATCAATGATGTTGACTGTTGGATTACTCGCAACATTCACAATATCGGCAACCGAAATCCCAAGGGCAGCAGACAGTTTACACAACGTCGAAATGCTAGGGTTAGCTGCCCCTTTCTCTACTTCTACTAACATGCCTTTACTTATCCCTGCTCTTTTTGACAGGGCATCCAGTGACAACTTGAGCCTTTTTCGATGTTCCTTGATCCTTGCGGCTACCGCTTGATTAATGAAATCAGCATCAGTGCCACCATTGGTCGATATATTGACTTTTTTGGTCATTGTAATGTATCTTGCATGAAAATGAATCACTGAAGGAATTATCTAATGGTTGTTGTAGTGCCGTCAATCGATGCTCGAATTTCCCAGATTGCACCAGAGTTCAAAGCATTGAGCATATCCGTTAAAGGAACGGAAGTTCAGAGCCAAGAGTATGCAAAACGGGTTCTGCAAGAAGCATGTACTTCCGTCATTGAGAACGACTATCCATGGGCAGAATCACACATCAATGCGTGGGGAGACGTTTTTCGTCAATTTGGCGCTAAACCAAATCGAACCCCTTGCTCGGCTGCTGCACTGCGAAAACGAGTATTGAAAGATGGAGGAATGCAGAGCATTGACCCTATTGTGGATATTTATAATGCCATCAGTATTCGATACGCCATACCCGTAGGTGGTGAAGATATGGACAGTTATCAAGGAACGCCAACACTCACTATCGCAGATGGCTCTGAATCCTTTGACACCATGAAAAATGGTGAGGCTTCAATTGAAAACCCTGATGTTGGGGAAGTAATTTGGCGCGATGAAGTAGGCGTTACTTGTCGTCGTTGGAACTGGAGGCAGGGTGTCAGAACCCGAATTGAATCTGGCACACGTAACATGTGGTTTATTCTAGAAAGCTTGCCTGAAATGCCACTAGAACACTTGCAGGAGGCGGGGCAAGAAATGATTAAACACTTGCAAGTGATCATGCCTGATTCAGTGATAGAGCAATCGTTGGTGTTTGCTTCAAAATCCATTGAGGTTTGATGTGATAAATACTTTGTTAACGGGTGCCGTTGTTTCTGGAAGTTTGATTGTCGCAATCGGTAGCCAAAATGCGTTTCTATTAAAGTGCGGATTAAAAAAGCAATACGCACTGTCCGTTGCCACTATCTGCTTTCTTGGAGACATTCTACTGATCAGTACTGGTGTACTTGGTATAGGGACACTGCTCTATAAAGCACCATTATGGAAAGACCTTTTGACTCTTGGCGGCGTAGTATTTCTTTTCTGGTATGGCTACCAATCTGCAAAATCAGCATGGAATGGTTCAAGTCACCTAGAGTTGGAAAATTCGGACATTGCCCAGAGTTGGTTAAAAGTCGTTTTAATGGCGATGGCTATCACTTTTTTAAATCCACATGTCTATCTGGATACGGTGGTGATCCTTGGTGGTGTGACTGCTCAAATGGAACCTGATGAAAAACTATTGTTTGTTATAGGGGCACTGATTGCATCAGGGATCTGGTTTTATGGATTAGTGTATTTGGCTAACAAGTTGATCCCACTTTTTAGTAAGCCAAGAACATGGAGAATTTTAGATTCTGCGATTTCATGCATCATGTTTGGTATTGCATTGAAGCTCGCAACACCTCTGTTAAGCCAATACATATAGAACGTCTCGATAAAGCTGCATTTCCAATAACTAAACTGCTCCTGCCAGATTGGACACAGATTTTCCATACCAGAAGTTATTCGCATTTTGCTAATTTAAGTAAATGCTCTAAATTATTTCTGTCCAAGAGAGTGCTGGCGCAGTTCAAAGTAGGCACTTGCTTTGGGTGACTCGACTCCAAGTAACTTTATTGCTATGTTTCGCAAAATATATGGAGAATCTCCTGCGCGTTATTTTTCTAGATGCCGTGCAGAATAATGTGTTGACCGGCTGAGGGAAAAATGAAAACCAAAATAATAATGTCTTTTCTACTCGCTACATTGTGTGTCAGTGCCAGCGCCAGTACGAATGAGCCGAAATACCATTCTGCGCTAACAATCAAAACGGCATTCAGTGAAGACAGAGACAAGCCAGTAGAAGTCTATTATTGGTATCCCACAACGAACGAAAAAAAACAATTTCACGTTTGGTAGGGGGAACATTTTTAAATCAGTCGAAACGCAGTTAGATGCCCCTTTAGCAAGTGGAAAATTTCCCGTTGTGCTTTTGTCGCAGGGCGGAACACGGTCAGCGTTTTCCCACAGTGGTTGGATAGCCTCGAGCCTGGCGCAACAAGGTTATGTCGTTGTGGTACCAAAGCCTCCTGCACCGAACGAAATCAATGCAGAAATGGCTGTTGATGAAATCACATTCAGAACCAGTGATTTGGTGCTTGGGCTGAACGAATTAAGTTCGGTCGGGATACTGTCCGGAGGCGTAGATACTGATGCAGTGCAGGGGGTCGGCTTTTTTCTGGGCGGCACATCTATGCTGATGCTCTCCGGAGCGCAAATAAGCCCGGAGAAATATCGAACATCGTGTCACAACGCCACCAATGTAGACTGTCATTGGTTACGTGAAAATAACGTTGATATTACCAGCATCCCGGATCAAAAATTCCCCCGATTTCAGTCTGAAAACAAACTGAAATCGGTCGTCGTTATCAACCCTGAGCTAACGAAAACTTTTGTCCCTGAAACTCTGGCCTTGATGAACAATGCTATCACCGTGGTGACGCTTTCTGATCGGCTACATCCCGCACTGACACCAGCCGAATCACTTGTTGATCTTCCCAATGTGACGTTTCAAGAGATTCCTAGTGCGAGTCAGTTTAGTGCGTTCGCAGAATGTACTGAGCGTGGCATTAAAATTCTCGCATCAGAAGGGGAGGAAGCACTTTGCCAGGAGCGTGACGAGGTTTCCAGAAAGGACAATCATCAGCACATTTTGGATGTAATTCTGGCCAGGTTAACAAAGCCATAAGAGTGCAACAATGAGGAGCTTTCTTACACATTGTGTGCTTGGACCAGCAAAGCGAGAAGTAAGTTTTTGCAGGCTTATCCTTTCACCATAGTGCAAGGCCTACTAGTGACCGTGTTATTTGCTCTAACTAAGTACTTGTACCAACATTTTGAAACTTAGAAGAACACACAAAATACCAACGATTTTCTTAAGAACTTTATTTGGGAAATACTCTGCACAACGCACGCCGAGGCTAGTAGTTAAGTAGCTACTAATGGAGAAGCTGAGCATTGCAGGAAGGTATATGTATCCTAATACTAAGTTGTTCCAATCTGTGTTTCCCCATCCGTTTAACATGTAACCGAGGCTTCCTGACAGCGCGATAGGGAAACCTATCGCAGCAGAGGTACCAATAGCACGTTTTACCTCAAAATTTTGCTGGACAAGATAGGGGATGATCAACCCCGCACCGCTTATAGAGACAAGTGCTGATACAGAGCCAATCACCGAGCCTACAGTGATATTACCGATAGCCCCATGTGGGTTCGGATTGTACTCATTTTCAGTGTTGAGAAACATCTTATAAGCAACATACAACATGAATACGCTGAAAAAGCCTGCCAGATAGACTCCTTGTAGATACGATGCTACGAATGTGGCGCAAAATGTTCCGACTAGAACTCCGCTCAACATTTTTCCTACCATTGTCGAGTCTACATTCTCTTTTTTGTAGTGAGCGCGCATGCTGCCCAATGTTGTAATAATCATCGAAGCCATTGATGTCCCTAACGCAAGATGCACTACTTCCGTATCAGCTATTCCCTGTAGTGAAAATAGAAACGCAAAAATAGGGACGGCCATTCCACCACCACCCACACCAACGAGTCCAGCGAGAAAGCCAATGCCCAAGCCTGCTGTAATGTAATAGATAATAAAGATAGGTTCGTTCATGATGGTTCTGCCTTCGATAAAATGATCGTTGCTAAAATGTTACTCGAACGCTAACTTGCTATGGTAACGTTAAGAGGACAGAAAATAATGAATAATGGCCAAAATGGAATTGAGTAAATAAAGTGACAAACTCTGATTACAGCGAATGGAAAAATGGCGCCGCACTGATCGCTAAGGAGTGGCAGCATGAAAGGAGCGACTTCAACCATTTGGATCAACGGCCACATAATTGGCACAGTCATCATCGAGGCCAGTTACTGTGTATAGATGAAGGGCTAATACAGGTAAAAACCGATGAAGGAACGTGGATACTACCACCTCACCGAGCTGGTTGGATTCCCCCGGGTGCGATGCACAGTGTTTATTTTTGTGGTTCTCTGAAAGGTCGTTCATTACTGTTTACTCCAGAGAGTTGTGAGCGGTTTCCAATGAGACCTTGTGTTATCCAAATGAGCGATGTGTTGAAAGCCCTATCGGTTAGAGCATCGATATGGAGCAAAACAGACGATCTATCCATACAGTCTTTACGTATTCTCGCCGTAATATCCGATGAAATCGTCAATAGCCCTCATGAGTCACTCCACATCCCACTGCCCAGAGATCCGAGACTGCAAAAAGTTACTCAAGCAATTTTAATAGACCCAAACAGCAAGCATTCTGTAGAGCATTGGGCCAATATTGGGGCAGTCTCATCTCGGACGTTAAGACGATTGATTCGAAGTGAGTTAAACATGAGTTATAGTGAATGGCGGCAACAAGTACTGCTAATACATTCATTAGAAATGATAGCTCGAGGGGAATCGGTGGGAGATATTGCACATGCTTTAGGTTATTCGACGCCCAGTAACTTTATTGCGATGTTTCGTCGGGTCTATGGCGATTCACCCACGCGTTACTTTTCGAGTCGTGGCATATAGTTGCCAAGAGCTTACCTAAATTAGGTTCGTTTTTATGTACTGAGGTTTACATTCATTTACTCACGCAACATAAGCAAGTGCTTCTAGCTTCTTTCTGCCCGAATGAGCTGAAATCAATTTCGAAGTGGATAATAGATTCGTCGCGAACGCTACCATCTTGGTCGTAGAGTATTGGTTACGGAAACCATTAACTCATGTTAGTGAAAGGAAATTCCTGAACCCTATAGTGCTTCTTTCACCAATCTTCTGTTTGGGCCATTATTTCTAACATCCAGACGCGAAATAGCATAAGATACACGGCCTTTACTAGCACTGAGCCACTCATCGTAATGACAGATAAAACACAGCAAGCGACATTTGCCGATCTTGGCCTGATTCCAACATTAGTCGAGCGACTAGAAGCGTTGGAATACAGCCAACCGACGCCCATTCAATCCCGTTCTATTCCTGATATCCTTGAAGGGAAAGATATTATTGGTGGTGCCAATACGGGGTCTGGTAAAACCGCTGCTTTTTCGCTGCCAATCTTGCAAAAAATTGTTCAGCAAGACGAATCAAACAATCGCCGTGGCAACTTCGTTTCCCACCTGATTTTAGTACCAACTCGTGAGTTGGCATCACAGGTGGCATATAACGTCAAATCTTACTCATACCATCTCAGAGATAAGATCAAAACGGTTGCCGTATTTGGTGGTGTATCGGTGAACCCACAAATGCTGGCGCTTCGTGGTGGCTGTGACATCATTGTTGCAACGCCGGGTCGATTACTTGATCTGGTATCCAGTAACGCGATTAAGTTGGACCAAGTAAAAACGCTTGTTCTTGACGAAGCCGACCGAATGTTGAGCCTCGGATTTACCGAAGAACTGAATAAGATTCTTGCGTTACTACCAGAGAAGAAACAGACGCTGTTATTTTCTGCTACTTTCCCTGATAAAGTCACGACGCTGGCTCAGCAGTTGCTCCGCGACCCTGTTGAAGTTCAGTTGCAGAGCGCAGAAGCCAGCACTTTGGTGCAGCGCGTGTTTAGTGTAAATAAAGGTGAGAAGACGGCGGTACTCGCGCACTTAATCAAACAGCATCAGTGGCGACAGACTTTGATTTTTGTGAATGCTAAGAATGCCTGTAACCATTTAGCTCAAAAGCTGTCAAAACGCGGTATTACCGCTGAAGTTTTCCATGGTGATAAAGGGCAGGGCGCTCGTACTCGTGTCCTTGACGGTTTTAAGTCTGGCGAGATTCAAGTTCTTATTGCCACCGATATCGCAGCACGCGGCCTTGATATTGAAAAACTTCCAGTGGTGATTAACTTCGATCTTCCGCGTAGCCCTGCTGATTATATGCATCGAATCGGTCGTAGTGGTCGTGCTGGTGAAGTAGGTTTAGGATTATCTCTTATCGATTACGACGACTACCACCATTTCAAAGTGATAGAAAAGAAAAATAAGTTCCAACTTGAACGCGAGCACGTAGTCGGTTTTGAAGTGGAAGACGATCAGAGTGAAGCCTACTTTTTACCAATGAAGCCGCGAGCGAAGCCAGCAGGTACGGGTAAAAAGAAGAAAAAGCGTAATCAATAGAAAACGTAAACTACATGTGAGTTTACTTACGGGAGTTGCTGGAGAAAGGGAATGCTCACTAGCTTGAGTCTTCGCTTCTAGCCATTCCTTTAAAGAACAATAGAGCCCTGCTGGAGCTACCAGTAGGGCTCTATTGCTTTTCAAGATAGTGTTATTGGCGACGAGCAGGGCGTCCGCGAGGTGAACGCTTTTTAAATGCAGACGCTGCTTTAGCTTGTGACTTAAGAATAGAGTCAACGGTTAGCGGCATTGGCTCTTTAGGTTCAAGGCCATGAGGGAAGGTACGAGCTCTTGGTGGTAAGTTGTATTCTTCTTCGCTCGCGCGTGGCATACGCTTAAAGCGATAAAGGTAAAAGTTTTCTAATTTTTCTCTCGCCCATTCGGTTTTCTTTAAATACTTCACGCTACTTGCAATCGAAGGCTTAGTGTTAAAGCAATTAAAACGCATTGCTGTATCTAGAATGTCCCAGCCGTAAAAATCTACTAACTCTTGTAACATAGTCTCTAGCTTTAACCCGTGCAGTGGATTGTTCTGTTGCAGCTCGATTCTCTCTTCGTCAGTCATCATTTTTAAGGGCCTTACTCATTAAAGGGCGGAGTTTAACAAAGTATACAATGCAGAGATATCTATAGTTACTTTGCGATGGATGCGAGCACAGTGCTCTCTACCTTGAAAGTATAAATCGGAATTGGCCGCTCTACTTGGCTCTCTGCTCAAAAATGACTCTTAAAAGTTCAAGCGTCCCAGCTCGATGTTAAATTATTGTGTAATAAGTGAGATTTTTGTTGTTCTTTTACTAATGTCTAATATTCCTACCGATAGCAATACATGCTTAATAGGTTCAAATCAAAAATTAGCCATACCACTTTCTTGGTGTGGCCTCGATGTTTGATGTGGGTGTTGTCTCGTATTGGTCTGTCTACCAAGCGAAACTCTAGTTGACGTAGTTCAACGTTGAAACATAAAAGGATGACTCAATGTCTGACAAAAGTAAGACTTTTTACAGGGATGTGCGCAAAAAACCGCATGAATTTGAAAACCGAGAAGACTTTCTAAATCATGATTTAACCGTCATGAGTTTCCGTCGCTGGGGAATTCATTTGCCCTCACGTGATTACAGTATTGAAATCGAAGACTGGGTACCTGCATTAGCAGCAACCATTGGTAAAGTGGTTATGGTCACTGCCATGGTTTCCGCTTTTGCTGCTCAGTTTGGTTTATCTCCGGAATTCATTGCAGAAAACGTGCGTTACGAATTACTTATCGCTGGAGCCCTGTTCGTCATCTTGTTTTCTGCCATCCTAAACCCGAATGCAAACTTAGCGGGAACCCATGGCCCAATGATACCGCTGATTCCTATGATCGCAGCTGCAGGAGGGCACCCTCTCGCGCTAGGTTTGATGGTATGTGTTTTTGGTTTAATTCTCGCTTTAACCAAAGGTGGCTCTAAACTCATGACTCTGACTGGTATCGGGGTTCGAGGAGGGTTGTTGATCTACCTTGGTGCTGTTGGGTTGCTCGGGCAAATTAATAAGACGGAAGCGTGGGCTGCAAGTACGGACCAAGGTTACATTTCGTTTGTGGTCATAGGCCTAACCGTTATGGTTTACGCTTACTTAGCCAAGATCAATAAACGTTGGCTCGCTATCCCATTGTGCTCTGCACTCGCGGGTATTGTTGCTTATTTGATGGGCGCTGAGTTTGCTTTTACCACAGAGCCGGGCCTGCCTAATTTCAGTCCATTCTACTGGTGGGGGGAAGATACAGGCTGGCAGCTAGGCTGGCCAACCCTAGAGCACTTTATTGCCGTGACTCCATTTGCTCTATTGGCAGTCGCTATGTGGTCCCCTGATTATCTCGGCCATCGTGTGTTTCAAGAACTTAACTACCCAAAAGAAGCGAAAGGCGTACTCATGGATGTCGACGACACGATGGTCGGAGCGTCTGTTCGTCAGGGGGTTGGTTCACTATTAGGTGGCGGTAATTTAGCTTCTTCTTGGGGTACGTACATGATTCCAGCCGCAATTGCCAAACGTCCTATTCCAGGTGGCGCACTGTTAACGGGTTTCATGTGTATTGCGGCGGCGGTAATTGGCTACCCAATGGATCTAGCAATGTGGGAACCTGTTCTGCGCGTTGCTTTGATTGTGGGTGTATTCTTACCACTTCTTGAAGCGGGTATGCAGATGATCCATAAACATAAAGATTCACTCAGTGCAGGTATCTGTATTTTTGCCTGTGCATTCGTTAATCCTGTCTTCGGTTGGGCAATCACTATGCTGTTGGATAACCTCGGGCTTATCGGCGACCATGAGCGTGCTAACGAACTATCGCGCAAAGATAAATATCTGATTCCTGGCACTGCGTTTATCGTTTGTGCAGGCTCCCTTGCTGTTGTTGGTCAGCTTCCAGGCATTCCAGCTCTTATCGGTTAATCGAATTATGCTCTAAAGGTATAGTGAGAACAGTGAGTAAAGGGACTTGCTTCTTAAAATAGTAGACAAAAACAAAAAGCTACCTAGTACCAGGTAGCTTTTTGCATGTAGGGTTAGGCTACGGAGTTAGGCTATATGAGTGATTCAATGCCGTATTTTGCGCCGTAGTGTTCAACGACAAAATCAATGTCTTTGTCACCACGGCCTGATAAGTTGATCAAAATCGAGCCGGTTTCTCCTTGCTGCGCGAGTTTAATTGCGTAAGCGACAGCGTGTGAGGATTCAATAGCAGGGATTATTCCCTCTTCACGAGACAGCTCAAAGAAGGCATCAATCGCTTCGTCATCACTGATTGAGCCGTAATTGACACGGCCAATGTCTTTTAAGTAACTATGCTGAGGCCCAACCGATGGGTAATCCAAGCCACTTGCTACAGAGTACACTTCCTGAGGTTCGCCTTGCGCATCTTTAAGCATGTAAGACTTAAATCCGTGCATGATACCTGGCTCACCGAGTGTGAGTGTTGCAGCATGCTCGCCAACCTTTTGCAAAGAGCGGCCCGCAGGTTCAACGCCGTGAATGGCGACTTGTTCATCCTCTAAGAAAGCAGTAAATAGCCCCATCGCGTTAGAACCACCTCCAACGCATGCGACGAGATTATTGGGTAACTTGCCGGTCATTTCTTTGAATTGAACTCGTGCTTCGTTACCGATAATTGATTGGAAATCTCGTACCATTTTAGGGAATGGGTGAGGGCCAACGACAGAGCCTATCGCATAAAGTTGTGTATCAGGATCTTTCAGATAAGCTTCGAATGCAGAATCTACCGCTTCTTTGAGGGTTTTGCGCCCATGAGTGGCAGGAATGACATTAGCACCAAGGATTCTCATGCGGACGACATTCGGATGTTCTTTGGCGATATCAACTTCACCCATGTAAATGTCGCATTTCAAGCCAACCAATGCCGCGGCTGTAGCAAGCGCAACACCGTGTTGTCCTGCGCCAGTTTCTGCAATTAGTTTCTTCTTACCCATCTTTTTAGCGAGAATGGCTTCTCCTAAGCAGTGGTTAATTTTATGTGCGCCAGTATGGTTTAAGTCTTCGCGCTTTAGGTAGATGTCTGCTCCGTATTTTTTAGACAAGTTTTCCGCATGGAAGATTGGGCTAGGTCGTCCAACAAAGTGCTTATACAGGCGAGCGAGTTCCGCTTTAAATTCAGGATCTTTGCTGCATTCCTCATAAGCTGCGTTGATGTCATGCATGATTTGTTCAAGCTCAGGTGGAACAAAGCTACCACCGTATTCACCAAAGTATCCTTCTTCGTTGGGCATAGTGAGATCAAACGAGTTTTTCATTATTTACATCCTAGTTAACGAAAGTATTGATACTTTTATACCCAAAATTTAGAAGTGGTTGTGTGATCAGTTGCTTAAATCAGAGTTCGCGATCTAGTGCACTAGTTAAAAAGTACAGCTTGTGTAGGGGATAATAGTTGTGATGTAGAATCAGGTGGTTTGAATAGGTGCAAAAAAGCCTCGAGAGATCCTAGGCTGTCATAAGAACCTCTCGAGGCAAACAGAGTGCTGGAAATACACTCTGCGATGGTGTCTGGAAACAAAAATTAGATTCGTTTCCTTTGTCAGATATTAGGGTTTTAGAATGAGTCGATGTCAGCGAAATGTCACAAGTTAATTGCGGTATTAAAAGCTTATTTTTTATTTTTGATTAATGGATTAGAAAGTAACCTAAAACAGGCTAACCTACCGCGTGTTCCGCGTCTTTTAAGTTGAACATGATCTTTCTTTGTTTCGAATCGGTGTCTTTAACCAACACGTGCACTTTGGTCCCTAAAGTAAACGTGGCGCTCTGGCTGGAAATTTTTTGTTTGACTGCATCAAATTCGAACTCACCATTTTGGAAACTTGATAAAGGAATGAGACCTTCGATTCGGTTTTCCTCTAACTCAATAAATGCTCCGAAGTGTTGCCCGATAAATGGCTTCATGTAATGACATTTCAGTGCAAACTCAATCTCTCAGCTAGGGATAATGTGCTCGTAAGTATTAGAATTTATTGATTGAGCAGATATATTTAATTTCATTTTTTTCTCTTATATTCGCCAATCGCTTTTATTTTATAAACTTTATTTATATGAGCAAAGCATGAGGCGAAGTGATTCAGATATGAATCAGATTAACTTAATTCCAAACTGGAATTGCAAGGTAGGTAGTGTGATTACCTAAAGATGTATACCAAAGTGACTTTATTGAAAGTAATTAATGATGGTGTGGGAGAGGTAAGTGATTTGGGTATATAAACTTAGATAGAGAATAGTAAGGGCAGTAATAAGTGGAAGGGGATGGTGGCACCAACAACGTTGATGCCACACAAAGAATTACAGTGCAGTTACTTCAGCAGCTTGTAAACCTTTGTTACCTTGTTCAACAACGAACGATACTTTTTGGCCTTCAGTAAGAGTTTTGAAGCCTTCAGAAACGATAGAACGGAAGTGAACGAATACGTCATCACCGCCATTGTCTTGAGAAATAAAACCAAAACCTTTAGTTTCGTTGAACCATTTTACTGAACCAGTTAATTTATTAGACATAGATACCTCTATATTTGATTGTTTTAAATATTGAATTTTTAGCTAATATCAAGTGCTACTATATGATTTTAGAGATAACTATTTTGTCGCAGGAACGTAAACGAGGAATTCGATGTGGAACTGAGAGAAACTTTGATCTTTAATTACATTAATAGCTCTTTCCGTAAGAGCTGATGTGCAGTATACCGACAAAATTAATAAAGGCTAGCCTTTTCTTTTTTATTTTTTGAGTACACCAAGCGCATTGCTTTCAAAGCATACGCTTGGTGTATAAGACGGCGTGATGTTATAGGTGGCGTCGAGCGCTTAGTGTTTTCTGGTTGGGCCGTTACGAACGATGTCTTTACCATTGTCATATACGTGCTGCGAAACCCAGCGGCCAAGGAGCAATTGGTGCTTTTCTCCTAATACGGCAACAAATGGACGACCATCGGTATTAGAGGTGGCTAGCGCAACGCCAGTGACACCTTCAAGGCCAAGAGCGCCGCTTTCTACTAAATGCAGAAATGCCTCTAACTCTTCAATCGTTTCGATTACATGGTTATCAATATTCATTGTATTCAATCTCTTCGAATTGCATTGCGGTCGCGTACTCTACCTAAGTTAAGCGTGGAAACCAAGCTTCTACGTGCGTCATGTAATGAGAGAACCTTGCCCTGCCACTAATCATCAATAAGTTAGTCTCGATAGTCCGGAACTTGCCTAGATTCAATGAGGCAGAAAACACTCTCTGGTTAGACATGAGTCACATAATGTTGTCTGGTTTATCTCATCAATACTTTTGCTATTGGATGGGGTGAAGGGGAGTGCAATAATTTGTAAAACTCTTTTCCTAAAGGCTGTTATGAAGAAAGTCCTGATTACCGGTTTTGAACCTTTTGGTGGTGACGCCATTAACCCCGCCTTAGAAGCGGTCAAGCAATTAGAGGCTGCGGCCATAAAAGGCGGTGTGATAGTTACTTGCCCAGTCCCCGTAGCTCGATACGACTCGGTGAAAGTCGTTATTGAAGCAATAGAAGCGCACCAGCCAGACTGTGTGATTACTGTAGGGCAAGCGGCCGGGCGTAGCGCGATAACCCCAGAGCGTGTCGCAATTAATGTCGATGATTTTCGTATTCCAGATAACGTTGGTTATCAACCGATTGATGAACCCGTGGTGGCTGAGGGTCCTGATGCTTACTTCTCGACACTACCGATAAAGCGTGTTGTGCAAACGTTGCAAACGCAGGGTATACCTAGCCAGATTTCCAACAGTGCTGGAACATTTGTATGTAACCATCTCTTTTATGGGATCCAACATTACTTGAAAGACAATCCGATTCGTCACGGGTTTGTTCATATTCCATTATTGCCAGAACAAGCAGCAGATGGCAGTCAGCCTTCTATGTCTTTGGACATGATAGTCGAAGGACTAAAGCTGGTGGCGCAAGTTTGTATTGCCAATGATAGCGATATCCTGGTAAGCGGTGGAGCGATTTGCTAGTAAGTGCTTTACAGTCCACTAAGTGTCTGAAAGCTAGTAATAAGTTCATCGTTTGATGTTGTAATAAATGTTAGCTCTGTCAAATTTCACAAGTAGCGAAAGGAGTAGCATTGAATAGTCAGGTTGGATGTTGTTCAAACTGGCACTCCCCTAATACAGGAGGTATTAGGGGCTACCCTTACGAAAGGCGAGTTATCATGAAAAGCAACAAAAGTAAGTCTATCGCACTTATCTCTGTCGTTGTTTTCGCATTGGCTATCGCTGCGCTTAAATTCGAAAACACACTCGGAGTTCTTCCCATTGTAGTCGCTATTATCGCGTTTTTTACTTGCGTTATTTATACCAGTAGATACCTGTCTGATATGAAGCGTTCGGAGTTGATAAGTCAACCCAAACAAGCTCGAAAAATGTGTTCCAACGCATCACGCAATGAGCTTGATGCGTGCGATAAAAAGCGTTGAAGCGAGTCACATTCTCCGTATACTTTGCTGGAGCATTAATGCACTAACGTGTCGGAGATAAGCATGTCAAATCGAGTACCAACCAACATACTGACCGGATTTTTGGGTGTCGGTAAAACGACCACGATTTTAAATCTACTGAAGAACAAACCGGAAAACGAAAACTGGGCGGTTTTGGTCAATGAATTTGGTGAGATTGGCATCGACGGTGCATTGATGACCGACCAAGGTGCGCTGATTAAAGAAGTGCCGGGTGGCTGTATGTGTTGTACGGCGGGCGTGCCAATGTCGGTCGGTATTACCGCGTTACTGCGCCAAAAACCGGACCGTTTATTGATTGAGCCGACAGGCCTTGGTCATCCAAAACAGGTTATCGCGACGCTTACCTCACAGCAGTATGAACCTTACGTTGATCTAAAAGCGACGATCGCTCTGGTTGATCCGCGTAACTTAAGTGATGAAAAATACCTTTCTAACCAAAATTTCGTGGACCAGTTAGACAGCGCAGATGTGGTTATAGGCAGTAAGGTTGACCTTTGTACCAGTCACGACATTGATGTGTTTAATGACTGGGTGACGGACCAATCTCCCTCAAAAGTATTCAGTAAGCTTATTCATGATGGTGAGTTACCGATAGAAGTCTTGGATATCGAACGGGTTTACGGCAGCGCTTCTTCCCATATCGAGTCACATCATCATGACCATGCTCACCAAGAGCCTCAATTCCAGTTGCCGCCAGGTGAAGCCTTTGTGCGTAAAGAGAACAAAGGGCAAGGGTATTTTAGTTGCGGGTGGTTGTTTGGGGCAGAGTACACGTTTGATTTTGATAAACTCTTCTCAATGCTTTCGGACTTAACGGCTGAACGTGTTAAAGCGGTGGTCAACACGGATCAGGGGTGTTACGCGTTTAATGTTGCCAACCGAGTCGTGTCGGTGAATGAAATCAGCTTAGAAGGGTTTGAATCACGATTAGAAGTGATAGATTCTCAGCTGTTGCCATGGGATGAACTTGAGCAAATTCTCCTTCAGTTGTCTGGCATCAAGCGTTAAATCGAACAAATGTTAAACGGAAACGGTGAGCCAGCAATCTGTCTGTGTTCGCCGTTTTTGCTTTTGTAGCGTTTCAATGAGAAAAGTGAGATAAATCACTCAAATTCGGGTATAGTGCACGGCTAAATTTTTAAAGCTATTTTTAGTGGTTTGTTTAAGGAATACGCTCAATGTCATTTTCATCTCAAGGTTTTGCGCCAGAAGTGGTTAAAGCACTGGCAGAATGCGGTTATGAAAAGTTAACGCCAATTCAACAGAAGGCGATTCCAATGGCTCGCAAAGGCCATGATATTTTCGCTACAGCACAAACAGGTACTGGTAAAACGGCTGCGTTTTCTCTGCCTATGATTCAGCAGTTGTTAGACAGTAACCGTAGCGCTTCTCGTAAGACTGCTCGTGCACTTATCTTGGCTCCAACTCGCGAGCTTGCTGAACAAATTGCTGACAACATCAAAGCTTACACGAAGTACACCAATCTGTCGGTGGCGGCGATTTTCGGTGGCCGTAAAATGTCTTCTCAGGTTGCGGCACTGGAAAATGGTGTTGATATCCTTGTGGCTACACCTGGTCGATTGGAAGAACACATCGAACAAGGTAATGTCTCGGTGGCACACTTAGAGTTTTTGGTGTTTGATGAAGCAGACCGTATCTTGGATATGGGCTTTATTCATGCAGTTCGTAAGATCATGCTAGATGTGGATACTGATCCGCAAATTATGATGTTTTCTGCAACGACTTCGAGCCAACTAAATCTGCTAGCAAAAGATATCCTGCGTAAGCCTAAGCGTATTGAAGTTGAGCGAGCGAATACGACAGCACAGACAGTTGCTCACGTGTTATATCCAGTTGATCAAGAGCGAAAAACGGAACTGCTTTCGGAACTGATTGGTCGTAAGAACTGGAAACAAGTGTTGGTATTTGTGAACTACAAAGAGACCGCAAACGACGTTGTAAAAGAGCTGAAACTTGATGGTATCAAAGCGGTGGTTTGTCATGGTGACCGTGCTCAAAGCGCTCGTCGTCGTGCGCTAGAAGAGTTTAAGTCCGGTAAAGCACGTGTCATGGTGGCTACCGATGTCGCTGCTCGAGGTCTAGATATTGAAGATTTACCTCACGTTGTGAACTATGACATGCCTTTCCTAGCGGAAGATTACGTTCACCGAATTGGTCGTACAGGCCGTGCAGGTAAACAAGGTCATGCCGTTTCATTTGTAAATCGAGATGAAGAACTCACGGTTGTTCAGGTTGAAAATCTAATCCAGCAGCGAATTCGCCGTATTGAGCTTGCTGGCTATGAACCAAAACAGCGTGAATCTTACATTGAAAAGCTGCACTCAAAACCAGCATTCAAGAATCGTCAAGGTCGTCGTAATAATCCGAACCAGTCGGCAACAGACCAAGGGTCGGCAGAGCGTCGTCTTGCTATGGTGAAGCGCCTGAAAGCGCGTCGTGGCGCAAAGTAAATTACACAGTCTGTGTGAAAAGAGCCCCTCAATTGAGGGGCTTTTTTTGTTTTGTCGTTTCGCGTTAATTTAGGCCAAGCATATTTGGCTCACCACGATAAATAATGCGATCGTTTCCTCGGTGAATACCAAACGTAACAATGACGGGTGGGTTTTCCTCTTCACTTGTAGAGCTATCCCAGTCGTATTTCAGCCAAGGGATGCGATTACCTGAGCCGTCTAAATCCAGGTGGAATTGTATTTGCTCGCGTGCTGAGTCAATTTGGCTTGCAACGATATCGGTCATTCTGCCAATACTCATCGTTCCAACGCCAGAAAGCAGGGCGTTGTTTGCTGGCGCATGAGACCAAATTGGCGTGCTGAAGTAATATTCACCACTCGCCGTTGTTGAGCTGTCATCGAAGTTAGTCGTAAATCGACCGTTTTGCCAAGTTTCTACAGCAAGTGGCACTTTGATCACCATGCCTTGGTTGCCACCTACATCTTGAAAGTTCAAACGACCGAATCGAATGTCTGGTTGTTTTGTGAGCACTTCGCTATCGTCGAAGAAGTTTACCTCATCAACGGCTTTTACTGAGACTAAACCTATTTGGCTGATATCACTATTAGTCTCGGTATTGAATGGACCATCAGGATATTGCTTATCTGTCGTGTTCTTTTTCCAGCATGGGCTATTGTTACAAGTCGCATTGGTCGAGGGCTTCTCTATAACAAACGTTCCAACACTCGCGCTACCCAGTAGTTTCCAGTCTACCTTCTTAGGCTTAGGCGGCAAAAACCGATCGGAGTATGAGCTTAGCTCGCCTAAATCGAAATGTTGTTGAAGGTTAGACGAAAAGTGGACGTAATTCTTCACGTTTTCCTTATTCGCATTGAGTGCGACAACATCGTAAGTGACTTTCTCAAAAGGTTGATTCATGTAAGCAAAAGTTTGGCCATGTGGGTAGTGCCATTCTTGGTCTTGCACTTGAAAATATTTTGGATAAAAACGACCAACGTAACGATAGCCTTCGTTCACAGTCATACCTAGATATTTACTTTCTAGGTTTGCTTTTACTCTCAAGCTCCCGACTTCTTCCCAATATAATCCATTAAAGACGAATTGATCATTCTTGGCTGAATTATGCGCCTGAGCCAGTGAGTCACTACTTTTTAGCAATTTTGAGGTTTGGTTCGCTGTCTCTGATGGCGTATGTTGCTCACTCGACAAGACAACCGATGCTGCTGGAGCGTCATCAAGCGTAAAATTACGGGTGATAGAAGCATCACAATAGCGTGCTGATTCAACAGACCCACTTACAGAACCGTCAGGTTGCCAAATGATTGGTTTCACCGTTAGAGAGAAAAGTTCTCCAGCAGCAAGAAACCCTTCTCCTTGTTCAGAGGTGCCAGAAGGCAAAGCACGTTGGTTGTCACAAATAGCGAGTGTCCATGGTCGCGAGTGCACATTAAATGTCCCTTTCACTTCCACTTTGCCTTCTTCAGGGCACTCTTCAAATCCCTCACATTCAAAATGATCGGACAATGTCACTTCAAATATGCCGGACTCGTTCGTGACAAGACCATGTTCAGACAAGCCGTCTTTAAATTCCGCTGAATAGCTAAAGTTTCCTTCACTTCCTCCTAATGGTTGAACCAATGGATGAAAAACCTTAGGCGTACCATTGTAGTTGCTTGCCACTACAGGTTCGCCGGTGGAGGCACAAGCAAGCAATCGCGTATGCACGTTTTCTGGTTTACCTGCAATAACGCGTATTTCATTTAAAGTTGCGCTTTTCGTCTTTGAGTAGGCCTCAAACATAAATGGCGTAAACATAAAGCGAACAGTTTGATGCTTGCTCGTGTCTTTCGCCATAGTGAAAGTTAGTGTGTAGTTGGTATCTAACGAGATCGTATCAATATTATTCGGAACCACTCGAACAACAAGTTCACCATTCTCGTCAGATATAAATTGGTTGGCTCCTAATGTCTGCTGACCTTTAACCACCTCTAAAGTGAACAAGTCAGGGTGTGATAGGGCTGCACTGACTTCTGCGCTTACAACTTCTCCATTATTGGTTGTTGTTGCTGTAAATTGCGGAAGATCGTCGCCGCACATCAGTGCCATGTCGTCCGATGGTGTGACGCTGAGGTTTAAGTCGTTCTCCGATGGAGGCTGCATGCTGCAATTCGGAACATCTTGAGGGGTGATTGGACAGACTTGGGAAGAGTAGTGACAATCAGCCTCGCCCAATCCACAGTATTGCGTGTATTTGTTGTCTTGTGCTTTCGTTTGTGCACTTCCTGGCGTTTGTTGGATTTCACCACAAACTTGACTAGGCTGATTTGGAGCGTTGTTGAAGTTCAATGTTTGGAAGTATTTAATTGCTGCGGTGGAACTATAGAATGAGCCACTTAATGTAGCTGACGATCCTACAGATTCAGCCGTACCATAGATCGACATATCTTTTATAATCAGAGATTTGTGCGCAGAAACATCACCGACGACAAAATGGTCTTGTAAAGGATGGTTTGTTTTTAGGTGTAGTGTTTCGCCTTGTGATTCGACCTTACCACAGATGTTTGTATTAAGTATATTGGTCGTGCTGTGAGTCAAAATGTCACCAATAATGGTGTTGTACGTTCCATCAATGTTAAGTGTCGAACCTGTTAGCTTAATATTCCCGTCTATGAGAATGTTATGCAGCTTTGTTGGGTATGCCGATAGAAGATCACCATAGATGACAGTGTGTTTGTTTTGGTAATCGTCGAGGTTTGATGCTTTCTCATTGTTAACCGTTAATCCGGTAGCGAGGGCGTGTAGAGAGATACGTTTATTGGGTTCACCAATCGTATTATTCCCCTCTAACACAATTCCATAATCTGCTTTTAACGTTATCTCTTTTTCCGGTAATGAGGAGACAATTTTATCATCAGCGGGTAGGACTAGTTTCCCTGTACAGCGATAAGTCGTGCCATCGCTTTCGATACTAAAACTCTTGTGTGAGCAAAGTTGACCTAACTCAGATAGATCTTTTACGTCATAAGTGGTGGCGTGTGAGGTTAGCGGTAAAAAAAGAACCGCAGTGAAAATACTGCAGAGACGCATCATCAAATGTCCTAATGAGTGGAACAAGATGGCATCAAGCGAGCGTGAGCAAATGCTCACTGAAATTGGAATAGCTGCGGTAATTTTTTGTTTTGAAGCAGCTTAGTTATTGAACTTTGGTTATTTTTTATTTCGTATGTCATACCAAAGTTTAGCGGCCTTATTACAACGTAAGTGTCAGGTTAGTTCAAGAGGCCAGTGTGATGTGTGTCGATTTATATGTGTAACTATTTGTTAGTTAAGGATAATAAGTAAGCATGTTGGTTCAGAATCAGGAAGGAAGCGATCCTGATTCTGAATGTTTATAACGCTATGCAGCGTGAACGATGAGTGGAGCCATCTGATATAACTCTTCTAGTATGGCTTTCGTTTGTCTCGAATAGACCAGGCAATCTCGATCGCCAACGAGCTGAATTGCCCTCACTTTACCTGCAACCAGACATTGCCTAATCGTGCGTAGAACCATTTGGATATCAATTTCTGACGCGCCATCAAGGCTGTTTTTGGTTTTTAGAGATCCAAGGTCGATGCTAATGATTATTTGGTCGCAGTGGTCTAGGTAATTGCCGATCTGTTGCTTAACGTTATTGCGATGACGAAAAGAAAACTCTTTCTCGGTCACCCAATCACAACCTTGATCTTCCGCGTATTCCCACGTTTCCTGCTTCGTCTCTTGCTCACTGACGCCAGCAAAAAACAATCGTACGTTTTGATAGCGAGAAAGAGCAAAATGGAATGCAGAGCCTAAACGTGGTTCAAGTGTTGGTTTCAAGTTCATGTCATGTCCAATATTTACCACACCCACTTCGTCTCGATAGGATACGACCACAGGTAACATTGACAAGATTGCCTCGGTACAGTTGGTCACTAAAACGGGAATAGAATGACGAGAAAGCGAAAGACTTAACGCTTCCTGAAACTCGCCATTTTCCAGCTTGTCGTGGTTGAAGTGACCAAAGTTTTCAGCGGTTTCATGATCATGTTGTTGGTAAAGCCAATCACTAGCATTTTCCAAACTTTGATCAGCTAATTCAAACGCACCCTTCGACATAGGAGGTAAATACTCGCACACTGTCATAAAAGAAAAAGGGTAATGTTGCGGCTGTTTCACTGTGTGATGGAGTTTATAGCGTTTGAAAAAGCTTAACATGATGAATTACCTTTCTGGTGGTAGTGCCCTTGCCGCTTGCAGTACATGTAAAATAATGCGCTGCTTATCCTTTTCGACTCGGTGGGCCGGAGCCATCACCGAGACTGCGCCAATCAGTTTGCTTCCTTTCATTACCGGTGCGCTTATACCTGAAACACCAGGGTCAATCTCAGAAGTACTGACGGCATATCCGTGTTTACGGATGGTTGTGAGCTCTTTTTCCCACTCGTCTCGTCGGTGATCTTGATTAAAATATCTCAAGATTTTCTCGCATCGACTTTGAGGCATAAAAGCGAGCATCACTTTAGATGAGGCACCGCGCAGCAGAGGTTGACTTTGACCCTGGACGAAGCTGCAACGCAGCGCCTGCATACTTTCTTTCTGTCTGACACAAAGCGCACGATAACCAGCTGGTACCATATAAGCGGCCATTTCCCCGGTTTGTTGTACCAACCTAGCCAGTATGGTTTCGACCATGTCGAGCCCATGTTGCGCGGTCTCATAGCTGTGCATGAGTAATAATGCCGCTGGACCAACGACAAATGTCTTGTCGTGAACGCTTTCTTCGATCAAGTTCCACTCTTTAAGCAGTTTTAAGTGTCGGTAAAGGCTGCTTAAAGGAACGTTCAATTGCTCGCTTAGCGCTTTCGCAGAAACTGGGAACGGACTAACTGCAACTTGCATTAACAACTGCAGTGATTTTTCGTTTACCTGGTTAGCATTAGCTTTGTTTGTCGTCATGAGAGTGTTGTAACGTGTTGTAGGAGTTACGACAAATATAATTCTTAATTACTGAGAAAAGAAAAATAATTTTAATGGGTAATTCTTACATGATGAGAAACAGACCGGTAAAGACTTTCGCAAGTACCGATAGACATAACATGGTGTCGAATTAAAGTCTCAGGTTTGAGGCGCTTGATACTAAATTGGAACAGGAGTGAATAAGACATTGTTTAGTTTGCGGTATTACTCAGCGTTTCGCATACTGAGTTAATCCAAACAAATAATGTTAAAAAACGTGAGTTGCTAGCGGGTATCGGAATCGAGGTACCATCTCAGTAAATCGGTTTTATAAAAGGTTACTTTTATATGCTGAATAAGGCGATTTTTAAAAAAGCCATCATTTTCCTTCTGCCTATTCCCTTGGTTATTGGAGAAGTTTTGTATTTAGCTCGTGAAAGCGTGCAAAACAATCTCAATCATTTATTAGAAAAAAATGTGCAAATTGCAGATGAAATTTTATTCCAAATAGAGACAGAAAACCGCACGGCGCTGCTACACCCTGAACGATGTGAAGAGCTCCAGCAAAGCTTAATGTTTGAACGAGATATTGAAGAAATGCTCATTGTGAAAGAGGGAGTCATTACTTGTTCTTCGAAATTGGGAAGTATCTCTAAACCGTTAGCTGAGCACATCGCCTTTCCCAAGGGACAAACGCTAGCGCTTGGTAGTGTTGATAGCTTGTACGATCAGTTCTTGCTAGTGGTAACGGAGGGAGAGCGGGGTTATCAAGCCGTAACGATTATCGATCATGACTACTTTAATGCAACAATAGGGTTTAACAACGATTTACGCCTAAAACGCTCTGCGCTGTTTATCCATGATCAAGTTTCACCTGAAGGAGCATTAAGAGCGGGAAGTAATCCTATCGGTATCAAATCGTCGCAAATGTTTGAGTATGAAGCTTTGAGCGAAGCCAGCGATCTTTTCGTCAAACAGAGAACACTTTCCTATTTTTTGTACTCAATTCCAATTATTTTCGTTATCTACCTTTGCTTGTATGCGTTGAATAAGTTTATTGATCCCCATCGCAATTTGATACTGGATCTTAAAAGAGCGATAAAAAGAGGAGAGTTGACCCTGTATTACCAACCGCAAGTTAACGTTGATACCGGCCAGTTATTCGGGTTTGAAGCGCTAGTGCGATGGGAGCATCAAAGTAAGGGGTTCATTTCTCCGGATGAGTTTGTCCCTGCGGCAGAGCAAAGTGGATTGGTTTTTTTACTTACTGATTTCGTTCTGGATAAAGCGGCAGAGGACTTCAGTAAATTAGGCTTTGATCAGCCTGTCCACCTTGGTATTAACGTGCCGCCTGGTTATTTAGTCGGACCAAACGCGATCAGAAAAATTCAATTGCTCGACAGACAGTTGAGCCGAAACAAAGTCTCATTAGGGGTAGAGATAACGGAGCGTCAGCTCATTGATTCAGAGGCGAGAAAATGCATTGCAGCACTGCGAGTGCATGGTATTGATGTGCTGATCGATGATTTTGGAACTGGCCAAACCTCGTTAGCATTTCTACAGCACATGCGCATAGATTACTTAAAAATCGATAAGTGCTTTGTCGAAACCATTGGTATTCCTAGCCTTAGTGCTTCTGTCTTAAAAGCGATGGTTCACTTCGCGGAAGAATTACAAGTACAATTGATCGCTGAAGGCGTGGAAACCATAGCGCAAGCTGAACACTTAAAGCAGATGGGAGTGAGATATCATCAGGGATACCTGTACTCCAAACCATTACCTTATGAGCAGCTTGCGCAGCGAAGTCATTATGATTGGTAGACGTTAGCTCTATAACACTGAGCATTTTCATCAAACACAAACTCTAACTCATTTTTGATGCTATCTAAGCGATCTTCTTGGTAGTGAGACACATACAATAGTTGGCTTAAATTCTCTCTAGCGATGAGTTCAAGTGTGTTCTTAACTAACCGTCTACCCAAAAAATCTAACCCTTGATACGGCTCGTCCAAAATCAATAATGTGGGTTGTTTCACGATGGCTCTTGCAATCAGTAATAGTCGCTGCTGGCCGTACTCTAATTGCTTAAATGAGGTTTTTTTGTACTGGCTCATATGTAAGATATCGAGCCACTCGTTTGCAATATCCATCTCTTTGCGAGTTGGCTGGTTATACAACCCGATCGAATCGTAAAATCCTGACAAAATGACTTCTAATGCGCTGCAATTGACTCGATATTGGAGGTGTAGCGCTGAAGACACCATACCGATATGCTGCTTAATTTCCCAGATTGTCTCGCCAGTACCACGCTTTTTACCAAAAATATCAATGTCATTGCTGTAGCATTGCGGATGATCGCCAAAGATCAATCCAAGTAAGGTACTCTTTCCACAACCATTTGGGCCTTTGACCTGCCAATGTTGGCCCTTGTCTATGCGCCAGTTCAAGTCAGTAAAAATCTTCTTATCGGTGTATTCAACAGTCCCATTCTTTAGTTCAAATATTGGGTTGTTGAATGGTGTCGAGTGCTGATGCTGACGTATCAAGCTCATCATTTCTTCACTCTGTTGCTTTGACTGAGATTTAATTTGTCCAATGATTGGATGATTATCCCAACTAGACTTATCCATTGTACTATCAAGCTTTCCTGCACTGAAAAGCGCGATGCTATTGATCCACTCAGGCATGTCAGATTCGCGAGAGAAGGTTATGAGTAGTTGCACATTTTGAGAAAGCGAGTGTAAATAGCGAGCGAGAGCAGCTCGGTGCGCAATATCTAAGCCAGTAAATGGATTATCGAGTAATACTAAGTCAGGTTGTGTGGCTAAAGCTCGGGCGAGCATTACTCTTCTGGTTTCTCCGGTAGAGAGAACACGGAAGCCACTATCTCTAAGATGACTTAGGTCGAGATCATTAATTAGCTGTTCAGTTAAGTTGGTGTCTTGGCTCTGCTCTAGGATTAATGAATAAACAGTGCTCCCTTGGTCGATACGATCAAGAAAATCCGTATCATCCTTTTCTAATTCTCTTTCCAGTAATCGCTGTTGCTCTGATAACGACACTTGCGCAACGGACAGCCCATTTAGCTCAATTTCCCCACTATCTGGTGACATTTCATCACAAATAAGGTCTCCAAGCAGAGAGCCAATATCTCCATCCGCGCTGAATATCCCCCAAGACTGCTGAGTGTTAATTTTCCAATCGTCAATAAACAAGTGTGTCGTGTTTCTCTTAGCTGCAAGCTGACGAAAGTGAATAGTCATTGTGTTTGTCTTCCTTGTTTTCGTTTTAGTGGATTACTTATAACAATTTACGAACTCAGTACGGAAGCGCTTTTGTGTATTAATTTTGAACAGTGCTCAGTCTTGTGCATATCAACGAAGCCTTGTATTAGAGGATAAAAATGCGACTAGAGTCATTAAGTAACAAGTAAGATTGTCAATAATTTTGTTTTATTTTTGAATCAATCTATCATTATGCATGTAAATGTTATGCTGATAAATTCATATTTGCCGTTTGTTAATTAATCAATGTAAGGACACATGTTTATGAGTGAAACGGAATACGATTACCCTTCGAGTTACAGCCTAGTTTCCATTACCGATACCTCCAGTTACATCAAATATGCCAGTGAAAACTTTAATGAAGTAGCGGGGTTTGATGAAGGGGAGCTTATCGGTAAACCCCACAATGTTGTGCGTCATCCTGATATGCCAAAACAGGCTTTTAAAGATTTATGGACTCACCTGAAAACTGGCAAACACTGGATGGGAATGGTCAAAAATCGACGTAAAAACGGCGGCTATTATTGGGTGGACGCGTTTGCTTCTCCTATAAAATCTAATGGTGAAGTTGTGGAATACCAATCAGTGAGATTTAAACCTGAGCGTATACACATCCAGCGAGCGGAAAAAGCGTATTCGAAGCTTCGAAATAATCGTAAGCCGTGGAAAATGTATCTTCCTCGTACACGTTTGTGGATGAGATCGGCCTTCTTCCTTTTAATTTCAAACCTTCTTGGCTTACTCATTCTACAAATGAATCAATCACCAGTGATAGCGTTTGGCGTTGTTGCGTTACTTTCCGTTTTCTCTATTTATGTATTAACCAGACCAGTTGAGAAGCTCGCTAAACAGGCTAGGCAAGACTTCAACAATCCACTCATGGAATATATTTATTGCGGAAGAATCAACGATCTGGCTGAGATTGAGCTGGGTATGAAGATGCGTAAGCAATTTGCCAATGCGCTATTGGGGCGCGTTGGCGTGTCTGTAAAAGACTCTTGCGAAAAAACGCGCGCAAGTGCTAACAGTGCTGCGACAAATAGCCAGCAAGTGACGGAGAACTTAAGCGCACAGAAAGTGGAGATTGACTCGGTCGCAACAGCGGTCAACGAGATGCAAGCCTCTTCATCTGAGATATCAAATAATGCTCAAGCGACCGCCGAGGCTACGTTAGAAGCGCAAAATACGATGATAGACAGCCGTAGCGTTATCGATAATGTTAACCAATCGGTACTAGAGCTGGTGGGTGAGCTCGGCGAAATATCTAAAGTGGTCATACGTTTGAACCAACAAACCGAGCAAATTGGAACCGTTGTTGAAGTCATCAATGGTATTGCCGAACAAACTAATTTATTAGCGTTGAACGCTGCAATTGAAGCCGCGAGGGCAGGCGAACAAGGCAGAGGGTTTGCCGTTGTAGCAGATGAAGTGAGAACCTTAGCTAAAAGAACTCAGGAATCGACAACAGAGATTAAATCGGCCATTGAAGGAATTCAAAATGGGAGCAAATCAGCGGTTTCTGCGTTAGAGAAAGGTAACGAAATGTCGACCGGAACGGTAACATTGTTAGGTACTGCTTTGGATAGCATTCAACAACTGGAATCCCTTGTTCAAGACGTTGTCGAACGAAACCAACAAATTGCGGTCGCGATAGAAGAGCAGGTTTATGTAACGGATGAAATAAATGAAAACATCCAGTCGCTTAATTTAAAGTACAGTGAATCGTATGAACTGATGACTGAAACGAATCATATGAACACCAAAGTGCAAAATTGCACCAATGACCTGTCTGAAATGATTAAAAAGTTTGCTTAAACTTTAGAAAATCGAAGTTAAAAGCCCGCTAAACATTAGCGGGCTTTTAACTGGAATATAGTGAAGTGCTGGATTCGTTTACGAGCGAGGATTTCTAAATCTCGTTTTTGTAAGAGCTAAAACGACGAAAGCTCGCAATAAATGCGAGCTCTCTAAATAAGTGGCGGAGAGATAGGGATTTGAACCCCATCTCTTTGAAAACCTATATATATCAAGCTCTTGAATTTTCTAGCTTTCTACGTTCATCAACCAAATGTCACGTTGACGAATGTTAATCACAATCAGTATACGAAAACAATCGAACTTAGCAAGAGCATCAGGCATATAAGCCAAAATATTTTCTAGTATCTTTACCCAGTCAACTAATCCTCTTAGTCTTAGCTATTACTGATTACCCCTGTGCGGGGGTAAAATTAACTCTAACCCCCGCAGGGGTTAAAGTGCTAATATCCCCTACAGGGGTTAATTTAGATTGGAGGCAGATATGCTCATAACAAGTCCTAAGCAACTGGGGATATACTTGCGTGATGTACGCAGGAATCAAAGGCGCAACCAAACCAAAGTCGGCGATATTGTGGGTCTAAAACAGACCACGGTATCGAAACTTGAACGTGATCCTGCCTCGTCCAGTATCGAAAGTCTGATGCGCCTGCTGTCATCACTAGATCTTGAGCTACATATTCAAGACAAAGCTGTAAGCCGTGAACAGGCAAAGCTTCGTGATCCTGATGATTGGTAAAATCCTATAGACCTTCTTTCGTATCACTTGCCTCTAAATAGACAGTCAATAAGAATCGTACTTTAACTTGTTCAGCTACACATTCTCTCAGCAATAGCCTCAAGCTCGTCTAGTTTTAAGCGACCATTAGCCCAACCTTCAGCAAAAGGTATTGTGTTTGACTTAGGCAGTTGTTCTTTACTAAGGTCTCTAACTCTGATTCGCGAGGGCAGAGCAGCGCCCTCACCAACAAATATAGCTTCCTGCTGAGATAATATAGGTAGTGCACCAACCATCCCTGACAGTCCATCAGGTAGAAAACGGGCAACATGCTGTTGATCCGCAGAGTTAGTAAGCCTTAACACCACCCAAGTGCCACACTGTGATATCACTGTGCTATCTACATCTGCGGGCCTTTGACTTACTAGCATTAGGCCAACCCCATATTTTCGGCCTTCTCTTGCAATGCGTCTTATTGCTCCTTGTGCTGCCGCATATTGCGCTTCTCCATGATCAGGCACATATCTATGTGCTTCTTCGCATACGAGCAGAATTGGATCTTTTTCTTTCTCTTCTTGCGTCTGAAATACTTTATATTGAAATAATAACCTAGCAATCAAGGCAGCTAGAGGGCCTGCGACTTCGTTAGGAAGACCTGATATATCTATTATTCTAATATCTTTTTTATCCTCAACAGGAACCCCAACGAGCTGGTTTAAAACGTTGTGAAGTCTAATTTCATCTTGTTCACCTTCCCAACATTGCAGCATAAAAGAGAGTCGCTTATCTCTTCGGAGAACTCTCACCTTATCTAAGACTGATGGAATACGAGCTTTCCCTAAATCTGTAGGCGGCAAGGTTTCAAGGGTTTTTGTGCCTTTTTTAAAACGTCCTCCTTGTATAAATCGAATATGACTCTCAAATTCATCTAAGCAAAATGGTCTTGGCTTATCTCTATCAAACTCAAGAATTTCCGATGTGTCTTTTTTATCACAAAGATTTGGATCATCATGGTTTTCTAGTTCTTTCAATACTTCCGAACCAAACTCTCTAGGGCACGGCTGCACAATTCCAGCCGCAACCATTCGAGCATGCGTCAAAGCTTTTTGAACGATGTTGTTTTGGCTAGTGGCACTTTCTTCAGTTTTGCCAACTATCAAACTGGTAAATTCATCGCTGGACATTAACCAGTATGGTAATTTTATTAGCTCTTGCTGATCCTCACCCGCTGCTATGTCATAAGCTCTATACTGTATAGCCCTTTTACTGAATGCAGCGCCATATTCCCCATGTGGGTCAATGACAACTATTTGCGGAGAAAAACCCATCTCTCCAATGTTGTGCTCCAAGACGCTATGAATTATTGCTGCGACTGTTCCCGACTTCCCTGAACCTGTTGATCCTAATACAGCACAGTGCATTCCGAACATTTTGTTTATATTCGCTCTACAAGCAGTTGACTCCGATGCGCTATATACAGCAAACGGAACTAATGGGTCTACCTTCTCTTCTCGTTCACCTTCCGCAGAGCGATAAACACATGAAATCTCATCGTTTGTTAATAAAAATACGCCTTGCTGAGGCAGAGGGTATGTCTTAATACCTCGTTTAAAGGACAATTGGGAGCTAGAGTTATTCCAACTGCCTTCGGCCAATAGTTGCACTTCCATCAGCCGTTGATCAGAATCAGTATTTATAGGCATACCAGCCTCTAGTAACTCTTCAGAGCGCATTCGAAGCATTGTAACTAAGCCGAAAATAACCTTTCGACCGTAGTGGATCTTAACCATACTGCCGATTTGTCCTATTGGATAAACCCGACCGTCGAAAGTTCGAGTTAGTTCAGAGACCTTATTCGAGATTTCAACTTTGATAGTCGTCCCTGACACCTCAACAACTTGACCTATTTTCAGTTCATCAGTTGGTGTAAACATGATTTATACCTCACATCCGTTTTTAAGCACTGATGTGACACCTTCAAATGTCCACCAATAGTCATTATCTTTTCTTTTGAAAGGCCCTTTCGCACCGACATATAGACCATGAAGTGATGCAATAATGACTCGCGAACCATAACTCGACGTACGCCATCGCTCTAGACAGGATGGAATTTCATTTCGGCATTCAAGAAAAGCGACCAAAACGGTTCTGTTGTCATTTTTAGATAAGGCGAACTCAATTTCGTTGTTGATGTGGTCATCTCCAAAACTATATCCGCACACAGCTAACACATTGCTATTTGGAGAGTTCATAGCTTTACGAAATAGGTCAAACTGTGCTGAGAATGGATCTTGTTGGGTTGCTATATATTTTGTAGCTTGAGGATAGATGAGAACTCGGCGATCAGCTTTTGGATAACGATCATTGTCTCTGACTCTCCAGACATGTCCCTTTTCACATAGAAACCAGTCTATTGAACCATGCATTTTGACTAAGTTGGCTCGTTGACCGTTAGCAGGTACAGGTTCACCATAGCGTTGGGTTCGGTGTGCTACAGCACCTCCAGAAAAACCATCCCAGTAGGGAATTTTGTTTAACGCCAAAGCATCTTCTAACAGAGTGTCATAGTTAGTCGTAAAAATGTTTACGGGTTTTCTCCGCTCATAAATACCAGCACCTGCGTGATTAAATAGAGTGTCAATAAACTTTAGATGAGAGTCAATTTCGACTATTGGTTCAGATATAGTGCCTTGTTCAGTTGTGTTTCCTTGTTTGTCTTCGACATAGCCACTTCTAATTACATTTGAGATCGAGTCAAGTATTAAGCGATGGGCTTCTTGCAGTTCCTCCAACTTTACTTCAGCACCATTGATGCTGACCTTTTTATCTTTATTTCTTTCCGCCAAGGCCGCATAGTCACCTAAATGGCTGAGAATGTGTTCGATATGGCACTCTTGAGGCAACTCTGTGAATAACGGGGCAACAATCTTATCGAATATGCCCTGGTTGTCCGTTTTTAAGTCCTTTTTAACTTTATTTGTCAACGGGTACATGAGCGGCAGTTTGGCATCAAAGCTAATACCTGCGCCCATCAACCAGCTTTGCTCGTTACATTTCAGATGTTCCTCTACTTGAGAAAACAAATCTGCGTCTATGAGGTTTTCCATTGTAATCCTTTGATTTACCTTGTGTGCGGTAAGGTTTTATTCCTGCAATACTGCTCTTCTTAGTTAAGCAACTCAAGTCATAATGGCAAGTAATGTGATGTCATTGGATTTATACTAAAACTAGGAAGTGTAGTGCGGTTACATAAAGGATTTGGCTACTTTGTAGAGGTGAACGGTCAAGGAATCTAGTGATTTGCATTACTAGACATTATCCGAAGGCAGGTAGAAGAAACAGAGTCTATAAGTAGGTTTTGTACAATAGTGACTCGTGACAATCAGATTAGCAGAAACAGGCTATGCCATAGTGCCAGTGTATTTATCTAAGTAAGGATCAGGTTATGAAGTACTCAGCAAAAACAGGCGAGAATGATACTTTAGACGCTCAGCACAAGTCCGCTTTTCTCAACTTGCTGGGTAAAGGTGGGTAAAGGTATTGAGGAAAACTACCAGAGCCTAGTAATCATCACACCTGTGCTCAAACAGGAAATGGACGAGATCATCGGTGACTACAAAATCGACCTCAATGGAGAGTTCTAGTAAACCTACCGTGCTCAATCAAACTCATTGCAAAGCATATGAGTATTCCTGCCAACGCGCTTCAAATCTCGAATCGCCGCAGACTCCGTGGCGATTCTCAAAGGCCTATCAGAAAGAATTGTATTGTTCAGAATATCGATATCGCAGCGATCAGTGTGTGTAAATTCGATTACCCCATATGGAGTCTTGAATACACCTTTTCGACCTGTCGTCATCACTGTCAGACGATCAATAGGAATCTGAGAAATGACACCATATTCTGAAAGAGCAGATTCAAGCGAGATGTAATTGTATTCACCACGACGTAGACTTTTAGCCACATATTCAATGGTATAACCACCTCTGTAGCGACTTAAAGCAAACACGTAAATGCCTCGGCAAGCTCGTTCTAGTACCCCAAACTTGATTAAACGCGGTAAACTTTGCTTAAAAGCTTCTTCACTGTCATCAAAAAATACTCTTCGCAAGTTGCGCTTGGTATATACGTAAATGCGTTGCCCATCAAATTTATGCAGACGTTCTAACGCCGTTTGAATATCCATATTGTTAAGTTTACTAAGTAGACGAAATGAGTAACCATAGCATACTTTAGTGTCCACTTGATAAGTCATTGACAGCATCACAAATGGAGTCAGTTTCTTCTAAAAAGTACGTAAGCTGCTTTTCAAGTTCATGATTTGCACGCTTAAGTTCTGAGATATTGGATTGAGACTCATGTAACTTACTCTCTAAGATTCGATAATTTACTGAAAGATCGGTATATTCATCCTGGACAGTGCTTAACTTATGTTCAGAATTGTCCAGTGCCTCTGTCATTGACTGTAGTTTAGACGAACTTTCAGTTAGTTTGATACAAGTGCTCTCATAGCGTTCTGAGAGTTCAGTCAGCTGAGACTCAAGCCTTTCCACATCGTTAAGTGCGTATTCTCGTTGTACTGTTAGTGCTGAATGCGCTTTCTCGACTTTTGATAGATTGGCTTGGAGACCATAAATGGTATCTTGCTGGTTTTCTAACCTGTCATTTGCTTGATTGAGTGAACTCGTAAGTTGACTGATATTTTTTAATAACTCAGATTTCTCGTTTTGTGATTCGACTAGCTCAGATTGCAGAGCTTCAATTTTCTCCTCTAGTTCATCATTTGCATCTGTAGCTCTTTGGAGAGTCTGTTCAATATCCAAAGCTTCTCCCTCTGACTGCTCTTTTTGTTTGATCGCGTGTTGGCTGATTGCCTCTGCTTCTCTAATGCGTGTGTAAGTAATTGACTCAAAATGGGTATGAATACTGTCATTCATAGCTATAACAATATCTCGAAGTGATGTAGAGATATCGTATTCCTTTCTTTCGAGAAGATCCTGAATTTCCGCTGGTAGCTCATATGAGGTTCTTACTTGAGTTGTTGCTGATGGGGTGTCATTTTGAGCTTCTGGAATCCTACCGTCAGCAATGAGCCTTTCCAAATCAGCTTGAATCGAAGAGCTTTTTCCTCTTTGTAAATTCTCTCTAATTCGCCACCCGCTAGGCTTCTTTCCTCTGCTTATCAGATCATTAGCGGCTTGGATGAGGTCTTCATCAGTGTAAGTTTTCGGCCTTGCCATGCTGTTCACCATTATTATTGTTTTTTTAAAGAAAGTTAGTAAGTTAGTAAGTTAGTAAGTTAGTAAGTTAGTAAGTTAGTAAGTTAAGAACTTAACTAACTTACCTTTCAAACGTATCGCTTTCTGACTTTTGGTCGGTCTTATTGCGCTCAAGATTACTTTTGCGCAGTTCTACTGATTCCAACAGCAGCTTTGCTTTTACCTGCATGCTGGGTGGCAGGTTCAACATATCTTTCATGGCGTTATCCAAGAATGATTCAACCATCCGTGATTGACCTGATTCTTTAGCTTTCAAACCCAAGAAAACTGACTGGCAGAACTGGCTTAAAGGACGGATGATGTCATCTTTTAAGTTTTGAACTAATTTTTCTAAAGCGTGCTTTTCAGCACGCAATTGAACGATTTCTTTTTTCTCAGCAGAAATATCTCGGCTATTTTGCCTTTTTAGTTCATTGATCATTTCATTTTCGCCTGTAGAAATAGCAACTTGCGTTTTAATGTCGTCTAGTTCACTTCTTCCAGCTTCAATATCACTCGCGAGTTCCTTGCGTTGTATTGCTTGTCTTTTGAGCAAGTAGTTATTTAAGTTGTTTTTCCTCTGGCTTTTCGGAAGTTTTGCTTGCTGATCCATTTCTTTACGCTGCTTTGTTCTCCTTTCTGTTTCAGTAGAAAACTCAACTAACAACCCCTTTGAACGACACAAATGCTTATTCGCAAAATCCTGAACCATTCGTTGAAAGTAATGCCCAAAGTCTTGTGTCTCCTCACGTGTCAACTTTGAATCATTCGGAAAGAAATCCTTTACCCCTGTAACTTTTTCTATGTATTCGCTCACAACTTGTATTTGACGTTTGTGAAGATCAAATTTGTTGGTTTTCTGATTCAACGCAGATAAAAAATAATGCGTGTGGCACCCTGTGTTTTGGTTTTTATCCCTTTCATCGTCATGGCAAATAATTGTTTTAATTTCATAGTCTGGGAAATAATGAACAAGGAATAGTCGAGTGAACTCGATATAATCCGAAGCATTCACCAGATCACTACCAACCTCCCATCGGTGAGGGATCTTAAAAATCCCTTCTTGGATGAATATGTTATTGGTCGGCGCTCTGTGTTGTAGTTGATTGTGAGCGTTCAGATAAGTCTCTAGCATCTTGAGACGCTGTTTCTTGCGCTGCATTGTCAAAAGAGAAAACTTCTGAATAGAGGAGTACGAAACATGACCATCAGTTTCTAAAATACTCTGCAAAAACTTAGCAGCATCCGTGTTACCACTTTTGATTTCACTATCTATTGCGTTTTTCATTTTTCGGCGATACTGGCGCTGCTGTGTTTGAAGCTTTGATTGGTTGTGAATACGTGGCTGTGGAACAATCTTATACAAGAGTTCAAGCCGCTCAGCTTCAGTCCAAGATTCTATTGGAGAAATATGGTTGTTTATCCACATGAAATTGTGTTGACTTAGCTCCTCGTTCCACTCAAGTTTCTTGGATATTTTGGCATTAGTTGGAGGAGCAATCCGCAGTGAATGCGCAAGAGAGTGTTCGCATTTCACACGACTTTCTGTAGTTGAAGAGTAATTCATTCGTCGGTGGAATAGTCTGATTGTTCTCATTCTCGACCTCCCTGAGGTCGAGTTAGAGAGTCAAGAGAGCCTTCTCTTGCCCGCAGCTTCCGTGCATCTTTTGCGGAGCAAAAGTGTGACGGAAGCGTAGCGGGTTGCCATGTCGTCACATTTTCAAAATGTACGACTTTATGTTTGGTCTCAATGGTCACCGTGCTCATTTGTCCCTCTCCAGCATGCCTTCAAGAAGTTGAATGAGCTGTGGTTTGGACTGAAGTTTTTTCAACAACACTAACGAAGAGTGAGGAACAGCAGGTAAAGTCACTGTTGGCTTTATTTGCGGTAGGCCGAATATATCCTGAAGGTGTTGCGCAGCCTCTCTTGCGTAGTTGGGTGAGTCTTCACGAATCCATCGACCATAGTGTTTGTCGATCATTGTTGTGCTTTTATGTCCCATTTGAACCGCGAGCCAGTCTTTGCTGATCCCCGCGGTTAAGCACTGGGAAGCAAATGTGTGACGTAGCTGACCAACACCTCTGTGAGCCACACCCGCTTGTTCTAGAAATTTGATGAAGAATCGCTCAGTGAATTCTTTAGCATCAGTAAAAGGTTGATTCGTTTTCGTATTTAAGAAAATGAAACTGACAGAGTCTTTCGTGAATGTTTTATTGTCGCATTCAAGAATATTGATTGTTTGTGGGCGGCGCTTTCCTGTCAGTTTCAGCTGCTCTTTCAATAGTTTTAAAGCAAGTGGATTTAAATCAACTTCACGTACAGAACCTTTCGTTTTCGGGCATTTATAAATGTTCAATACACAAGCTCGACGGACATAGAGCACTTCGCGTTCCCAGTTTATATCTTGCCAAGACAACGCTATCAGTTCACTGATACGAAGACCTGTCAGCAGATTCAGCATTACGGCATTCTGTCCCTGGGTGCAGACATTCTTGCACTCATGCATCCGTGCTAATTCCTTTTTTGTGAAAGGGTTTGGCTCAGGATCCACAGTTTTGAAGTTCTGTACTCCTTTCATTGGATTTCGTGCAATTACGCCATCACGTACCGCTTTCAAAGAAATACGACGTAAGATTGTCAGATGTTCGTTGATGGTTTTGTTGCTAAAGCGCTCATGCCAACTTACCAGAAGCATATTAATCTGAGTGTGGCTAACGGCATTGATGGGGAATTCTCCCAATGCCTCGTTTATATTCTTTGCTCTGCTGAGGTCGGAGGCTAATGTCGAGGGAGCAGCACAATATTTTCTCTCTATGAGATATGCGTCGATGTAGTCTTTTACAGTTGGTGACTTTGTAGTTGTTATAGTTTTCATAATGTTTTCCGTTTTTTATCGAATGCAAGTCATTCGTCAAAACGGAAGTTACGGCTAAAAATTATAGTCGTCAACTCGGTAAGATACTGAATATTAACAATAAATTATTTACTTTTGACATCATTTGTCTATACGTAGAAATAATCGATATCGAATTTGAGATTATTTATCAAACCTATACGCATTGAGTTTATCGAGATTTTTGAGCTAGAAAATTTTTTGAAAAAAATGCCCTGATCGGTCAAAAAATAACCAGAAGATTGGTTGGTTGGGGAAGATTGCGGAAAGTAGCAATCTCTAAAATGCTAAGACGATTGGGTTTGGTTTAGTGAGGCAATTAGTGTCGTATGACGTAAACACATTGCGTGAACATCACCTACCCAGCCTTAAATACGAAATTAGATTTTCTTCTTCCTCTGCTGATAGTCTGATAGGTATAAATTTTGTAGCCGACCATGTCCTTATGCAATAATACCCACTGCCATTAAGTGTACTTAAGGAGTGGATATGGCTAAACCAGTGGAACTTGCTAATGGAACTAGTTTCAAATCTCAATCGGAAGCAAAGAAGTATTTCAAATCTATTCTAAATTCTTCGAATCCCGATAAGACGTTCACACCAAATGATGCAGAGTTCTCAAATATACTTGCTCTGTATAAACGACATCCTGAGTTTCATTGGAAAACAAAAGACGTATCCTTAATAAAAGAGTTTATCATCAAGAATTCTGGACAATTTAATACCAAATGTTTCCATGTTGTCCATCACGATGGTTCTCTCGCAGATTGGAGCTACATAACCGCGATAAGTTCTCAATTAAAGAGTCAATTTCAATGTTTTATTGACGGAGCAAGGTCTTTACTCGAAAGTAGCTCATACAACTTTCGTGATGCAGACTTTAAAGCTAAATGCGCCCGTTTTATCGAATCTCAAGGCTTTACTACAGATACCTTTCCATCTAACTGGATATCTACACCCGATAAACTTCAATATCGATCTAGCTTAACCATTGACATCTCGAGCGATTTTATAAATTGGTATGAAAAACATAAACTTTAGAGCTTCCCAAAGGTTACTTGAGGATAGCAAATGACTATTAATATTAATCGTTATTTATCTGTTGATAAAAGTGCATATGATGCTTGCATCGGTTGTTTGGAACACGAGCATGTAATAGAAGGTTACAATACCAACATAAGACTTCACTATCTAAAGTTCGATGGTAACGGAAAGCCTATGGTTAAAGCTCTAGCTAATCTATTGTACGAATTTATTATCGATTACTGCATTTCATCCGCAAACAGACCAGAACAACTCACTGCAAGAGAATCCGCCAGACTGACGAAAGAAGCTAGAAAACTGTTCCGCCATCCCGAAATAGATGAAGACAACCCAGATAGAACAGGTGAAGCAGGAGAGTTACTTTTATTTTTCTTAATCGAAGCTATTTTAGGGGCTCCTCAGATGGTCTCTAAAATGGAGCTTAAAACTAATCACAAAGATGAAGTAAAAGGCTCGGATGGTATTCATGCGAAGTACAACCAAGAAGACGACCTCGTAGACTTCTTTTTTGGAGAAGCCAAGCTTTACGTCGATTCAAATTCAGCCATTCAGGCAGCATTGAACAGTATCGATGACTTTCATAGTGTCGAGATGCTTGAACATGAGTTCACTATGGTTACCAAACATTTCAAGTATTCAAATGAAGAGACTAAGAAGGCTTTATCATCTCTCATCATTTGCGGAGAACCTGGGCCCAGTGCTCGACTAAATCACGCTTGCCTTATCGGATATAACTATAAGGACTTTCGCACTATAAATGGCGGAAATCCCAAAGTTTTAACAGAAAACTTTGTTTCAAAGTTTCAGGAAGAGGGGATGCGCTTAACTAAATCCTTACAGACAAAAATAGCTAATATGAATTGCAATCATCTTTCTTTCGAGTTTTTTTTCCTTCCATTTCCTTCCGTAGATGATTTCAGGAATGCCTTTAACAAAGCGCTAGACTAAGGATCAGAGCAGCATGAGTGAAAGACTCGATATTCAAGTGTTAGTAAAGAAACTAGAAAAAGCTAGCATTCAAAACCAGCTACCATCTAGCTTTACCTCAGAAAATACAGATTGTTTCACAGAACAAGAAATTAGAGCACTCGTAAGCTATGCTTCTGTTCTCTCTCTAGAAGCTGGCGATCAAATCAATGAATCATATGAAATCATCACTAGGCTTCTTGAACAAACTAACGGGAATAGCAAACTTGTTAAAGCCGCTGCTGAAGTAATTTTATCTAGGATAGGTAATTTCCCTGGTAGAGAGCTTTTAAGAAGAAGATACGCAATCGAGGGAGGGATTCCAGCCCCTTTAAGACTGGAAATCATCGCACGAGAATCAGAAAATACAATTATTGACGAAACTGAAAATGAAATACAACTTACCGACTTTCAGCTTCAATTGTTCAAGTCATTGGAAAGCGAGCAAAACCTGAGTATTTCTGCACCTACTTCTGCTGGGAAATCTTTTGTATTGAATCTTTCTATATCCAGTCAAATCAAAGAAAGAATATGTAGTAGTATTATCTATGTAGTTCCGACACGTGCACTAATTTCCGAAGTATCTATGAGAGTCCGAAGTGCCATCAAACGAATTGGGCAGGATAAAGCTATTATAAGAACAACACCATTTCCTGTTGATAGAAAAAAGATTCGTACTAACGTTGTGTATATTTTTACACAGGAACGACTGATGAGCTTTTTAAGCGCAACCGATGCCGAACCTGAAATCGACACGCTAATCATAGATGAAGCACATGAGATACAAAATGGTAAACGAGGAATAATACTTCAAACGGCAATAGATATAGCCTTAAGAAAGTTCAGTAATACTAAACTCCTTTTTGCTAGCCCTTTGATTCAAAATCCAGAGTACTTTTTATCTCTCTTTAAACGAACATCTAATGGCAAATTCTTTACCGAAGTAGTTTCACCCGTATCTCAAAATATATTGCTGGTCAATCAAGTAGCAAGAAAACCAGCCCAAATGCATATTTCATTGCTTAACAACAAAGGCTCTACAGAAATTGGCGAATTCACTCTTCCTTTTCCACTTAGAAACAGTAAACCCCAGCAAATAGCCAACCTGGCGCTATCGTTGTCAGATGACGATTCTGTCATTGCTTTTTCTAACACGCCTTCTAGCGCTGAAGAGCGTGCTGTACAAGCATCCACATTAGCTAAAAACATTGATGTAAGTGAAGATATTGAAACGTTTATAAGCTTCATTGAGCAAGAGATTCATCCTAACTACGCACTGATAAACTGCTTGAGAAAAGGCATAGCTTTCCACTACGGAAATATGCCCTCGCTGTTACGCACAGGTGTAGAAGAACTTTTCAGAAAGGGTGATATTAAAATCGTGTTTTGTACGAGTACTTTATTACAAGGTGTAAACCTTCCTGCTAAGCACATTATTATTGAGAATCCAAAATCTGGCGATAAGGGTATGACCCGAGCTGATTTTCTCAACTTAGCTGGACGAGCAGGTCGCCTACTGAATGAGTTTCATGGAAATGTGTGGTGTATAAGGCCCGAGGAGTGGGACAGTTCGTGCTATTCGGGAGATAAGCTACAAACCATAACATCTTCTATCAGTAACATCTTAGTCGATGGTGGCACTGAATTGCAGAAGGCAATTAATACAGATATCTCAGAGGACTCTTGGGATGAGAAAAGACAGGATGAAGCTGATGTAGCAATCGGTAAACTCTACAACGATTATCTTGATACCAAAGATTTTTCATTCATGGAGCAATACCGTACAGATATAAATAGTGAGGAGCTTGATCAAACTATTGAAGCTGTTAAATCGTTAGAAGTTACTCTTCCTGAAGAAATAATTAAAAGAAATCAATCGTTGAGACCAGATCAATTGGATAGGTTGTATAAGTATTTGTTGGAACAAGACAATGTAGAGGACTTCTACCCTATATACCCATATCAATCAGGTGCCAAGGCTAGAGTCGAAAAAATACTAGGCGTACTTGAAGGTTGCTTCCAGTGGCAATTACATGAAAAGTTTAAACCTTGGCTCAGCTATCTAGCTTATCAATGGGTATGGGGCGTACCAATCGGAAAAATACTCCATGAAAGGGTTTCTTTCCTGGACGATAGGAAAGGAAGCGACAACATTAATCCGACTAGGGAAGTAAGGTCTTGTCTTAAAGTTCTAGAGACAGACATTAGATTCAAGATGGTGAAATATTTTTCTGCATATTTGGATATTTTAAAATATATAGCTCTTGAAAAAGAGTTAGAATCCGCAGAAACAATAGAGCCTTATCACATCTACCTTGAGTTCGGCTCATGTAAAAAGAGTGTCCTAAATCTTATGTCTGTGGGTCTTTCTCGCTTTACTGCGATTCATCTAGATAAATGCTTTAACTTCAGTCAGAGTGATGAACCAGAAGGATATTTATCAGAGTTGCAGTTTATCAATATAAATAAACTAAATATGCCTAGGTTGTGTATAAACGAAGTAGCGATGCTAATTGCCTAGCAAAATGAGCGAAAACATGTGACCATCAGATCTGGCACCTGATGGTCACATTAGATGTAGCGTGTCGCCTCACAATATTATCTCAGAAACACCCTATTTCCTCTTACCAGGCGCTTTTCTACAGAAGTGAATCTCTGGTCAATAAATCTAGTCAGCCGTAGTCGTTTGACTCAGTAGCTATGACTCTTAGAACTTTAGCGGTAATACGCATAGCTTTTATGCCAGTGGGTATATCAAGCTTATCTGAATACTGCACCCATACTTCACCATCTTTCGCGATGCGTATCATTGCAAAAGTATCGTTGAGATATGATTTGCTGACGCCTAATTGTTCATGAATGTCTTCCATACTAAAGCTCCTTCCTAGCCTAGATTTATTGCAATAGAGTACGGTGTATTACGGCGATCTATACTGAGTTGCATTTTGTTTTCAGCTAGAAATTGCATAAGAAATATAAGCTTATCTTCCCGCTCTATTTCTTGGGTCTCAACTTCGTATCCAAGAGCCTCCTTCACTGAGTAGAAGGACTCAACATTCGAGTAAATTTGATCAAGAAACAAGGGATAATCGAAGATCGTTTTAGAGGAGTCACGCTGCAAAGCTGATCGGAGTCTATATACTCCTCTAATCTGTTCTATTGATATCCCACAAGTTAACAGATTGAAGAAGTCATAGTTATTAGTAAAATCAGCATGTTCAATGGCTTCTAGAATCGCTTTAAGCTCAAAGTTTGCTAGTTTACGCATACTTCACCTCCACTGGCGGAAATTTATTAACTGCTTCATTCAATTGCTGAATTTTCGCTTGTTTTCCGTATCGTCCGAAGGTGATGTTGGGATGAGCATGACCAACAATCTCAGCCACTATGTGCTCAGGTGTATCAGCAATCTTTAACTCATCGACAAAGGTATGTCTGAAGGAGTATGCCGTTGGTCGCGCATTCGGCTTCATTCCAATTGCTGTTTGTAGTTTTCCTAGATTGGTGCGGTATCGAAATGACCAGTCTTTGTTCTCTCCATGGGGTTTGTAATCAAAAAGCTGTTTTTGCTTTTGTTCTCGGCGTCCTTGCACATACTCAAGAAACCCCTCTTTTATCAATTGACTATGCAAAGGGATAGTGCGGACAGCATTGGATGTTTTTAGCCGCTGTTCAGTGTCAGAATCGGAAATCGTGATGCATGAGACACCGTCAATTACTTGAATGTCATTAGTCGTTAACTGGCAAACTTCAGAAGGCCGACATCCTTGATAGACTTGTACTTTAGTTGTCCACTGAAACTGGGCATCTTTTTTACGAAATTCGGAGCTAGAAAATAGCCTTTTAAGATCTTTCAACTGCCACCGATCGCGTTGCTGGGATGCTTTTGTTCCACGGCTTTTTGGTGCTTTTATCGCTTTGAAGATATTTCTGTCTATGAGTTCAATTCGTTCACAATAGTCAAAGAACTGCTTATTAGCTGCGATGTATTCCTTTACTGTCTTTGCACTTAATCCTTTTTCAATTAAGTGGTCTCTGTAAGTGTTGGCAGCTTTGGCAGATAAGCTGACGTTTTGCTTGGTTAGATACTCCAAGAAATTTGTACAACGCTGACTCAATTGAGTTAGAGTCAAAGGCGTTACTTGTTCCAGACGTTTGCTATGAATAAAGTTGTTTAACTCGGTGATGAGTTCTTGTTTGCCAACCATACTGCTGTTTACAATTATTTCAGGAGCAGGAGCAGGAGCAGGAGCAGGAGCAGGTTGAACTTTCGTCTTTACCTGAATACTAGCTACTGTGCAATTTGATTGTAGGTTGTCTACATTGGGAAGGTTGGAAGTAAACTGCTGGCGAACTTTTGCTACTTTAGCATCGAGGTCCATTTTAAAACTGGCGTAAGGAATCCTCTCAGTGAGAGCTTGCTCGTACAAAGTGTGGATTACGCCAGAAAGTTGAGAATTCCGCTTAGAAGCTAGCCTACGGTGTTTAGTCAGAAGTGAGAGACGAATCTCTCTTGGATAACCAAGAGAAGTCTGTAGTGCAACAGGAGTGGAAATACGTGTATAAAACACGTTATTGCTCAATTTAATCAAATACATATGTATCACCTACTTGTATTAGGTGACATTTGATCGTCTTAAAACGAGAAAAGCCCTTGATAAATCAAGGGCTTGAATGTGGCGGAGAGATAGGGATTTGAACCCTAGATACGCTATTAACGTATGCCGGTTTTCAAGACCGGTGCTTTCAACCACTCAGCCATCTCTCCGTTGTGGGCGGTATAATAAGGAGCATAGTCCGACTTGTAAAGTGCTGAATTATAATAGAAGTACTGTTTGCTTGTTTTATGATCACTGATGTGATGTTGGACAGTTTGAAAGCGGAGTGAAAAAGGGACAAAAAGTACCAATTTATAGAGTTTTTACTTTATATTGGCGCACGTCAATAAAATGGTGTTTTATTGTTATCTTGCTGATATATAAGACATAACATGCTTTTAGGGTACATGTGTTCGCCCGAAAGTATTTGCAAGACTTTGTGAACTAATTCAAAATTAACTGGTATAGCCAGTTGTGCTTAGAATTCTTAAGGGTGTTTATGAAGGTCACAAATCTATTTAAAGACAAAGTTGATGCGATTTCTGCTCATCAATCCGAGTTTATGAATTGGATGTCTCCAACGTTACGCGATTATTGGAGTGACTTTTTGGGGAAAGCTCAAAATAGCTTTCTTTTCTCAAAAGTTCGTGATCACCAGCAGCCAGCCGTCAACGAAGAAGTTGCACCTCAACCTGCACCGATCGTAATGGCACCAGAGGCTCAAAAGCTTTATGACGAGTTAAGTGAAAAAATTGGCGAAGTTATTCACACTGGTGATTGGGTTCATGTGTCTCAAGAACGTATTAACCAATTTGGTGCGGTAACGGAAGACATGCAATGGATTCATACTGATCCAGAGCGTGCTTCAACTGAATCTCCATTTAAGACAACTATCGCTCATGGCTTTTTAACATTAGCATTGCTGCCTAAACTGACGGATTCAGTTGATCCAGAAAAGCCAATGTTCCCAACAGCTAAAATGGTAGTTAACTTGGGTTTAAACCAAGTTCGTTTCCCTTACCCTGTCAAAGCAGGCAATAATGTTCGTGCAGTCAGCACGTTAACAAAAGTAACGCCAATCAAAAAAGGTTTGGAGATTGAGCGCGAAATTAAAGTGGAAATTGAAGGTATTCGCCGACCTGGTGCGGTTGTGGTCTCTGTAATTCAACTGCATTTCTAATTCCGAAACCGGATAGAACACGACATAGGAAAAGAGAGCATCAAGGTGCTCTCTTTTTTATTTTTACTGATTAAAGTTTTTTACTGGCGTATAACCGTAATCTGCAATCGCTTTTTGTCCCTGCTCTGAACGAAGGAAAGCGATAAAACCTTTACCTGCATCGCTAATCTTATCTACTTTGTATAGCACTAGGAATGGTCGCGCCAACTTGTACTTATGATTGCTAATGTTTGTCGAGGTTGGGTCAATACCATCTAACTGAATCGCCTTGATCGAGCGATCTACTGACCCTACAGAGATAAAACCAATGGCGCGAGTGTTATGGTTAACAATGGTTTTTACCATGCTGTTACTGTTTACAACCAAATTGTTTGGGCTGATATCCGAGACAAGGCGATCATTAACGATTTTGGTCAGTCCCAGCAAGCTTTCGAAGCTGTAACGTGAACCTGAAGACGCTTCTCTAGTAACCACCGCGATAGGCTGATCTGCGCCCCCGACCTCTTTCCAATTCTTAATTTTACCTTTGTAAATATCAAATAGTTGTTGCTGAGAAAGGTTTTCTACAGAGTTGGTACGGTTTACAACAACAGCGAGGCCATCATAAGCGATAGGGTATACATTGAGATCTTCACCTTTTTCGCTTTCAGTCAGATAGCGAGAGCTCATGCCTATTTCGGCTACTCCTTTATTGACCATGGTGATACCAGCACTCGAACCAATGCCCTGAACAGCAACGTAATCGTCTGGGTGTGTTTTGTTGTATTCCTCAGCAAGTACATCCATCACACGAGCAACCGACGTTGAACCTGAGATGTTGATTTCTTTTGCAATGGTAGGGAGGGAGACTGCTATGGCCAATAACGTCGCCACAGTAAAACGTAACATATTAAACTCCATATACGGGATAAAGCAGAGTTTATGATATTGCGTTCAGGTTACACTTTTGTGAACTGTTAGCGCTAAACAAAGGAATTGTTTCTAGTCAAGAGGTGATGGAGCTAGCGTTTCCAAGTGGATTGAGATGATAATCTGGGCAAATGATAATATAGCTATCTTATACTTGAGTTAGGTAGATAACTACCATCGGTGATGATGTAAAGGTTATATACTAGGATCGACAGCTCTAACTATCATCCATCGGGAGAACGTTGATGTCAGTGTCCCAAATGGCGACAAGTCGTTTATACAAATCAGTTCAATCGCTCTGCTCTGCGCGTAATGCTAACTTGCCTGTCGAACAGGGCAAGTGCCTCTATGAGCTAGTAGAAAATGGCGTTGAGCTTCATCGGGCGCATTTTCTCCTCGACTCCCAGCATAGCGAGTATACTTCTCCCGTCGCGAAGATCATGTTTGATGAGGACAACCAACTTTGGTATTTCTATGTTCCCACATATCACAACGAGCTGTTAAGGTGGGTGCCTTATAAGCCACTTCCATTTAGCCGAATGCTTGAGGACTTACTCAACGAGTTGGAGCGTGATCCTCAAGCGTGTTTTTGGGAATAGGGAGAGCCCAACGGATGCGAATGCCGACATGATTTATACTTTAGGCTTAACGACTTGGTTTCTAAAGTCTTTGGGGGTCATGTTGTAAACGGATTTAAATGCTGTACTGAAATGCGCTGCACTTTTAAAACCAGACTCAAACGCTATTTCTGTTATTGATTTTTCTGACTTGCGCAGTTGGGTTGCTGCGAAGTTTATCCGTTTCACCTTTAATATCTGAGAAAACGAAAGATCATCTGCGGCGAGGCGACGTTTCAAGGTCGCGATGGACATGCTCATATGAGCCGCTAAGCCTTCTAGCGTGATGTCTTTTTCAATATTACCCTCAATGTACTTAATGGCTTTTTGAGAGTCGCTCAGGCTACTTGCATCATCTATGATAGATAGGATGTTTGGCTCTACCTCAACCATCAACGACAGCAATGCCATTGCGATATGGCTTTGTGTGTAGTCTGGAGCGTTGCGACTCGCTAACTTAACCAACATGTCCTTCAATTGTGCTACTTCGCTATCGGATTGCGTTGAAAAAGGATAGAAGCGCCTTTCTTCCGTTTTGGAACGTAGCATCGGGTGCGCTTTCTTAAAGTCACAGAATATGTTTGGGTTGAAGACCAAAGCCAGTGCTTTAAAGCCACCGTCACTAGAGACGGCCTCTGCACTGCTCAGATCTGCGGAGTTATAGAGTGTGAAATCTCCGGCTTTAAGTTCAAATTGCTCACCATTAGGTTGATGAACTAATAGGGCACCTTCTTCAACAATATATAACCCATTATGTGTTGCAGTGTAACGCTCACTTTTGCGCGCAGTGAAGTGATTAAAGCGAATGATCTCAATGTTCGGCATACTCGTTCTTATCGTTTTACATAACAAATAAAAAAGGCGCTCAATAGAGCGCCTTTTAACTTCATTCGGTATTATTCACTTACAGTCTGTTCTGTTTGTGCTGCTGGTTGTTCAGCGAATACCTGGGTTGGCTTTGCAACTAAACTGCGGTTTTCTTGGTTTACGTCCGTAAGGACAATTTCCAATGTATCCCCAAGTTTGTATACGACCTCTTTATCGATAGAGATGGTACCGTTGTCGCCATTGCACTCAATTCTTTCTTTATTATCAAGAATTAGTGCACCAGGAATAAAGGCTGCTGCGCCATTTTCGAGAAGTCGGACACGTGCGCCTGCACGATTAATATCGAAAATCTCACCTGTGAAACAAGTTTTCTTGCTCGGCTCATCAGCAAGCGTGCGTGCATATAGCCAATCTGAGACATTTCGCTCAGCGATTTTATGATGTTTACGATGTAGAGCTAGCTCTTCGCCTACTTGGTCATCTGGTTTTTGTACGGGTTCTTTACCAAGGATGACGGCCTTCAACATACGGTGGTTGATCATATCACCGTATTTACGAATTGGTGATGTCCAAGTTGCATAGATGTCTAAACCCATTGCGTAATGAGGCAGAGGCTGATTACCCACTTCACTGTATGCTTGGAACTTACGAATACGGTTATCTAGATAAGACGTTTCTTGAGCTGCCAACCAGCGGCGCAACGCAGCAAAGCCTTCTAGTGTAGCAATAGACTCCGCTGTGAACTCCAACTGGCCTTCTGGATTGACAAGTTGAACCACTTCTTCAATCTTCTCGTTCTTGATACCTGCATGCGTATTGAAGACACCTGTTTCAAATTTATCGCGTAATGTACGACCTGCACAGATGTTTGCGGTAATCATGGATTCTTCAACAAGACGGTTTGCACTGCGGCGCATGTCTGCGTGGATAGCAATTACATCGTTATCTTCACTGAGCTCAAAACGGTAGTCAGGACGATCAGGGAAGACCACTGCGTTTTTCTCACGCCATTCAGCGCGAGCAAGAGAGAACTCATAAAGATCACGAACGATGGTCGCGATCTCTTCAGATGGCTGCCATGCTTCAGAGCTGCCGTTTTCTAACCAATCAGACACGTGATCGTATGCTAGGCGTGCATGTGATTTGATGTTTGCCGCGAAGAATTTAATATCGTCGCCAATCACACCATCTTTACTTACCATTACGGTACAGCAAATAGCAGGGCGGGTTTCACCTTCAATCAGAGAACATAGGTTGTCCGCTAAATCACGAGGTAACATCGGGATGTTGCGGCCTGGAAGATAAATAGTATAGCCACGCTCACGCGCTACTTTATCCATTTCATCTTCAGGTGTGATGTAGGCGGTTGGGTCCGCAATAGCGATGGTGAGTTCGAAATCGCCAGATACGGTTTTCTTCGCGTACAGCGCATCGTCCATATCTTTAGTCGATTCACCGTCGATAGTGACGAATGGAACATGAGTCATGTCTACGCGTTCTAGCTCCGCGTCGTCTTTCAGTTCCCAGTTATCGATGCCTGCTGGCTCAGAGTTTGGTAGATCGTTTTGAGCAAGCGTTACCCACCAAGGTGCAATTTTATCATTCGCGTCAGTGATTTTTTCAGAAATTTCTACGAAGAAAGAGTTATCGCCTTTTAGAGGATGGCGAATAAGATGTGCGACAACCCAATCACCTTCGGCGAACTCGTCAGGTTTTAGACCTTTCTTTAGTTTCGCTTTAAGAGATAGCTTTTTAAGCTGTGGGTGATCAGGTGCTACGTTAAGCTTACCTTTGAACATTTTTACTCGACCAATAAAGCGAGTCACGGCTTGTTCCAGCAGCTCTTGTGGCTCTGCAACTTCGCGTTCATTTTCGGTGCGGATAATGGCGACGACTTTGTCACCGTGCATGCACTTTTTCATGTACGCAGGCGGGATGAAGAAGCTAGTCTTACTGTCCACTTCCAAAAAGCCAAAGCCTTTATCTGTGGCTTTTATTGAGCCTTCTTTTTTAGGCAGGTTTTCTTGGATTTGCTGCTTAAGCTGAGCGAGTAGTGGGTTATCTTGAAACATCTTTTCTTAAATTACCTATGGAGTTGGGCACACTATAATCATTGCGAGCTATTATTACTACCTGTGGAGCGTAATTTCGCCGTGAATTTTGCCAATTTAACCACGAGAAATTGGCTTAAATATTGATGAAATTCTCATCTGTGAGTTACGCGAATCTACGGGGAATGGTAGGGTTGGTGGAAAAATATGCTAAAAATACCATTGTTGAGAATAAATTGTGATGTAATTCAATTTTTTCTGGATTTTTTTATGCTTTTAAGGAATAATCCGCCTCCCTTAGTCGTCCCTAATGGCTTATCGCGGTTGTGTACTGTGCTGTGTTCCCGTCTGAATGGAATCAGTATCTGGATGGATCAGTATCGAATTGGAAGAGCATATGGGACTGTTTTTTTGTTTAATTAAGTAGGATCCCAATGCAAGATTCTGTTATTCAATTCAGTGATTTATCTCTGAATGATTCTATCCTTTCTGCTCTAGACGGAATGGGTTTCGTGTCACCAACTCCAATTCAGGCTGCGGCAATCCCACACCTATTGGAAGGTGCTGACGCGCTGGGTAAAGCTCAAACAGGTACAGGTAAAACAGCAGCGTTCTCTCTGCCTCTTCTCAACAAACTCGATCTAAACCAACGCAAACCGCAAGCGATTGTACTTGCTCCGACTCGTGAGCTGGCAATTCAGGTTGCAGCGGAAATGAAAAACCTTGGTAAAAACATCAAAGGTTTGAAAGTTCTAGAGATTTACGGTGGCGCATCTATTGTCGACCAAATGCGTGCTCTTAAAAGTGGCGCTCATGTAGTTGTCGGTACTCCAGGCCGTGTTCAAGATCTTATCAATCGCGAACGTCTACACCTAGACGAAGTTAGTACTTTCGTTCTTGATGAAGCAGACGAAATGCTAAACATGGGTTTCGTAGATGACGTAACTGCGATCATGGAGCACGCTCCAGAGTCAGCACAACGCGTTCTGTTTTCTGCAACTATGCCTCCAATGCTGAAGAAGATCGTTGAACGTTTCCTTCGTGACCCTGTAACGGTTGACGTTGCTGGTAAAAACCACACTGTAGACAAAGTTCAACAACAGTTCTGGGTAGTGAAAGGTGTAGAGAAAGATGAAGCAATGTCTCGTCTTCTTGAAACTGAAGAAACTGACGCGTCAATCGTATTCGTACGTACTCGTCAAGATACTGAGCGTCTGGCTGACTGGCTATCTGCACGTGGCTTCAAAGCAGCTGCACTGCACGGTGACATTCCTCAGTCTCTACGTGAACGTACTGTTGATCACATCAAACAAGGTGTTATTGACATCCTAGTTGCAACTGATGTTGTAGCTCGTGGTCTTGACGTTCCACGTATTACGCACGTATTCAACTACGACATCCCATTTGATGTTGAGTCATACATCCACCGTATCGGTCGTACTGGCCGTGCTGGACGTAAGGGTAAAGCGATCCTTCTAGTTCGCACTAACCAAATTCGTATGCTTCGCACTATCGAGCGTGTAACTAAGTCATCTATGGAAGAAATCCAACTTCCTCTACGTGACCAAGTTGCTGAAGCTCGTCTAGCTAAGCTAGGCGCTGAGCTTGAAGCAGAGAAAGAGCACAAAGCACTAGACAAATTTGCTGAGTTGGTAGAGAAACTACAGACTTCTCTAGACATCGACCCTGCAACACTTGCTGCTATGCTTCTTAAGCGTCAGCAAGGCAAACGTCCTCTGTTCTATATTGGCGAAGACCCAATGGTTGAAGCAATTGAGCGTGACAAGCAACGTCGTAAAGAGCGCCGTGAAGGTGGTCGCGACGGCGGTCGTAACTTCAACAACCAAGACTGGGATACTTACCAGCTTCAAGTTGGTCGTGAGCAAGGCGTTCAAGTTAAAGACATCGTTGGCGCTCTAGCAAACGAACTAGGTCTAGGTAAAGGTTCTATCGGTGCGATCAAACTAGCTCAAGGTCACACATTCGTACAGCTACCTAAAGCAATGACTTCAGACGCGGCGAACAAGCTAAGCAAACTACGTATCCGTCAACAAGATGTTGGTGCTGTAGTATGTGACTTCGATGATTTCCGCGAGTCTCGTGGTGGTCGCCGTGACGGTGGTCGTCGCGATGGTGGTCGTCGTGATGGCGGTGGTTACCGTGGCAACCGCGAAGGCGGCAATCGTGGTGGTGATCGTCGTGAAGGCGGTCGTCGCGAAGGTGGCTTCCGCGGTAACCGTGACGGCAACCGCGATGGCAATCGCGAAGGTGGCGAACGTCGTTTCGATCGCAATCGTGGTGGTGATCACCGTGGTGCACATCGTGGTGAACGTGGTCACGGTCGTGGCCGTCGTACAGACGCATAATCACGAGTGATTAAAGCGACGGTTTAAGTTGCTACAAAAAGAATTGAAAGCCGAGCAAAGCGCTCGGCTTTTTTATGCGCGTCTAATACGGTTTTGCTTTTCATCGTGTTTGTTTACCCAACTTATTACTTCGTCTAAGGGCAGGGCAGGACAGAACAAGTAACCCTGAATGATGTCACAGCCTCGACTTCTCAAAAAATGCAGTGTGTCCATGTCTTGAACGCCTTCTGCTACGACCGAATACCCTAATCCATGTGCTAGCGCAATCGTGTTCTCAACGATAGAGCGGGAGCCTTCTGTGCGGCTTGCTGTGGAAAGAAATGAGCGGTCGATTTTAATTTGATCAACCGGAAGATCTCTTAACAGTGACAAAGATGAATACCCAGTGCCAAAATCATCCAAGCTGATCTTTATACCTAATCCTTTAATTTGATGAATTAAGGGGTTGAGCTCAACGACCCTATCGATCGCCATCGTTTCAGTGATCTCTAAACTTATTAGGTCAGCGAATTGCGGGTTTACTTTGAGCAAAGTTTCTAAGCGATTAAACAGCAAGTTAGATGAGAGATCTTTCGCTGATAAGTTTACGTGGACAGGAAGCTTAATGCCTTTTTCTATAAATGTTTGCAGATCCCTTTCTACTTGGTTAAGAACCCACATGGTAATGTTGTGCACCTGATTGCTACGCTCTGCGATAGGAATGAAGTCGTTGGGTGAGATCGTTTTACCATTTTCGTCATGCCAACGAATCACTGCTTCAAAACCGACAGCTAAGTTAGTGTGTGCATCAATCAACGGTTGGTAATACAACTGAAACTCTTCTTTTTCAAGCGCACATTGAATACGAGAAGATATTTCAAGTTGGTACTTAGCCCCGACGTTCATATCCTCATTATAAAACGCAAAAAGATTGCCATTACGCTTTGCGTGATACATGGCGATATCTGCGTGCTTGATCAAAAGATCATTGGTTAGGGCGTCATATGGGTAGGTGCTTATACCGAAAACAACGCGGCAGGAAACTTGAAACTCATCTAAATGAAAGCGTTCAGACATTGCAGAATCTAGTTCTTCTATGAGTTTTTTACCCGTTTCCTCGCATGCAGAAGATGTCAGGATGACAAATTCATCACCACCAACGCGGAATATCTGGTCATTGCCTTTCAGTTTCCCCTGAAGGCGTTGACCAATTTGAATAAGTAACTGGTCTCCGCAAAAGTGACCCATTGCATCGTTGACTTGTTTAAAATTAACCACGTCAAAAAGGATCACCGAGAATGGGTCTCTAGATTGTATTCTGCCTTCGATAGACTCAAAGCAGTATTTACGATTAGGGAGCCCAGTAAGAGCGTCATGGACGGCATTACGCTTCTCTCTTTCAGCAACAGTATGAAGCTCTAATATCGAATCGTTGCTCCACTTAATCACCAGCACGACAAAGATACTGCCGCCAAAAAGTATAAGAGAAACCCCCGTTTCTAAGAGAGAAGCAATAGGTTTTTGCATGATGGCGTGCAAAAAAACGGCATAAGCAAAAATGAAACAGCTGATTAACATTAATAGGAAAGTCCACCCGGTTACGTCAGTTTTCGAGCAGATGTTTTTTGTCATCTGCCATCCCCAGCAGAGCAAAATCAAACCTAAGATCACTAATAGAAATGCAGTAGTGGGCACATTATTACCCCGATTTATTGATTGGTTTGTTATTTTTGTTCACCCAATAAACAACGTAGCTTATATATCTGACTTTGTACAAATTGACCTATTCATAAATTATGTTTAACAAGTGATATTTTTTAGCCTTCAAATAAAATCAAAACTTGCTACAGATCAACAAAATTTGTTCAATCAAATCGCTTTTACTAAAAGATTGTTGAAAGATTAAAAAATTATTGAATAATAGAGGGGCAAACAAGAAGTACGCAGCGCACAAGCGCTATTACAACCTCTGCTCTACAACAGGATAACTATTTCATGTCTAATTCGTTTGTACTGGTGATCAACTCTGGTAGCTCTTCATTAAAATTTGCTGTTATTGATTCTGAAACCGGTGAAGCTTTGGTATCAGGTATTGGTGAGTGTTTTGGCCTACCTGAAGCTGAAATCAGTTGGAAATATCAGGGAGAAAAAACCGTTGAAGCAATTCCAGCTGGCGGTAACCATCATCAGTACGCTGTTGAGCGAGTGGTAAAACTACTCGAAACTCTAGGTTTGAGCTCAAAATTTGTCGCTGTGGGCCATCGCATTGTCGCAGGCGGTGAAACCTTTAAAGGAACTGTGAAAGTTGATGAAACAGTTATTCAAGAAGTAGAGCGCCTTGCTGAACTTGCACCACTTCATAACAAAGCGAACGCTGAAGGCATGAGAGCGGCAATGGCGGCGTTCCCTTCACTGCCTCAATTTGCTGTATTTGACACTGCTTTCCACCAAACAATGCCAGCCAAAGCCTTTATGTACGCACTTCCTTACGAGCTTTACGAAGAGCATAAAGTGCGTCGTTACGGTGCTCACGGCACAAGCCACTATTACGTAAGCCGTGAAGCAGCGAAAATGCTAGATAAGCCGGTTGAAGAAAGCAGCTTTATCACTGTGCACTTAGGTAACGGTGCATCAGTGAGTGCGGTTAAAAATGGCGAATGTGTTGATACAAGTATGGGTTTGACGCCGTTAGCTGGCCTAATGATGGGCACTCGCTGTGGTGACCTAGACCCAAGTGTTATCGAGTTCCTTTTCCGTAAAGGCTGGGAAAAAGACGAAGTGTTCGAGATGATGAACAAGAAGTCAGGTTTCTTAGGTGTATCTGGTGTGACAAGTGATGCTCGTGGTGTACTAGAAGCAATGGAAGCGGGGAATTCACGTGCGAAGTTGGCATTTGAGATCTTCACTTACCGCGTTGCGAAATACATTACTTCCTACCTAGCGGCTCTGGATTCATTAGACGGCATCATCTTCACTGGTGGTATTGGTGAAAACTCACTACCAATTCGTCGTGAAATCTTGAAAAACCTAAAACTGTTAGGTTTTGTTGAAGATGAGAAAGGTAACGAAGATGCAAGATTTGGTAACGCAGGTGTTATTGCAACATCTGAGTTGTTAGGTGCCAAAGCTCTTGTTATTCCTACTAACGAGGAATTTGTGATAGCTAAACAATCGGTTGAGCTATTGTAATATATAACGAAAACAGAAAGTTAAAAGCGAGCCTCGTGCTCGCTATTTTATTTAAAGCAATTTGGTATTTACTCTTTGAGTTTCAGAGCTTCGCGCTTTTCGATTAAAAAATCCATCAAGACGCGGATTTTTTTCGGCATATGCTCTCGTGAAGGCATATATAAATAAAACCCTGGAAACTCTTTGCACCAAGGTGTCAGAACTCGGGTCAATCTTCCCTCATCTATGTGCTTTTCCACCCATAAATCAATATGCTTCACTAAACCCACACCCTGTATTGCAGCTTGTAACATACTATAGTCATCATTAAAAATAGCATTGCCTTTAGGCTCGAAAACTAGGGTGCGCTTTGCAACATCTGGAGAGGTTAGCGACCAATGATCAATTGTTCCGCTAGAGGTAAAACGATAAGCAAGGCAATTGTGACCTTCTAAATCCTCAGGAGTTTGAGGTAGTCCATTTTGCCTAAAGTATTCAGGAGAGCCCACTATTGCCGTTGTTAACGGCGGAGTAATAGGGATCGCAACCATATGTTCATCTAAGCTTAATCCTAAGCGAATGCCAGCGTCAACGCCCTCTGCGACGATGTTAGAAAACCCATCATCCATGATTAGCTCTAGGCGTATTTTAGGATAACGAGAGAGGAACTCACCTAGATAGGGCTCAATAAGCAGCCGAGCAGCGGTTCTTGATACACTGATACGGATTAATCCCGAAGGCTCAAGATGAGAGTCGTTCAATTCGTTAACGACCTGCTCAATGTTCACCAATGAAGGTTGCAAAATATCAAGCAGACGTTGGCCTTCTTCCGTCAGCGACATACTTCTGGTGGTTCGATTAATTAACCGAACTTGTAGCTGTTGTTCTAACGCTTTTAGGTGTTGTGATAAGGCAGCACGGGTTACCCCCATTTCTAAGGCTGCTTTAGTGAAACTGCGATGGCGAGCAATATGTGCAAACCACGTCAGTGATGAAATTAAAGAAGGTTCTATTCTCATTTGTTAAGTATAACTAAACAGTCATGTAGATAAAACGATATTTATCCGAAACAGTGTGTTGACTAATATTACCTCGAAGCTTAGGTCAGCCTGAGATGAACAGTTAACCTCTAATGGAGAATGTCGCTATGTCTAAAGTCACTTTCAAAAATCTCAATGGTCAAGGTATTGAGATTTCAGCGGTTATCAACTTCCCTACAGATTTTGATGCAAGTAAACAATATGCGGCGGTTGTTGTTTCACACCCAGGTGGTGGCGTAAAAGAGCAAGCCGCAGGCCTATATGCGAGTAAACTTGCAAAAAGCGGCATAATTGCCATTGCGTTTGACCGTTCGTATCAAGGTGAAAGTACAGGTGAGCCTCGCCAAATGGAAAACCCTTACACGAGTACTGAAGACGTGAGCGCAGTCGTCGACTATCTGACAACGTTAGAGTACGTCGATAACGATAAAATTGGCGCAATGGGGATTTGTGCTGGTGCGGGCTATAGTGCAAATGCAGCGATCAATGATCGTCGAATCAAAGCACTGGGTATGGTTAGTGCCGTAAACATTGGCCAAATGTTCCGTAATGGTTGGGATAATTCGGTTAACGATGCTGACGCTGTTGGTTACTTAGAATTTGGTTCGAATGCTCGCACAACCGACACGAATGGTACAGAATTCGCGACTATTCCTCTAGCTCCGATGCGTGAAGAAGATGCCTCAAATGCAGAGCTACGCGAAGCTTGGGAGTATTACCACACACCACGTTGTGAACATCCAAATGCGCCGGGTTTTGCTCTAACTCGTAACTTAAACCAGATCATTACTTACGATGCGTACCACAAAGCGGAAGCATTCCTAACTCAGCCAATTATTGCTGTCGTTGGTAGCGACGCAGGCAGCAAATGGATGAGTTATGACCTGATAGAGCGTGCAGCGAGTTCAGATAAAACCTTGTATGTCATTGATGGTGCAAACCATATGTCGCTTTATGATGTTGCCGAATACGTCGATGACGCAGTATCCCAACTCGCATCTTTCTTCCAACGCACTCTTTAATATTCCCGATGAAAGGCTCAATTGCTTCGAGCCTTTCTGCTCTCAAGGCTTTTTACTCTTAAGGTATTGATTATGAATATGCAAAAAATCACTTTTAGAAATGCTGATATGGTTTGGGATATGTCTGCATTAATTTTATTCCCAAAAGGCTTCAATGAATCGAAACGCTACCCAACAATGATAAGTGTTCATCCTTTTGGTAGTTGTAAAGAACAAACATCCAGCGCTGTCTATGGTAAAGCCCTTGCTGAGTTAGGTTACGTCGTGATCGCATTTGACGCGAGCTTCCAAGGAGAATCGGGGGGATTGCCTCGCTACGTAGAAGACCCAAGTCAACGTGTTGAAGATATCAGTCGCGTTATCGACTATGCAGTAACTTTACCATATGTCGATGAGAATAGAATTGGTGGACTCGGTATCTGCGGCGGTGGTGGTTACATGATCAATTCAGCCCTAACCGAAAAGCGCTTGAAAGCTGTCGTAGGTATTACGCCTGTTAACTTAGGCCGCTTGTTCCGTGAAGGCTTTAGTATGTACGACCCTATCGCCAATCTTGAAGCTATGGCTGCACAGAGAACAGCCGAAGCTCGCGGCTCAGAGCTGAAAATCGATGAACTTCTTCCTCCAAATATTGAATTTGCAAAAGAAAATGGGTTAACAGAACGAGACGTGTTCGAAGCTACTGAATACTACAAAACATCACGTGGACAAACCGAAGGTGGTGCAACTCGTATGCTGTTTTCACATGCACAGAAAACACTGAGCTGGGATGCCTTTGCATTTGCCGAAATGTTATTGACTCAGCCTGTTATGGCCGTGGTAGGGCAAAAAGTCGGGGCGTTTGGTGCTTATCGTGATGGGCAGGAAATTTATGGCCGCTCTGTTCAATCAAAAGACCGACAGCTGGTTAATTTGGAAAACTGGTCTCACTATGAACTGTATGACCATCCAGAAGCAGTCGGCATTGCAATGGACAAGGTTTCTGCATTCCTTGAAACACACTTAAAATAATCTAATAAGTTAGAAGCGTTTTGTAGAGTTGCAAAGCGCTTATTTTTAACAGCGTAAGATGTAGTTCGAAGCGAGTAGGTCGGTAAATCTTCGTGCGAATAACCTCATCTACAGGCTATTGACTAAATACCACTGCCAAATACTGTTTAAGACAATGTACACTGAAACCTAATTAAAGGCGTTAGATAGGAATGAAGTTTAATTTATGCGCAAATCAGATAAGAAGGTCGAGAATCTAATTAGAGAAGTGTTGACCGAAGTTTGTGAAGATACGCTAAAAGGCTACGATGGCTTTCTTTGGGTGACTCATACCGTCAAATTCTCTTCTTTTCCACAAAGTTTAGAAATAGTCTGCGTATTCGAAACGAAGCAAGATCGAGCTAACTTTTTTGAAGGAGAGGGCCGCCAGCATGTTTCCACAACTATTCAAAAGGCCTTTAATAAGGTAGGAGTGCAACTAAAGAACGTCAGTAAGCAAATCAGTTACGATACAAAACAAAAGTGTTAGTGCGGGCAGCAATTGAAGTGAGTTAGGGTTGTTTTAGGCATCCAAAGCTTCAAAGCCTGAAGACTAAGCTTGGGCTTTCTCTGCCAAACTTATCTTTGCCCCAATGTGTTTCAGCATTCTACAACCCTACATACTGAGCTATCCACTTTGGGCTATTTTTTCTAATGCTTAATGAACTTACCTAGAACTCTGAAGCTTTATTCTTAGCTTGTTGCAAACGATGAATTTTTCTTAACACCCAGCTAGAACTATTGACGACAAAGATACCAGAAAGGATGAAAACTGAGCCTATCAGGAATTGCTTATCGAGGTGTTCTCCCAGCAAGAGGTAACCAAAGACCACTCCAAATAATGGGGTCATAAATGAGAGAATGCCAATTTGTGACGCTTGATAACGGCCCAGCAGCCAGAACCAGACTAAAAAGGCCAGAAACGACACGATTACTGATTGAAATATTAGATTAACCCACACCATAGGTGTCGAATTAAAATGCCATTGTTGCGTCACGGTAGAGGTCATCGCCAGTAAAGTAAATCCAACAATGAGTTGATAGAAGACCACTTGCTTTGCTGGTACTTTCGAAAGGGAAGTACATCGCACAATCACCGTTGTCAAAGACCAGGCTAATGCAGCAAGAAAGGCAAGAATATCTCCGATGAACGTACCTGAGGCATCCATTGAACTCGGTTCCCAGAAAATGATGCCGATACCAGAAAACGCAATCAGAATCCCACCCCATTGAAGTAACGACATTCTTTCTGATGGAACAAATAGATGAAGGATTAAAGCGGTAAAGATGGGAGAACTATATAGAAACACAACGGCGTGAGCTGCGGTCGTTCGGGTTAGTGCTTCTCCCAATAAGAAAAATTCCAATGCAAAGAAGATTCCCGCAAGAATTCCATATTTTATTGCACCGGATTCAGAGACAAAACGTTCTTTTTTAAAACGCATGTACGTTAGGATCAGAACGGCTGCAAATAATGAGCGTAAAGCAAGTTGGACGATTGGAGCCATGTCAGTACTGACGGCTTTAATGGCGACTTGCTGCCCTCCCATGATCATACAAAAGATGACCATCAGAGAGAAGGAGGTGACATCGATAGCTTGTCGTTGTTGCATGATTGTTTATCTTCTGGTGATTGTTGTTAATATTTATATTGCCTGTGACGCATTCAAAACATATAGTTTAAAACTGACATGCAACCGCGCAGAAGTGACACTTTGGGTTATGAAAAAAAATTGCAGTTTAGTTCCATTTCAAAACCACATCCCTGAGCCGATGTATTTTCGCGTCGCGGAAATTCCTGCCGATTCGAGTTATCCTAACCACAGTCATCCTTGGGGAGAATTTGTCTATTCTTACAATGGCGTTATGGAAGTGAGGATCGGTAGACGCTCCTACTTGGCTCCGTCTCAGTATGGGATTTGGCTTCCACCGGGAATCGAACATCAAGGTTTCAATCAATATGAGGCAACACATTGTTCGTTATATATTGAGCCGTCTTATGCTAATGCATTGCCAAACAGAGTATGTGCTTTACAAGTCACCCCATTGGTTCGCTCAGCGCTTGAACATTTAAAACAATTTTTACCAGTGTCGCCTTATTCGGCCGAGCAAACTCGCCTAATTCGGGTTATTTACGATCAACTTAAGCAGACTAATTCTATCGAGAGTTTTTTACCTTCGACTGATGATGCAACGTTATCGCGGGTACTTGACCATATCGAAAATCATCTTGATCAAGACATTCCTCTTAAAACGCTGGCTTCTCATTTTTACGTTACAGAGCGTACTCTCATGAGAAAAAGCAACAAAGAATTGGGGATGCCGCTCACGGAGTGGAAGCAAAAGCTTAAAGTACTGAAAGCCATGAATCGATTGGAGTCGGGCGATAGTGTTGAAGTTATCGCCCTTGAGCTGGGTTATTCCAGTTCGTCTGCGTTTATCGCTATGTTTAAACGAATCATGAGAGTGACACCAAAAGAATACGTTAAGATGAACGTATAATATTTTGAGCAATATGGCTCCACATACTGACAGGGTTTGAGTACATAGGGAAATGCCCGCAGTACGGTATTTCTGCCAGTTTTACGCCTTGGCTCTCAATATGAGATAAGTAGGACAGATCTTGATTCTGCTCCCCATACATGAACATCTTAGGGCAAGGTAAGTTAAGAAACTTATCCATCAATTCACCATCATCAGACAGTTCAACCATAGACGTAAAGATAGGTTTAACGGCATCTGCTCGTACTTTGTGGCGCAAACTAGCGGAATACAAGGCACTTGCGTAGTGTGGTGCATGGCGAGTTCGCATAATAAATTCATCAAAAAATTCTGCTGCGTTGTCCGATGGATAATTGATAATCTGGCGGCTCAGAAAACAATCTTCTGGTGCTATGTTCCCTTCAATATCGGTGAAGCTGAGAACGCGGTTTGGGTACTGATGTGCCAGCATTAACGCGGTTAACCCTCCCATGGAATGTCCCACAAGATGAAACTGTTTGAACCCAACTTGATCCAGTATCGCAATGGCTGTTTTCAGCAGAAAAGGGATCGTCACGGATGTGGGGTCGCTACATTGTGTTTCGCCGCATCCTGGTGCGTCGTAGGCAAGAAAAGGATGACCGTTAAACTCTGCATAGTAAACGATGTCGGCGTAATCTTCTTTGGTGGAACCAAATCCATGGAGAAAGACAATCGGAGCTTCTTCGCCCGATCTGGTTATCGCGGAAACGCTAAGGTGTACACCTTCGATTAAAAAAGGGAAACGTTGGCTTGAAAATAGCTCCATACAATACTCACATCTGTTGTTGATGTTGCCAATGTACAGCTTTTGATTGATAGTTGAATTCTAATATTAGTATCTATGTGATACGAAAATAGAATTAGCAGTATAGCATTGGGCATTTTAACGTACTTCATTATTGCGTCGTTAGGGACTATTGATGAGTAAAATCGATTACAGGTTGATAAAACAGCTTTATCTTTTTCTGGCAGTTGCCGAAGAAGAGAACTTTGGTCGTGCGGCAAAGCGACTGGGAATGTCTCAGCCTCCTTTAACGGAGCAAATCAAAATACTTGAGCAGTCGTTGAAGCTCACTTTGTTTGAACGCTCTCGACGCGGCACTAAACTGAGCGCGTCGGGAAAAGCTATTCTTCCTCATGTGCAAAAGTTTGTTGTTCAAATGTCATCTCTGGAAAAGATCGTTCGAGAGGTGGCGCATGGACAATCTGGTGTCATTCATATTGGTGCCATCACGTCTGCTATGTTTGAAGTTGTGCCAGTCTTTCTAGAACATTTCAAACAACGTTACCCAAATGTCACGGTTTTTGTGGATGAAATTGACAGCGCTGAAGCCATCACATCGTTATCTTCTGGTGAATTGGATCTGGCGTTTGTTCGGGTGGAAGGTGAGGTCGGTATGGGGTTAAGCACGTTTCCTTTAACAGAAGATAAACTCGGCGTTGCGTTACCACTGAATCATCCAATGGGGGAAGCGATGTGTATCTCGTTGAGAGATCTGAAAGAGGAAGCATTTGTTATGTCTTCCAGGCGGGTCAATCCAACGTATTTCGATCTATTAACTTCAGCCTGTAGAAACCATGGGTTTAACCCACGCATACTCTACGAAGTTCGTTCGGTTACTGCTCAGATTGCCTATGTGAGTTGTGGCCAGGGGGTTGCTTTAGTACCTATGAGCATGGTCAGCATGATCCCCAGTAATGTAAAGCTTGTCCCGCTTGAAGAGCTGATATCCATCGTGACCGCCGCGTTAGTATGGGATCCTAAGCGAGGGCATCCTTTAGTCGAATACGGTGTTAAGTGGTTGGAAGAACATGTCACTGATAAGAAAAACGTATCAAACTATTAGTTAAATAGTATTTTTCACCCATTCAAGAACGACTGACAATAGTACTTCTTTCTTTACTATAACGAGTGTCATCTTGGATACCTATTTCAGTTTTGCTGCTATTGCATTAGCCGTCGTATATATGCCTGGCCCAGGCACCTTAAAATCCATTACGAACGCGATTAACTTTGGTTTTCAAGGTTCGGTCGTTGGGATATCAGGTTTAACGCTGGGCGTTTGCTCTGTCGCTCTGTTCTCTGCTACAAGTCTTGGGCTGCTGTTAGTGTCCTCGCCGATGGCTTTTAAAGTGGTTTCTTATTGCGGTTCCGCCTACTTATTTTATTTGGGACTTAAACTGTGGTTTAGCAGCCGCAAGACTCAGGTGATTTCTACGGGCGTGGTTTTCAAAAAGAGGCAGGTATTCGGGGAAGGTGTACTGTTACAATTTAGCAACCCGAATGCTATCCTGTTTTTCTTTTCTGTTTTCCCTTATTTTATCAAGCCAGATGAAAGCTATGTTATGCAGTTTTCAGTGTTGGTGGGGATTTTCAGTCTGGCGTTTATCTGTGCGCATTCAACCTATGCGTTACTCGCCTATAAGGCCAAAACACTCTTCCTGGGCGCACATCGACACTGGTTGAATAAGGTCAATGCTATCTTGTTTATATTGTTGGCTGTCTACTTAGTATGGAGTTCATCCGTTTAATCACGTCATAACTTCAAAGGAGAAAGGAATTTGAAAATTAAACACCTTGACCATTTTGTTTTAACCGTGGCCGATATTCCGACATCGGTGGCTTTCTTTCAATCGGTGATGGGTATGAATGCTGTCACCTTCGGAGAAGGGCGAGTCGCCTTGGAATATGGTCAGCAAAAGATCAATTTGCACCAGCTAGGCAGTGAGTTTGAGCCTAAGGCACGACATGTACAAGCTGGTAGTGCCGATCTCTGTTTTATCATTGATGGGGATTTAGAAAGCGCAATGCAACATGTTCAGGCTCAAAACGTTAAAATTATAGAAGGCCCGGTTAATCGTACTGGAGCGTTGGGGCCGATCACGTCCTTCTACTTTCGAGATCCTGATGGAAATCTGATTGAGTGCTCAGTGTATGAGTCTTAACAGAGTGAATAGTAACAATACCGCGAAAAGCCATAATGGTTCGGAAAGAAACATTGATTTAAACCAGTTTTTACTCAAGCACAGGGGAAAGTTGGATCCTACCGATTATGGTTTTTCGACCTACCATCGCAGAGTCAAAGGGTTACGCCGTGAAGAAGTGGCACAACTGGCCGCCGTCAGCGTAAGTTGGTACACATGGCTAGAACAAGGTCGTGATATAAGTATCTCGATTGAAGCCATCAAACGAATTGGGAAAGTATTAAAGCTCAGTTCTGATGAGCAAGAGTATTTCGAAGCGACGGTTTTTGGGACATCATATTCAGCTCACAGTGATATACAGCTACAAGACGAGCTAAAACAAATGATAAAGGCTCTTGACCCTCATCCAGCGTTTATTCGTAGCGAAAATATGGACATTCTTTATTGGAATAAAGCCTCAGAGCAAAAAATCTTTAACTGGTCGAGTGTTGATGACTTGGACAGAAACTCACTGAAATTGATGTTCCTGAACCCAGAATACAAAGAACGCATTCCTGACTGGTCTGCCGCCGCCCAGAGTACCATCGCCTCTTTTCGCTCATACTATGCTTTAAGCAGCAATAAGCCTCGATTTGATACCGTGATTAACGACCTGCTGCTACGAAGTGAAGAGTTTAAGCGGATGTGGCAGGAATATGATGTAAAGAAGACCAGAAAAGGGAAAAAATCGATCATCGATTATTCTGGGAACCTGAGACATTATTCATACACTGCATTGAAGCCAGAAAGTATGTCTGACGCTTTCCTTATTTTTTATGCAGAAAGAGAATGATGCCCATTTGCAAAAAAAACATGTTGTTTCTTTTCGTATATAAACATCAGAGCGTATTTAAAAAGACCACGTAGCCATAAACTGCGTGGTCTTTCGTTATAACACGTTCATGACCAATTCAGACAACTGGGGACCAAAGGTCATAATTTAATGTGTACTGGTTGTTTTCTCGCTTAATTTTACCAGAGGCAGACAAGTTGAAATGCATACCACTCACAGAAATATGATCTGTAGAGACTCTATCTAAAAGGGTTTTACGCATCTTTGCGGCTTCCTCTGGACTGTTGTCGAAGGCAATAGTCACATCTGGATTTGCGGTCTGAATATGAGGAAAATGAACAATATCACCCCATATTAGTAGTGATTCATTACCACTACCGACTAAAAATCCGCAGTGTCCAGGTGTATGCCCGAATAAAGGTACAGTCTGGATATCAGTCAATAATGACTCTTGATTAAATGGTACTAACTTATCTTTGTAGGCATCAAAAGCATTTCTTGCTACGTTAAAGAATGGCTTAAATCCATCTGATGCCGAAGACATAATGGTATCATTTCTCCAAAATGCGAGTTCTTGTTCATGAACGTAAAGTTCTTGAACATTTGCAAAAAAAGGAGTCGCTAATGGACCCGCCAACCCACCAACGTGGTCAGGATGAGCATGCGTCAAAAGAACGGTATCAATATCGAGTGGATCGAAACCAGCCGCTCTTAAAGCTGCGGGGAGTCTGCCACCCCAACCGTTAATTCCACCTGCACCGCTATCAATCAGTATGGTTCGATTTGATGTCTCGACAACATAGGCATTGATATTCATTCTTGGAAGAGGCTCTACCCCCCTTTTGTTCAAGAGCAGCCTCTGCTTGAGAAGCTTCTATGCCATTTAATAGTTCAAAAGATGCATCTAAGTATCCATCACTCAGCATCGTGACAACTGTGTCGCCATAACGTTTCTTGTTGACCGCAGGCGCTTGATATAAATGTTTTTTCATCATTGTATTAACTCGTTTCAATAAGATGCAGAGTTACTTGCGAATCACAAGAAGTAGGCCAATGATGGACATTGCCATCCCAATCAACATCGAGGTCGTGATTGGTTCACCAAAAAGCGCCCAGGCTTCTGCGGCTGTAAGGACCGGAACAAGATAAAAATAGGTTGCGACTTTGGTGGATTCGCCACTTTGGATCATAAAAATCAGTAACAGAACCGCAGTCACTGATACACCAAGAACTAACCAGGTCAGACCCAAAGCAAATGGGATATTCCAATGGACAGGAGTGTGCTCAAACAGAACACTCATAATACCCATGACAACGGTCAGTGAAACATATTGGAAAAATGTAGCACTCAACACATGACCGTCACTGTTGGAACTCTTTTGATACAGTGCTCCGACGGTAACACAAACAAGTCCAACGATAGCGCATAAAAGACCTAAAGCATTTAGGTGAAAATCTTGTTGTCCTGGCGATAGCACAAAATACACACCAAAAAATCCAATGATGATTCCTATCCACTTACCAATGCTTAAGCTCTGTCTGTGCAGGGTCGACACTACAATCGCTGTCAGTACCGGTTGAAGCCCTGTGATCAATGCTACGATGCCTGATGGTATACCTAAGTGCATTGAGTAAAAGCAGCCACCAAGGAAAAGAGCATGCAAGAACAGCCCAACTACGAGCTGTTTTGCTATTCCTTTGGCTGAAGGAAATTTGGCTTTAAACAATAAAGCTAATATAAAAAACGCCAAGCAAGAAAAAAGCCCGCGTAAAAAAAGTAGATGAAAAGGTTCACTGTATTGAACAGTAAATTTGGCCCCAACAAATCCGGTACTCCATAGGAAAACAAATATCCAAGGAGCTAAAACTATAAGTAGCTTTTTTGACGACGATACTGGAGAGGCAATATCCAGTTCGCTGATGTTTTCTGAAGACATAACTTTGACTTTTAAGTTTGTGATTGAACAAAAAATGATGTGGCGTGCATTTAATATCAAAGTGTGCAGGAGGAAAAGAGGGGCATTTATCCTATGATAATGAGTCATAGTTTGGTGTGTATTGGCTTTACATATTTAGTTACGGAAAGGACTTTCCCATACTTGAGGTAATTCGTGGTTAGCTAATTTAGCAAAGTCACTGGCACGTTTCTGTCCAAAAGCTTGTTGGTCGGTGTGCTGTTATTGGTTGCTCCGTGCGCTATTAATAGAAATGCAAGCGAATAAGGAGTGGCTAATCGCTCAAACGGCGGATGGAACAGCGATAAAACGGCAAAAACTATTGGAATTAAGTCAAGGCCCTTTTTTTTAATGAAAAGGCTTATTGATCTGAACACACCGCTTCTCCATATAAGTATATCCACAAATACAAACCTCAAACTGGCGATAAAGAGCTTTAATATTGATAAATATATAAACAGCTTGGGCGCTGAAGAAATTTCAGTATACTGCGCTTAGGTTACACTGTAGAAAAAATCGCCGTATTCCCAGCGGGGTCCTTTGATGAGAAATAGAAATCGCGTTTGAATATGCAACCAAACGATTTTGCCGCTTGCAGGTTATTCGGTATACAAATAATAAACCTTTGACTAGTCCGAAGGTCGGTCGAATGAGAGAAAGTCATGTTTTTTAATAAGTCGCTTCAACAAGAAAATCAACGATTAAAGCAGGAGTTGCAAATCCTGCAGCAAATCCAAACCAGTTTAGATGAAGAGATGATCCGCTTAACATTGGATAGTAAAGGCCTCATTACTTCTGCAAATACCAAACTACAGCAAGAACTTTTCTTACATGATGATGAGATCTTAACGAAATCAATTACTGAATTGGTACCGTCAAATTCGCGCAATACAGACCACTTTCATCGAATGAAGAAAGCCGTCCAAGATAAAGTGTTCTGGAATGGGGCATTGCAAGTACAGAAAGGTAATGGTGAGGAAGCCTGGTTAAGAACGATTATCCAGCCTGTTGTAAATGAGCGCAGAGAAGTAGAAAGCTTTTTTGTTTTTGCTTCTGAACTTACGCGAACGATCAAATCATCCCGTGAGCAAGAGGACATGCTAAATGCATTAAGTCGTTCTATGGCGGTGATTGAGTTCACATTAGATGGCCATGTTTTAAAAGCCAACGATAATTTCCTAAACACAATGGGTTATACGCTTGATCAGATTCTAGGGAAGCATCATCGCATGTTTTGTGATCAGGAAGAGTCGAGCTCTCAAGCTTACCGTGAGTTTTGGCAACGTTTAGCAAAAGGGCAATTTTCATCAGAGCGATTCAAACGAGTTAACCGTTATGGCGAAGAGGTGTGGCTAGAGGCTTCATATAACCCTATCCATAACGACAGAGGAGAGCTCTACAAGGTCGTTAAGTTCGCGACAGATATTACCCAGCAGGTGATGCAGGAACAGAAAATGGCCCAGGCTGCGCAATTGGCGAACGAAATCTCCCAAGAAACTGGAACACAAACCCTGCAAGGGCAAGAGGTTATAGGCTCAACGTTAGAAAAGATGCAGATACTTTCCGAGCAAATGCAGCAAGCGAACACCGCGATTGACGAGCTTAAAGCGCACTCATCGCGTATTAGCGAGTTGGTAAATAGCATCAGTGGTATCGCTGACCAAACTAACTTATTGGCGTTAAATGCGGCGATAGAAGCGGCTCGTGCGGGTGAGCATGGTAGAGGTTTTGCCGTTGTTGCTGATGAAGTCAGACAGCTTGCTACAAGAACCAATGCAACCACCGATGAAATTGTCACAATGGTAAGTGAAAACCTACAGCGAACAGATAACGCAGTTAAGCTGATCGCTAAATGCCAAAAAGAAGCACTAGATACGCTAGAGCTCTCTGAAAAAGCAGGCAATGTGATGAATGAAATACAAGATGGCGCTAGCCGTGTTGTAGAGGCCGTGGAGCAATTTAACCGCTCGTTGTAGTTAATCAATAAGTTTTCATTGTAGGGGCGATGGGTAAAAAGCAATTCGCCTTATTCAACCTGTATTGAGGAGCGCTGAAGTCGCAATACTACTCCTGCCGCAGTCAAGTTAAGCGTTTTGAAGGGGAGGTAGTTCGATACCCGGTACCGGTTTTAGCCAGTTTGCTTGCTGTATAGAATGCTAAAGTAATTTAGTATGCGAAAAGGCTTGCCTTAAGACTTTGCCTGCATTTAATGTATCTAGCAGCAGAACTTCAATCTGCGTGACAACAATACAGGAGAGGATCGGGCTTTCACTTTTTCGCTCGACACAAACCCCTTTCAAATTTACACAATAGCGTAGTAAAACTCTCTTGCTGCGCTATTGTGTGTTCCATATTTTGTGAGTACTTATGTTTAACTCAGAACGCAAAGCGACGGTTATTCTGGTTGCGACGACGATGATCGCTGCACTTGGCTGGATATTCTCTAAGGAAACAATACAGGGTTTACCACCTTTTGGCTTTATTGGGGCGCGATTTACTATCGCTTCGCTCTGCTTACTGCCTCTATGTTACCGACCTTTGCTGAAAGCAAACTTAAAAGATGTGCTTTCTGCTGGTGGTGTCGGGCTCCTGTTAGGCAGTGCCGTTATGACATGGATTTACGCTATTTCTATCAGTGATACTCTTGGGGAAGGCGCATTTATCATGAGCCTTTCCATGCTGTTTGTGCCGATTGTTGCATGGGTTATGTTTCGTCAACGACCACAACGAATTTTCTGGCTTTCTTTGCCTATCGCTGTATTAGGTCTTGCTTGTCTTTCTTTAGTTGGTGGCTGGAAACAATCGGCCAGTCAATTGTGGTTTCTTGGTGCAGCACTGGTTTTGGCGCTTCATTTTAATGTGAACAGCAAATACTCTCAAAAACTACCTGTGCTGCTGCTTACTTGCGTGCAACTTTTTTCAGCAGGTTGCTTAGGTTTGTTGGGTTCATTTTTTATGGAATCTTTCCCGGCTGAGGTGGACTCCTCTATTTGGTGGTGGTTTGCGTTGAGTACCTTATTAGCGACGAGCTTGCGTTACGTAATGCAAACCATGGGGCAAAAATTTGTTCAGGCAGGTAACGCTGCTCTAATTATGATATTAGAACCAGTTTGGACGGTTATTCTGAGCGTGCTGTGGTATGGCGAAGTGCTAACGGCAAATAAACTAGTAGGTTGTGTGCTTATCTTATTTTCTCTAATTATTTATCGTACTGGCGGGCGGTTTCGCTTCCCTACTCGAAAGTAGAGCAAATTAACTTGGGTTGGGAGAATTTGAGGTGCCGGATGGCCTTCTACGAAAGTGATAATACGCGGTTACGCAATGCTAATGACACTTTTGATGTAGGCTGCCGACCCAGCTCTTCGCTGATCATCCAGCCAGCTTTAGCCAGTAGCTCTAAGTCGATCCCCGTTTCTATTCCTAACCCTTGGCATAAATACAGTACATCCTCCGTTGCGACATTTCCTGATGCTCCATGAGCGTATGGGCATCCACCCAGCCCAGCTACACTACTGTCGATGGTATTGATGCCCATACTCAATGCCTGATAAATGTTGGTGAGAGCTTGTCCCCATGTGTCGTGGAAATGGACAGCAAGCTGGGGAAGAGGTGCAACCAACATGACGGCTTCTAGCATAGCAGCGATACGGTTTGGCGTGCCTGTACCGATTGTGTCGCCTAGAGACACCTCATAACACCCTAAATCGATGAGTGATTTGACCACGCTCGCCACTTGTTTAGGGGCTGTCGGGCCATCGTAAGGGCAGTCGGCAACGCAGGATAGATAGCCACGAACAGGGATGCCGTGTTTGGTGGCTAATCGCATTACAGGTTCGAAGCGAGTTAGGCTTTCTGCAATCGAGCAATTGATATTGTGTTGGCAGAATCCTTCTGAGGATGAAGTGAAAATTGCGACCTGATTGGCGTCAGCCTCCAACGCTTGTTCTAAGCCTTTTAGGTTTGGAGTCAGGGCAGAGTAGGTAACATGATTTCGCCGTGTTATTGCTTTCATGACTTCTATTGAGTCCGCCATTTGTGGCACCCATTTGGGTGAGACAAAAGAGCCCGCCTCAATATGCGTTAGCCCAGTATCAGAGAGTAAGTTGATCAGCCGGATTTTAGTCTGGGTCGTAACAGGAGATTCATTTTGCAACCCATCTCTAGGACCTACTTCGACAATATTTACTTTGGAAGGCAGCATTACTTGTCCTGTGACTTGGTGACCCAACTTGGGCAACGTTTTTCAAGAAATGCTTGCAGCCCATCTTGACCTTGGGGTGATACTCTAATGTCCGCAATGAGCTTGCTAGTATAGTGAATCAGTTGTTGATCGATGGGGTTTTGATGACATTGATGGCAGAGCGTTTTTGCTTTACGCATCGCATCTGGGCTATTCAGTAGCAACGTCTTGATTACGCTACCGACCGCACTTTCAAGCTGTTTGGCTTCTTTCACTTCGTGCACAATACCAAACCGTTCGGCATCTTCGGCTGAAATGACTTCACCACTTAAGATATAGCGTCTAGCTTGTCTATTCCCCATCGCGCGCATGACGTAAGGCGCAATGGTTGCTGGAACTAAACCAAGCCTAACTTCACTTAAGCAAAAGTTGGCACTTTGGCTTGCGATGGCGATATCACTACAACAAATCAACCCTAAAGCACCACCATAAGCGGAACCTTGAACAACTGCGATGGTGGGTTGAGGGAACGAATCTAATGTTTCCATGAGTCTTGCCAAGTTTTGGGCATCAACGAAGTTATCTTGCCTCGTGCTTTCGGCCATCGACTGCATCCAATTCAAATCGGCCCCGGATGAAAAATGCTTACCGTTACTTCTTAATACCAAGCACCGCACATCCGTTCGTAAAGCGAGATAATCTAGGCGGTGGATCAGCAAGTCGATCGTACAAGCGTCAAAAGCATTGTGTTTGGCTGTTCTGTTTAGGGTAATGGTCGCTACGCCATTATCATCGACATGCCAAAGAACATCATCTTGCCTTTGGGCGTTGGGAATAATGCTTGGTTGCATTTCCTGCATACTAACTTCCTTAATTCATCTTTGGATGTTTACATTCTGAAGACGCCAAACTCGCTATCAGGAATGGGGGCATTTAATGCTGCCGTTAACGCTTGACTCAACACCTGACGCGTTTTTTTAGGGTCAATAATTCCGTCATCCCATAGCCGAGCACTCGCAAAATAGGGATGTCCTTGTGTTTCATACAAGTCTATGATCGATTCTCTAAAAATGTGCTCTTCTTGCTCTGACCACGCTTCCCCCTGACGTTCCTTCGCGTCTTTTCGAACTTGTGTTAAAACGCCTGCTGCTTGTTCTCCGCCCATCACAGAAATACGCGCGTTCGGCCACATCCACATCATGGTTGGATCATACGCTCGGCCGCACATGCCGTAATTACCAGCGCCGTACGATCCACCGATGATCACGGTAAACTTCGGCACGTCAGCACAAGCGACGGCCATCACTAGCTTGGCGCCATGTTTTGCGATGCCTTCTTCTTCAACCTTTTTTCCGACCATAAAGCCGGTAATGTTTTGGAGAAAAAGAAGCGGTGTTTTCCGTTTGGCGCACAGCTCAATAAAGTGCGCGCCTTTTTGTGCCGATTCAGAAAACAAGATACCGTTGTTTGCCACAATACCAATCAAGTGTCCTTGAATACGAGCGAAGCCACACACTAGCGTTCTGCCGTACAAGGATTTGAATTCGTCGAAATCAGAATCATCGACGATGCGGGCAATAATTTCTCGAACGTCGAATGACAGTCGTAAGTTGGCATTCACGATTCCGTAGATTTCTTCTGCGTCGTAGCGGGGAGGAAGCACGGTGTTTTCTGGCTTAACAGGTCTTATTCTATTGGCATTGGCAATAGCTTCTCTCGCAAGCATTAGGGCATGTTCATCATTTTCAGCGTAATAATCTGCGACACCAGATTTTCGACAATGCACGTCTGCACCGCCGAGCTCTTCACCCGTCACGACTTCGCCAGTGGCCGCTTTCACCAAAGGTGGCCCCGCCAAAAAAATGGTGCCTTGCTCTTTAACCATAATGGACACATCCGCCATGGCAGGAACGTACGCGCCCCCAGCAGTGCAAAGCCCCATCACAACAGCAACTTGGGGGATGCCTTTCGCTGACATTCTCGCTTGGTTAAAGAAAATGCGACCAAAGTGTTCTTTATCGGGGAAGACGTCGGACTGATGAGGGAGATTTGCGCCACCGGAGTCCACCAAGTACACGCAGGGGAGTTGGCAACGTTGGGCTATCTCTTGCGCTCTAAGGTGTTTTTTTACCGTGAGTGGGTAGTAGGTTCCGCCTTTTACCGAAGCATCGTTGGCGATGACCATGCATTGAATCCCCTCTATGATACCAATGCCGGCGATAACGCCAGCGCAGGGGATCGCTTCGTCATACACCTGCCAGGCGGCAAACTGGCTGATTTCAAGAAAGTCAGTGTTGTCATCAAGCAAGCGCGCGATGCGTTCTCGGGCGGGGAGTTTTCCTTTTTGCCTCTGGTGATCAATGGCTTTTTCACCGCCGCCCTGTTTGATGGTCTCGATGTGTTGATTAAGTTGAGTGACCAACGTTTCCATCACGGCTTTATTGGAAAGAAATAACTCGTCAGTTGGCTTAGTTTTACTTTTGATAATGGCCATAATGACTTCCTTGTCGTATGTTCCGTTAGCGAGATTCTTCGAACAGCTCTCGGCCTATTAACATGCGGCGAATCTCTGAGGTACCCGCGCCGATTTCATAAAGCTTTGCATCACGTAGCAAACGACCAGCAGGGTATTCATTGATGTAGCCATTCCCACCGAGCAGTTGTATTGCATCGAGTGCCATTTGTGTGGCGAGTTCTGCACTGTACAAAATCGCGCCAGCGGCGTCTTTGCGTGTTGCGTTACCTCGATCACAAGCCGCTGCGACGGTATATACATACGCTTTTGCTGCACTCATTCGAGAGTACATATCGGCGAGCTTGCCCTGAACTAACTGAAACTCGCCAATGGATTTTCCAAACTGCTCTCGTTCATGTACGTACGGGACCACAATGTCCATGCAAGCTTGCATTATCCCGAGTGGTCCGGCAGCGAGGACGACGCGCTCGTAATCCAGCCCACTCATTAACACCTCGACGCCTTTATTCAACTCGCCAAGAATATTCTCTTTTGGCACTACGCAATGGTTAAATACAAGTTCGCAAGTATTCGAGCCTCTCATGCCTAGCTTGTCCAGCTTTTGAGCATGAGTGAAACCTGTGAAGTTACGTTCAATAATGAATGCGGTAATACCACGTGAACCTGCGCTGACATCCGTTTTAGCGTAAAGCACCACTACGTCAGCATCGGGCCCGTTTGTTATCCACATTTTGTTGCCATTCAGTACAAAATGGTCGCCCTTGTTTTCCGCTTTCAGTTGCATGCTTATCACGTCTGAACCGGCATTGGGCTCACTCATCGCTAGGGCGCCAACGTGCGTACCATCAATGAGTTTTGGAAGGTATTTTTCGCGTTGAGAAGGCGTGCCGTTACGAAAGATTTGGTTGACGCACAGGTTAGAATGAGCGCCGTAGCTTAAAGCGACAGATGCAGAGGCACGGCTGATTTCTTCCATGGCAACAACGTGAGCGAGGTATCCCATGCCTGCACCACCAAGCTCTTCATCGACGGTCACACCAAGCAACCCCATTTCTCCGAACAAAGGCCATAAATGATTCGGGAACTGGTTATCGCGGTCTATCTCAGCGGCGATGGGCGCAATATGTTCCGTAGCAAAGGCATTAACGTGTTCTCGGAGCATATCGATGGTATCACCAAGTCCGAAATTGAGTGGGGTATAGGTGCTTTTCATAACGTCTCCCGGTATCAGAGGTAGGGTGGAAAAGCCTGTAGCGGTCTTGCTAATTGAGTATAGCGTTTATGTCTGCTTGCTTTTGAGTGTTTGAATACAACGCTCCTTAGCGGCATTCAACTCAGCCATAACGACGCTGATGTCGTTGAGTTGTTGTTGTAGGACAGCTTGTTTCTCTTCAATGATATTGAGCATTTTCAATAACTGTCCTTCGGTTTGTTGCATGTCGTAGAGCTCGAAAAGTTCACGAATTTCTGCTAACGAAAAACCGAGTCGTTTCCCTCTTAAAATCAGTTTGAGGCGAATTCTATCCCTGCGTTGATAAACGCGCATATTGCCTTTTCGCTCTGGTTCAATCAGACCCACGTCTTCATAAAACCGGATACTGCGAGTAGTAATATCAAACTCCTTGGCGAGGTCACTGATCTTGTATTTTTCCATAACATACTTACCTCGAATAAAAATCCAGTTTCTGGAAATCGAACCTTTAATGGGAAGGTCGAACATCAACTTTGAAATATAAACGCCTGCTTGGTGTTTTTTTCATCTCATTGTAAAGGCTAGTGCTATGCTTACGTAAACGTCAAGAAATCGCGGAATGAAAGTTTGTTAGTGAAAAAGGCGATAAAGGCTGGTGTGGCGCTTGGTGAGTAATTCTATGTAGGGTGTCATCAGTCTGCCAAGTGTTCACATATACCTTAAGGGAATGCGAGTCATGGGAAAAGACATCTGGATTGTCAGCGCGAAAAGAACGCCAATTGGGCGCTTTCAAGGCAAGTTGCAAACTTACTCTGCTCCTCAATTAGGCGCACTGGCGATCAAGGCGGCAATGCACGAAGTGAATGTGACTTCGGTGGATGAAGTGTTCATGGGATGTGTGCTTCCAGCAGGGTGTGGACAAGCTCCTGCGAGGCAAGCATCTATGGGAGCAGATCTTCCTTTGGGTGTAGGGTGCACCACCATTAACAAAGTGTGTGGCTCTGGCATGAAGAGCGTCATGTTAGCGCACGATCTCATTAAAGCTGGAACGATTCGCTCTGCCATTGCTGGTGGTATGGAAAGTATGACCAATGCGCCGTATTTGCTGAGGGAGGCGAGAAAGGGAATGCGTATGGGGCACCAGTCTGCGTATGACCACATGTTTCTCGATGGGCTACAAGATGCTTACGAAGGGCACTTAATGGGTGTTTATGCTCAGAAAGTCGCTGACAGGCTTAAGTTCACCAGAGAGCAAATGGATGAATGGGCCGTGATGTCGGCAAAACGTGCGTTGGAAGCTCAAGAGCGAGGCTTGTTTGCCGATGAACTTTCGCCGGTTTCACTCAATACCAAGTCAGAACAAGCGGTGCTGGACTACGATGAGCACCCACGCTCGATTGACCTTGGTAAAATTCCTCAACTCAAACCTGCATTCGATGAAAAAGGTACGGTGACCGCTGCTAATTCGAGTGCCATTTCAGATGGCGCGGCGGCTCTGGTGCTTATGGATGAAGACACTGCGCGTCATCAGGGGCTTAAACCACTTGCGATCATCAAGGCGCACTCTACACATGCCAGAAAACCTGCAGAATTTACTTTGGCACCCGTCTACGCAATTGAGCAACTGCTGTTCCAGCTAGATTGGTCAATTTATGAAGTGGACCTGTGGGAAATCAATGAAGCCTTTGCCGTCGTGACACAAATAGCGGTGGCGGAACTTGGACTAGATACGAGCAAAGTAAATATTAAAGGTGGAGCTTGTGCGCTTGGGCATCCGATAGGGGCTAGTGGCGCACGAATTCTTGTGACATTGATTCACAGTTTGCGTCAGCTACAAGCGCTAGGCACCAATGGTGATCTCGAAGCCAAAAAAGTGATGCGGGGTGTTGCGTCACTTTGTATCGGTGGTGGAGAAGCCACGGCGATAGGCATTGAAATACCGCTTTAATTGAAATTAGAAAGGAGTAAATGATGACTCGTTTGGTTCCCTTGTTTATTGGTGGCGAGTTTCGTGAATCTCAAACATCGGATTGGATTGAGGTAACCAATCCCGCCACTAATGATGTCATTGCGTACGTTCCATGTTCCACAGAGCACGAGATGGAAGCCGCCATTGATAATGCGAAAGAGACATTCCAATCTTGGAAGGAAGTGGCAGTATCCGAGCGTGCCAGAGTTATGCTTCGTTATCAGCACTTGCTCAAAGAGCATCATGATGAGCTTGCCACACTGCTTTCTCATGAAACGGGTAAGATTTTAGCGGATGCTAAAGGCGATGTGTGGCGTGGTATCGAGGTGGTTGAGCAGGCTGCAAACATTGCCAGCAACATGATGGGCGAAACCGTCGAAAACGTTGCCACGGATATTGATAGTTACTCAATGATTCAGCCCCTAGGTGTGTGTTGCGGCATTACGCCATTTAACTTTCCTGCCATGATTCCGTTGTGGATGTTCCCAATCGCTATCGCTGCGGGCAATACATTTGTGCTTAAACCCTCCGAACAAGTGCCGTTGACCTCTATTCGTTTAGCTGAACTATTTGAGCAAGCTGGCGCGCCGAAAGGAGTGTTGCAGATCGTTCATGGCCGCAAAGAGCAAGTCGACTTTCTTCTGGCTCATCCTGATATTCGAGCGGTGTCATTTGTTGGCTCGGTTCCCGTTGCCCGTTATATCTACACCACAGGGACTAAACATTTTAAACGGGTTCAAGCTTTTGCTGGTGCAAAGAATCACATGGTGATCATGCCTGATGCAAACAAAGATCAAGTGGTGAATAACCTAATCGGAGCCTCCGTAGGGGCTGCGGGGCAACGCTGTATGGCGATTTCTGTTGCGGTATTTGTCGGCGATTCAAAACAATGGATTGCAGACCTGAAACTGGCGATGGCGAAAGTACACCCAGGGCCTTGGGATGATGAACAGGCTGCTTATGGCCCACTGATCAGTGAGCAAGCCAAACAACGCGTATTGGACCTAATCGAAGATGGCAAACAACAAGGCGCAGTGTGTGAACTCGATGGCAGTCAGTGTGAAGTGGACGGCTTTCCCGATGGAAACTGGATTGGCCCAACCTTGTTTAGCGGTGTAACAGCGAACATGTCGATTTACACGCAAGAGATATTTGGCCCTGTCTTAGTTTGTATGGAAGTCGAAACGTTGCAAGAAGCTATTGAGTTAGTGAATCGCAACCCTTACGGCAACGGAACTTCTATATTTACCGCTAATGGCGCTGCTGCGAGAAAATATCAGCATGACATTCAAGTCGGTCAAGTGGGGATTAATGTGCCAATTCCAGTCCCTTTACCATTTTTCTCCTTTACTGGTTGGAGAGGCAGTTTCTATGGTGATTTACATGCATATGGTAAACAAGCAGTGCGTTTTTATACCGAGACCAAAACGGTGACGGCGCGTTGGTTTGATGACGATATTCCAACGGGGCCTAATCTGACTATCCAACTGCGCTGAGTGAATAAAAGGAGCTTTTATGGACTTTGAACTTAATGAAGATCAACGTGCATTTGCCGATACCGCTCAACAATTTGCCGATGAGCGTTTAGCACCGATGGCGGCGGAGTGGGATGAAAAGCAGATCTTCCCCAAAGACGTATTGAGAGAGGCGGGGGAACTGGGGTTTCTCAGTCTCTACACACCAGAAGAACATGGCGGCTTAGGGTTAAGCCGCTTGGATGCGTCAATTATCTTTGAACAACTCTCAATGGGCTGTACGTCGACGACCGCTTTCATGACTATCCACAATATGGTCAGTTGGATGATAGCCAGTTTTGCTACCGATGAAGCCAAAACGCAGTTCTGTCCGAAATTAGTTACGGGGGAGTGGTTAGGCTCCTATTGCTTAACCGAGCCTAATGCGGGATCGGATGCCGCTTCGCTGGCCACAACCGCGAGCAAAAAAGGTGATACTTACGTGTTGAATGGTGGCAAAACCTTTATCTCTGGCGCAGGAGAGACAGATGTTTTGGTCGTGATGGCGAGAACTGGAGAAGCGGGTGCCAAAGGCGTGTCTGCATTTGTCGTTCCTGCTCAAGCAGATGGCATCAGCTATGGGCGCAAAGAACCCAAAATGGGTTGGAACAGTCAACCAACACGAGCGGTTACTTTTGAGAATGTCGTTATTCCAGCTAGCCATTTACTGGGCGAAGAAGGGCAAGGTTTTGTCTTTGCGATGAAAGGGCTTGATGGAGGGCGTATAAATATTGCGACCTGCTCCGTCGGTACGGCTCAACAGGCCCTTGAACAGGCGACACAGTACATTCAGGAGCGTAAGCAGTTCGGCAAACCGCTTGCGCAGTTTCAAGCCTTACAATTCAAATTAGCAGACATGGCGACAGAGCTAGCGGCTGCGCGGCAGTTAGTGCGCTATGCCGCCAGCAAGCTCGACCGAAATGACCCAGATACCACTGCTTATTGCGCGATGGCAAAACGGTTCGCAACCGATGTGGGCTTTCAGGTTTGCGACCACGCGCTGCAGCTTTATGGCGGCTATGGTTACATCAAAGAGTATCCAATGGAGCGTCATTTCAGAGATGTGCGTGTGCATCAAATTCTGGAGGGAACGAACGAAATTATGCGTTTAATCATCGCGCGCCGTTTGCTCTCTGAGGAGTCGACCTTGCTGTAGCGAAGTATTGGATTTGCTCATTGAGAAAGGATTCAGATATGCCATTAACCCAAGAAGCCATTCAACATACGATCACTAATCACGTTGCGGTGGTGACAATGAACAACCCGCCAGCCAATACGTGGACAGCAGAGAGCCTCAAGGTACTGAAATCGCTGATACTCACACTTAACAATGATAAGCAGGTCTACGCACTGGTTTTAACCGGCAGTGGAGAAAAGTTTTTCTCTGCTGGTGCGGATCTCAAGCTATTTTCTGATGGTGACAAAGCGGTTGCGTTAGACATGGCGCGATGCTTTGGTGAAGCTTTTGAAACACTCTCGGAATTCCGTGGTGTTTCCATTGCCGCCATTAATGGTTACGCCATGGGCGGAGGTTTAGAAGTGGCATTAGCTTGTGATATTCGAGTAGTTGAAGAGCAAGCGGTACTTGCTTTACCTGAAGCCAAAGTCGGACTTTTGCCCTGCGCTGGCGGGACCCAAAATCTCACAGCGTTAGTAGGGGAAGGCTGGGCAAAGCGCATCGTTTTATGTGGAGAACAAGTCAGCGCTGACAAAGCAAAAGAACTAGGCTTGGCTGAGGAGTTAGTTCCCAGAGGCGAAGCTTTAAGTAAAGCGTTGGAGCTTGCTGAATCTGTTGCGAACCAGTCACCATCTTCTGTCGCCGCATGTAAGGCGCTCATTCAAAATATGCGCTCTGCGCCACTTAAGCACGGCTTAATGAAAGAGCGAGAGTTGTTTCTGAATCTTTTTGATACGGAAGATCAAGTTGAGGGTGTTCGCGCCTTTTTAGAAAAACGCCCACCGCAATGGAAAAACCGATAGGAGGCCACATGGCAGGGATGGTAACCATCAGTGAAATAGAGTGCTTAGATGGCGTGCACCGCATTGGTATCGCAACGTTAGACAACACCGCTTCATTGAATGCATTGACGTATGACATGTTGGTCCAACTTAACGATCAGCTTATCAAGTGGCAAGACGATTCGCATGTGACTTGTGTGGTACTTACTGGCGCTGGAGAAAAAGCATTCTGTGCTGGTGGCGATGTTCGAGCTATGTATCACGTCATGCATAACGAGAGTAAAGAAAAAATCGTAGAGTTCTGTACGGACTATTTCTCGTTGGAGTATGAGTGTGACTATCTCATCCACACTTACAACAAACCTATTATCGGTTGGGGAGAAGGTATTGTAATGGGTGGTGGGATGGGGCTTTTTATGGGAACCAGCCACAAAGTTGTGACAACAACATCACGCCTTGCTATGCCAGAAATTAATATTGGACTGTATCCCGATGTGGGAGGTACATGGTTTTTAAGCCAGATAGATCCGCAAGTGGGTTTATTCCTCGGATTGACAGGTTCAATGGTGAACTCAAGTGACGCTGTCACTATTGGTTTGGCCGATTGGTTACTGTTGGAAGAGCAGTATCCCACCTTACTGGATGAGCTAAAGCGGCTCCAGTGGGGCAAAGAAGATGCGAAAGAGTTGGTAACTGCGCTACTACAATTAATGGAAGAACAGGTTATTGATAGCAAACCAACCACGCAAATTTGTCCATACTTAGATCAGATAGAGGAAGCGTGCAAAGGCTTTGATCTTAATGCGATAGCACAGCGAGTCATGGCTATCGAAGGGAACAGTCAGTGGATAGAAAACGCGAAACAAACGCTCGCCGCGGGCAGTCCGATCACCGCGCATATTTGCTTCAGACAAGTGAAAGAATGCCACAGCTTACCACTTGCAGATTGCTTCCGCTTGGAGCTGAGTTTATCGGTTCGCAGCGCCTTATTAGGTGAGTTTAAAGAGGGCGTCCGTTCTCGGCTTATTGACCGGGATGGCGAACCTAACTGGATGTTTAACAGTGTCAGTGAAGTCGATGAAGATGTCATCGATACCTTGTTTACCTCACTTTGGCCGGATGACGAACATCCGCTTGCTGATTTGGGTGAACAAACACTAGGTCAATAAGGAGAATGATCATGAGTACCATCGCATTTATCGGTTTAGGAAGAATGGGGCATCCGATGGCGCAAAACTTATTAGCGTCTGGATTTAACGTGCAAGTATTCGATGTCGATAGCGAAGCGGCAAAGCAACTTGCACCTTTTGGTGCGGTGGTGGCGAGCTCTATTGAGGAAGTCGTGGATGGTGCAAGCACAGTCATCACGATGCTACCAGCAGGATCTCACGTTCGTTCCGTGTATCTTGGCGACTTACACGGTGGCGTAGGTGTCCTCAATCTTGTCTCGCCAAGTACCTTGATGATTGATTGTTCAACCATTGATCCGGACTCTGCGCGATTAGTCGCCAATGAAGCGGCAAATAAACGCGTGCTGTTTGTCGATGCGCCCGTTTCGGGTGGCGTTGCCGGCGCTAAAGCGGCGACATTAACCTTTATTGTTGGTGGCTCGGATGAAGCATTTTCTAAAGCTAATGCCATTTTGCAGTACATGGGAAAAAATGTTTTCCATGCCGGTAAAGCGGGTGATGGTCAAATGGCGAAAATCTGTAACAACCTTATGCTCGGCATTTTAATGTCTGGTACGTGCGAGGCGCTAAATCTAGGTATCGATCATGGGCTCGACCCCAAAGTGTTATCAAACATCATGCTTCAAAGCTCTGGCCGAAATTGGGCATTGGAGCTTTACAACCCTTGCCCAGGCGTGATGGACAGTGCACCAGCCAGCAACGATTACCAACCGGGCTTTATGAGCAAACTCATGTTGAAAGATCTCGGTTTGGGGTTAGATGCGGCGTTACAAACACACTCTTCGGTTCCGATGGGCTCACTGGCGCGTAATTTATATTCTTTCCACAACGCGAGCGGCCACGGCGAGCTCGACTTCTCAAGCTTGTTTGAGTTTTACAAGAGTAAGAAGGGCTAGACTGAGTTTTGCTACAAAGCAGTCTGAAATGGTGAAGTAAATCTCATCATTTCGGACCACCGAAACAGGCTTGAAATAGGGAACATTATTAGCGACGGAGTGCAGTAACTATGGATATTAAAAATAGTGTCATTGCCATTACAGGTGCAGGGCAGGGACTTGGGCAAATGATGGCAATTACGCTTGCTCAAGCCGGAGCAGATTTAGCGTTATTAGATGTAAACGCTAGCGGCTTAATGGAAACACAAGAGCAGTGCCGAATGCTGAGTGCAAAAGCGTTGACTTATCAAGTGGATGTAACGAGCGAAATCGATGTTGAAAACACGTTTGAAGCGGTTATCCAAGATTTTGGCCAACTCAATGGGCTAGTCAATAACGCTGGCGTGCTAAGAGATGGGTTACTTGTAAAATCAAAAGACGGCGTGATCAGTAAGATGTCTTTGGATCAATTCAATTTGGTCATGAACGTCAACGTTACGGGGACATTTTTGTGTGGGCGTGAAGCTGCCGTCAAGATGATTGAGAGCGGTTCACAAGGCGTTATCATCAATATTTCTAGTGTCGCGAGAGCAGGGAATATCGGTCAAACCAATTATTCTGCATCTAAAGCGGCGGTCGCAACCATGGCGACAACATGGGCTCGTGAGCTCGCAAGATACGGTATCCGCGCGGCGGCGATTGCACCAGGTGTGGTACATACCGCGATGGCAGAGCAAATGAAACCAGAAGCCATAGAACGGCTAGAAAAGATGATCCCAATTGGAAGGATGGGTGAAACAAGTGAAATCGCGCATGCAGTAAAATACATTCTTGAGAGTGATTACTTTACTGGCAGAGTTTTAGAAGTGGATGGAGGCATTCGTATGTAAAAGCCCTAGGGTTAGGTTTACAGACCGGAATGACAAGCTTCTTTCCCTTTCATCATTTCCTATTTTTCCGAGAGCCAGTTCTGGGCAACGTAAGTGTGTTTATTACTCATGTTTGGATTCGCTCTGCGAATGGTTTGCCAAAAGTAAATAATGAGAAGTAAATACCACTCAAATACTAAGTGAAATCATTAATTTGATATTGATCACAATTTACCACTTTTAATTTCCCCTTCGTACTCAAGCTATCTATGTAAATACAGTTGATAGTCAGTCTCATCAAAATTAATTTGTAACTGTCTGTTTCAAAAGACATTAACTGTGAAGCACGTGAAATTCGTGTTGAGTTTAATCTCCTATTTTAAGTGTGTGGGTTTCATTAATGGAAGGTTAGTTTCCAGTTGTGGCTAATGAGCTTTAACTTTTTACTCCTCATAATGCGCCAAATGTAACATTGTGTTTCAAAGTGTAACAATAAACTCACACTAATAGTGTGGTTTTGATCTCCACTCAATTCCGTTTTGTTTCGCTCTGATCCCGACGTTACTCATGCTCAACACATAAACATTCTAATGACTATAACAACTGGTTCTTAGCTTGATACCAATCGTAGCAAGTAATTGTTCATTCTAGCTGGTTAAGATGCTTGATAACGGCGCTGAAAAATTTGTAAGTAGAATAACTACTTATCAAAATTTTTGCCTTTTTATCAAACATTTCCCCTGCGCTGTTTCTGAGCTCTTATTTACTGTGATTGGCATTTGTTTTGAAACCAGACAACCATCGAGAAAGTTAATGGAAGCCTCAAGATATAAACGCATCTTGTCGAGGGGAAGTTTGGCGTCCGTCATACTTATGCTCTCAGGATGTAATTCAGCTTTACTTGACCCCAAAGGTGCCATTGGTGTGCAGGAAAAAGAGCTAATTATTACTGCTCTTTTGCTGATGTTGATCGTTGTAATCCCTGTGATTTTAATGACGATTTACTTCGCTTACCGATACCGCGCCTCTAACACTGAAGAAGAGTACGCTCCCGAGTGGTCACACTCGACCAAAATCGAAGTGGTGGTATGGACAATTCCAATCATCATCATTGCGATTCTTGCGACGATCACATGGCGTTCGACTCATGAACTAGAGCCCTCCAAACCATTGGAAAGTGATGTTAAACCAATGACCATCGAAGTGGTGTCACTCGATTGGAAATGGTTGTTCATCTATCCAGAAGAAAACATTGCGACGGTGAACTATGTGGCGTTCCCGAAAGACGTGCCAGTACAGTTCAAACTGACTTCGGACAACATCATGAACGCGTTTTTCATCCCTCGCTTAGGTACACAGATCTACGCGATGCCAGGCATGGTTACCAAGCTCAACCTGATAGCGAACCACGAAGGTGACTACAAGGGGTTTGCATCGAACTACAGCGGCGAAGGCTTTTCGCAAATGAAGTTCACAGCTTCAGCAATGTCTGATCGTGCTGCGTTCCTAAATTGGGTGCAGAAAGTGAAGGCGAGCCCTGATCGTATTGAAGATTGGGAGCAATACAGCTCACTGGCAGCGCCAAGTATCGCAGAGCCAGTCACTTTGTTCTCTAGCGTTCCTCCGTTCTTGTTCACCGACGTTGTGACTCAGCATCCTGGTTCAATGAACTGTTTGCCTGAAAACCAAGGATAATCGTAATGTTTGGAAGATTAACTCTTGATTCAGTTCCATTCCACGAACCTATTATCGTCATCACCTTAGCGGTTGTGGCGCTGGTTGGTTTAGCCGTAGTTTACGCGGTAACTAAAGCCGGAAAGTGGCAATATTTGTGGAATGAATGGTTTACTTCAGTAGACCATAAAAAACTTGGCTTCATGTACATCGCAGTAGCGATGGTGATGCTTGTTCGTGGTTTTGCTGACGCAGTCATGATGCGTAGTCAGCAACTCCTTTCTTCTGCGGGTGAAGCAGGTTACTTGCCACCGCATCACTACGATCAAATTTTTACTGCCCATGGCGTGATCATGATCTTCTTCGTAGCGATGCCATTGGTTATTGGTCTGATGAACATCATCGTGCCATTACAGATTGGTGCGCGTGACGTAGCTTTCCCGTATCTGAATAACTTGAGCTTCTGGCTGTTTGTTGTTGGTGTCATTCTAACAAACATGTCTCTCGGCTTAGGTGAATTTGGTCGCACCGGCTGGCTAGCGTATCCGCCGCTTTCAGGTATTGAGGCCAGCCCAGGAGTCGGGGTCGACTATTGGATTTGGGCGCTGCAGATATCAGGTGTCGGTACGACGTTAACAGGCGTGAACTTCTTCGCGACCATTTTGCGTATGCGTACACCGTCTATGCCAATGATGAAGATGCCAGTTTTCACTTGGGCGTCTCTGTGTGCAAACATTTTGATCATCATTTCATTCCCAATCCTAACGGTGACTATCGCTCTGCTAACGCTGGATAGATACCTAGGCATGCACTTCTTTACCAATGATCTTGGCGGCAACGTAATGATGTACGTCAACCTGATTTGGGCTTGGGGCCATCCAGAAGTGTACATTTTGATCTTGCCAATTTTTGGTGTGTTCTCAGAAGTCACCGCAACCTTCTCGCGTAAAAAGTTGTTCGGTTACACATCGCTAGTTTGGGCTACCGTAGTTATCACGATTCTTGCGTTTGTCGTTTGGCTACACCACTTCTTTACGATGGGATCTGGCGCGAACGTAAATGCCTTCTTCGGTATTGCCACGATGATTATTTCTATCCCAACAGGGGTGAAGATCTTCAACTGGCTATTCACCATGTACAAAGGTCGCATTCGCTTTACGACGCCAATGATGTGGACGGTGGGCTTCCTGATCACCTTTACTGTTGGTGGTATGACAGGCGTACTCATGGCTGTTCCGGGCGCAGATTTCGTTCTGCATAACTCAGTATTTCTGATTGCTCACTTCCACAACGTTATCATCGGTGGTGTGGTGTTTGGATGTTTCGCTGCGATCACTTACTGGTTCCCGAAAGCGACAGGTTTCACCATGAATGAAACTTGGGGCAAACGTGCGTTCTATCTTTGGATTATTGGCTTCCTAATGGCGTTCCTACCGCTTTACGCGCTGGGCTTTATGGGGATGACTCGTCGTTTAAGCCAAGACATCAACCCAGAATACTTCCCACTGTTGTCGATTGCCGCAGCAGGTACGGTTGTGATTGCGCTGGGCGTATTGTCTCAGTTCATCCAAATTTACGTGAGTATCCGTGACCGCGAGCAAAACCGTGATTTAACTGGTGACCCGTGGGGTGGTCGTACTCTTGAGTGGGCAACATCGTCTCCACCGCCGTTCTACAACTTTGCACACCTGCCAAAAGGTGATGTGCTGGATGCCTTCTGGTACCAGAAACAAAGTGGCGAGTTCGATCCAACTAAAGAAGTGGAATACGAACGTATTCATATGCCAAAAAACACAGCAACAGGCATCTACGTGTCGGCTTGGTCGCTCCTATTTGGCTTCGGCATGATTTGGTACATCTGGTGGCTAGCGGCGGCAAGTTTGGTCGGTATTATCGTGACGTGTATTCAGCATAGCTATAACGATGATGTGGATTACTACGTGGAAGTTGAAGAGATCAAAGCAATTGAGGCCGAGCGTCGAGCTCAGCTTGAAGAAGCGAAGAAAAACTCAGTGAAAGACAGCGAAAGTAAAGATGATCTGGAGGTGACGTATGCAAACTAATATCGCAGCACATCACGACCATGATCACCACCATGACACGAATGGCAACAAGCTATTTGGTTTCTGGGTTTACCTGATGAGTGATTGCGTGCTGTTTGCGACCTTGTTCGCGACATACGCTGTACTGTCGAGCAATTCAATTGCGGGCCCAACAGGTAAAGACATTTTCGAACTCCCATTCGTGTTTGTCGAAACCATGCTGCTGCTGTTTAGCAGTATCACATTTGGTTTTGGCATTATCGCGATGAAGCGCAACAACGTTGCTGGTCTCAAACGTTGGATGTTAGTAACGTTCGCACTTGGTCTTGGTTTTATCTGTATGGAGGTCTATGAGTTCCATCACCTGATTGAAGAAGGCTATGGTCCACAAACAAGTGCATTCCTATCGGCATTCTTTACGTTGGTTGGTACGCACGGCCTGCACGTAACCTTTGGTCTGATTTGGTTAGCGGTAGCGTATCACCAACTGTCGACGAAAGGTCTGAACGACAATATGGCAATGCGCTTTAACTGCTTAAGCCTATTTTGGCACTTTCTAGATATCGTTTGGATTTGTGTCTTTACCATCGTTTACTTACTGGGGGTAATGTAATGGATCAACATGTAGAAACCAGTGCATCAGATTATGTGAAAGGCTTTATTGCCTCACTGATTCTGACGGTAATTCCGTTCTACTTTGTTTGGACGAAATCATTACCAGATACAACAACCTATGCGATTCTATTTGGATGTGCATTAGTGCAGATATTTGTTCACTTCAAATACTTCTTGCACATGGAAACAAAAACATCCGACGGACGTTGGAACCTTGTATCACTGATGTTTACCGCCATTGTTGTACTTATCCTTATCGCTGGCTCGGTATGGATCATCTACAACATGAACGTCAACATGAAGTTGTAGGCCAAGGTATGCTGAAAAGTTATTTGTCTATCACCAAACCGGGCATTATTTTCGGCAACCTGATTTCTGTTGCGGCGGGGTTCTTCCTCGCCGCAAAAACAGAACCAGCCAGTCTAATGTTGTTCGTTACAACGTTAGTTGGTGTGGGGTTAGTCATCGCTTCAGGTTGTGTGGTGAATAATATTTTTGATCGTGATATCGACCAAAAGATGGCACGTACACAAAATCGTGAAACAGTGAAAGGCAACATCAATATCGATATTGCGTTTGTTTATGCACTTGCTTTATTGCTGGTAGGAACCGCACTGTTATTTATCCGAGTGAACCCACTATCCGCTGTCGTCGTTTTGCTTGGCTACGTGTATTACGTGTTCTTTTACACGATGTGGTACAAACGTAACTCGGTGTATGGAACCTTAGTGGGAAGTATTTCAGGTGCAGTCCCGCCATTAGTGGGTTATTTAGCGGTAACAAACTTTATTAGCTTGGAAGCGATTTTACTCTTTACCATGTTCTGTCTCTGGCAAATGCCGCACTCGTACGCGATTGCCATGTTCCGCATGCAAGACTACCGAGAAGCCGGGATTCCCGTATTACCAGTTAAAGAGGGCATTCATAAAGCGCATCGACACATGAAAGCGTATGTCGTGGCGTTTGGGGCCGTATCGTTGGGGTTATTTTTACTTGGTGAAGCTGGGTATGAATACTTAGCGGTTGCGGCGGTCGTTTGCTTTATGTGGACGAAAGTGACCTTTCGTAGCATTGATGACAGCAACTACATCGCTTGGTCAAAGTCGGTGTTTAAAGTCTCACTGCTAGTGGTGATGGGGATCAGTGGTGTACTAGGATTAGAGCTTATTCCGTTGCCATTTATTTATTGAGTTTGAAATTCTTTAATATCACTTCCATGTAGCTCCCATTCTGAGAGCTACATGCTTTGCTAGACTCGAATTCATGCCTAAAAGAGATAATATGATTATCCCTTTTTACTATGGTCGTGGTTCATGTTTCGTCGTTTTACTCTTCTTTCAATTGTTGCAATGTCTTCATGCGTATTAGCCCAAGTTCCGTCCTCGGTTAGCTCCGTGGAAACTTATCGTATTGGAGGTACTCTTGTTAGGCTTATTATCCACAACATGGAGATTAATCCAGTGATTGAAGTCGATACAATTAATCGTTCAGATTATGAAATAAATGATGTATTTCGAGTTTCCTCCATTTCTCTAGATAATGAAAAACTGGATTTCAACCAGAGTGCTGGCGTGTTTGTAGAAGAGTATGGAGAGCGTGATAATAAAGTATTTTTCGTGCTTGATTACTTTTATCTACATGGGGGAGGAAGCGTTCTTGTGGATTGTGAAGTCTCATTCGAAAAAGAGAAGATCTTACCCCCAGAATGTAGAGTGAAGGTAAACTGAGAAATCGGCCGAGTTGCTTTGCTTACACGCTTATCTCACTAAACCTTAATCCAGATTAAAGTTTTGCCACCCACGAGGCATTAAGGTGCGCCTGTAGTTTGCAGGTCTCACGGATTCAGAGAAGGAACAGCCATACGTTGTGTATCGCTGTTCCTTTTTTGTTCTTGGTTACTTGGGAAAAGATAGAACCATAAAGACAACATTAAGAGGACTGGTTTTGAGCATTTTGTTTTCCGAAGCCCGCATTGGCAACATGACCCTAAAGAACCGTTTTGTGCGCAGCGCAACGTGGGAGAACATGGCGACCGAAGATGGCCACATGACGGATAAGCTTTACGATATTTACGAAGAGTTGGCGAAAGGTGAAGTGGGTCTAATTGTTACTGGTTATGCCAATATCGTGGAAGAAGAGAAACCCAACGCTGGGATGATGGGGATCTACAACGACTCTTTTATTGAAGAATACAAAAAGCTAACAGAGCTAGTACATCAACACGATTCTAAAATCGTAATGCAAATTGCTTACGGTGGAACCAAAACCACCTATAACGTCGGTGAGCGTGTCATCTTTGCTCCGAGTGACGTGCCTGAGCGTGGCACGAATACGCAAGGCAAAGTGATGACTAAGGACGAGATCGATTACATCGTAAAGGCATTCGCATTGGCGAGTAAACGTGCTCAAGACGCTGGTTTTGACGGCGTAGAGATTCATGCGGCACACACTTACTTAATTAACCAGTTTTTAAGCCCGTACTATAATCGTCGCGAAGACGAATACGGTGGTGGCTTAGAAAATCGCATGCGCTTTCTTTTAGAAATTTATTCTGAAACCAGAAAGCTGGTTGGAAGCGAATTTCCCATCCTCGTTAAACTGACGGCAACAGAGTTCTTTGACGGCGGTTTAACGTTCGATGAAACTCGCGTCGTTTGTAAGAAACTCGAAGAAGTGGGCGTTGATGCGATCATCGTGTCTGGCAATATTCACGGCAAAGCAAACGAGCTTGTTGGTGAAATGTTCGATGGTTACACACTAAAAGAAGAAGGCTATTTTCACGAATATGGGCACGTGATCAGTCAGGACGTTAACATACCGGTGATTACTGTCGGCGGATTGAGTGACATTGATGCGATTGAGAAAATTGCAGAAAACACAGATATCCAATTTTTCGCTGTGTCACGTCCTTTATTGGCTGAGCCTCAGTTAATAAAGCGCTGGAAAGAGGGTAATCGAGCGCCAGTGGATTGCGAGCGCTGCTCAAAATGCCGTACCAAACGTGGTAACTTTTGCGTAGTGTATAAGAACCGAAATCGTCGCAAAAAATAGAACGAAGCGAATACACAAATACAAATTAGCCTCCACTCTGAATATGGAGGCTTTTAATTATCCGCATGTTAATCGAACCATTATTTATCTTCTTTTTGATAGTTTAAATAATGCACACAAAGATCGTGAAATGCTTTAGCTTGAGGCGAGATCGTGCGATCGGTTAACGTAAATATACCAATTTGCCTTTCAAGTGGTGGATCGATAAGCGGAATCCAAACCAAGCGTGTTTCATTGGTTGGGAAAGCAAGCTTCGGTAGTGTCGTGACACCAATCCCAAGTTCTAAGACAGAAAACAGCGAAGTAATATTTTCGACCGAATAGAGCGCTTGCTGACTCAGAGCTCTTGCTGGGGTTGGATCGAGAAGTGTACAAGTGCCGTTACGGATAAAGGGTTGTTCCAACAAAGTTTGCCACTCGATTCCTTCTGGATGACTCGCAATAGGGTTGTCCTTTAAACACACCACGCCTATTGGATCGGCTAACAGCGGCGTAAAGTCAATGCCGCCCTCATCGAGGTGAGAGGGGTTACCGAGCGCTAAGTCGACCTCACCGGAGAGTAGGCGAGCCTCGACGCCAGCGGCATTATCGTCTATCAAGCTTACTTCTACATTTGGATACTGTTCGCAAAAGGCGCCCAACACGCTAGGAATGAGCTTCGCTGCAACAGAAGGAACGCTCGCAATTCGCACTCTCCCTTGCTGTCCGGCAGCGGCTGCTTTGAGATCGTTGTCTAGTGCACTGTAGATATTGAGAAACTGAACCACTTTGGGAAGACAAATTTCACCAAACGGGGTCAATTTGGTTTTGTTTCCGGGTTCAAACAGCGTTTGCCCTAGAATTTTTTCAAGCTCTTTTATCGATGTTGACAGTGCCGCCTGAGAACGATTTGCACGATGTGAAGCGGCTCGAAAGCCTCCTTCCTCGACTACCATCACAAAATGCATTAATTGTTGAAGCTTAATACTCATCCCTAATGCCTCTTAATCCCTTTATTTACGTTATTTTAAACAGAATGATAAGTTTAATTTATCAAATGTCAAAAATTTACCGTTAGATTTATCGCCTGTCAATGTGCATCATTTAACCATATTGAAACAAAGCTGTTACAAAGGTTGAAAGGCACGTGAATACTCCTACTAAAAAACACCCAGTTAAAACCAGTCTATTTGCTTCTAAAGCGCCGCTTGAATGGGCGATAGTCAACAACGGAACCCTGTATACGGCTCAAATTCCTATTGATGACACAGGCGCGGTTGTGGAAGGCGGTATCGAAGCACAAACACGTCAAACCTTTAACAATCTCATTCACACCCTGGAGTGTGCAGGGGAGTCTTTGGACTCGGTGTTGCAGGTCCTGATTTATGTGACCGACAGAGAATACTTAAAGACCGTTAACCAAGTGTACGCGGAATATTTTGAAGCGCCGTACCCAAATCGCGCCGCCATGGTGGTTGCAGGGTTAGCGCGAGAAGAGATGTTGGTGGAGTTTGTTGTCTACGCGTCGGCAAGCCAACCAGAATAAATCCAATAAGAACAATTAGAGATCAGTGAGTGGGTGGCTTGCCATCACAAATCGGAAGAACAAGGAAAGAACCATGACTTTTATTAACAATGTTCAAGCAGAAAAATCCCTCTATATAGCAGGTGAATGGCAATCGGGCATGGACACCATCGCCAATATTAACCCTTCTGATATCAGTGAAAACATTGGCGATTTCGCACAAGCGAGTGTGTCGCAAGTAGAGCAAGCGATTCAAGCGGCTAAATCAGCGCAGCCAGAGTGGGAAAAAACACCAATCGAGCGCAAGCAAGCAGTGCTACAAGCGATTGGTGATGAGCTCATTGCACGATGTGACGAATTGGGCACCTTGCTTTCGCGTGAAGAAGGTAAGCCATTTGCTGAAGGTCGAGGTGAGATTTACCGTGCTGGCCAATTCTTCCAATACTTTGCTGCTGAGGTTCTGCGTCAAATTGGCGATAGCGCTGCTTCCGTCCGTCCAGGTGTCTCCGTTGAAGTTACTCGCGAAGCCGTCGGCGTTATCGCCATTATCTCTCCTTGGAACTTCCCAACAGCAACAGCGGCTTGGAAAATCGCGCCAGCACTTGCGTTTGGCAACAGCGTCGTCTGGAAGCCTGCCAACCTAACCCCAGCAAGTGCCGTTGCGCTGACAGAGATTATCCATCGCCAAGGTTTACCTGCTGGCACGTTTAACCTCGTTTTGGGTAGCGGTTCGCAAGTAGGTAATACCCTTATCAATTCGAAGGATGTGAACGGCGTGAGCTTCACTGGTTCTGTGGACACAGGCCGTAAAGTTGCAGCGGCAACGGCACCAAATTTTGTGCGTTGTCAGCTAGAGATGGGTAGCAAAAATGCGCTCGTAGTGGCAGATGATGCAGACATTCAGATTGCTGTCGAAGCAACAATCGCAGGCTCATTCTCGGGTGCAGGTCAAAAGTGCACCGCGTCTTCTCGTCTTGTCGTTATGGACGGAGTTCACGACGCGTATGTTGAAGCGCTAATCAAACGCATGAGCGAACTTAAAGTGGGTCACGCTCTAGAAGAGGGCGTGTTCATGGGCCCTGTTGTTGATGGTAACCAGCTGAATGCGAACTTTGAGTGGATCGAAAACGCGCGCCAAGCGGGCGCAGAGCTGGCTTTTGGTGGCGAGCGTCTGAGCCTAGATCATGACGGGTACTACATGTCACCAACCCTGTTCTTGAACACACAAAACAGCTGGGAAGTGAACCAAGAAGAAGTCTTTGCACCAATGGCAAGCGTGATTCGCGTTTCTGATCTGGATGAGGCAATTGCAGTCGCGAACGATACGCGCTTTGGCCTGACAGGCGGCATTATCACGCAAAGTCTGCGCAATAGCGCGATCTTCAAACAGCAAGTCCAAACGGGCTGCGTCATGGTTAACTTGCCAACTGCGGGTACAGATTATCACGTCCCATTTGGTGGCCGTAAAGAATCTAGCTTTGGCCCTCGTGAGCAAGGGCAGTACGCCAAAGAGTTCTACACCGTGGTGAAAACCGCTTATCAGCGCCCTTACTAAGAACAGCAGGGTAGCTGATGGTGTCAGTTACCCGCACTGAAAGGCTAAGAAATTGTTTAAGGAGTGGTTATGTACCAACAACGGATTGTGATTGACGGATTGCAGTACTGCAATTGGGATCGAGAGTATTTCCAAACGCTTAAGGCGAGTGGCATTACCGCCGTTCATGCCACCATCGTCTACCACGAAACTGCGCGCGAAACCTTAACGCGTTTTGCTGAGTGGAACTTGCGCTTCGAGCAAAATGCGGACCTCATCATGCCTATTTATTCAATGGCAGATGTAGAAAAAGCCAAAGCAGAAGGTAAAGTCGGCATCTTCTTCGGCGCGCAGAATTGCTCACCGATTGATGATGAAATTGGCCTGATTGAAGTGATGCGCCGCCAAGGTCTGCTGATCATGCAACTGACCTACAACAACCAAAGCTTACTGGCGACAGGTTGTTACGAACAAAACGATTCCGGCGTAACTCGCTTTGGTAAACAAGCGATTGAAGAGATGAACCGAGTCGGGATGATCATTGATATGTCCCACAGCGCAGAGCGTTCAACGTTGGAAGCTATCGAGCTCTCTTCGCGTCCAATTTGTATCAGCCATGCTAACCCGACGTTTGCGCATGACGCACTGCGCAACAAGTCCAACACCGTGATCAAAGCACTGACGGAGCGCGGTGGTTTGATTGGATTCAGTTTATATCCGTTCCATTTACCAAATGGCAGCCAGTGCACGCTGGATGATTTCTGCCAGATGGTAGCGAAAACCGCAGACATGTTTGGCGTCGACCATTTAGGCATCGGTAGTGATTTGTGCCTAAATCAGCCGCAACAAGTGTTGGAGTGGATGCGCAACGGGCGTTGGTCAAAAGCGATGGATTACGGCGAAGGTTCAGCAAGTAACTCGGGATGGCCAGATGCGCTGCCATGGTTCTGCGGCAGCGCAGGGATGGAGAACATCTACAACGGATTAATGGGTCACGGATTCAGTGAATCTGAGGCTGGAAAAATATTGGGTGAAAACTGGTTCAACTTCCTTAAAGAAGGATTAGAGCCTATTTCATAGCATTCCCCAAAGTAGGAACCGCCTGCCCACATAATAACAATACGGCAGGCGTAAAACTCACATTTGTAGCCAGTCTTTGGCTGCTGCAAAGAACCTCTGGAGCCAGAGTATGTCTGATTTAACCAATAGCATGAAAGCTTCCACGATGAGCGTGTCATCGGGCAAGTCAAAAGCAAAACACAACACATCAACAACAGAAAACACGACGGACAAATTAGGACTGAATAACCCGGCCTTTTGGTATAGCGGTGGTTTCATCGCGTTGTTCGTTGCTATTGCACTTTATGACGGCGAGCTGTTATCTACGATCGTTAACGCTGGCTTTGGCTGGGCAGTTCAGGTATTTGGTCCATACTGGCAGTTACTGCTGCTTCTCACTTTTCTTATTGGTCTTGGTTTAGCTGCAGGGCGAACAGGCAAGGTGATGTTGGGCGGGATTGAAAAACCAGAAATGGATTCTTTCCGCTGGATGGCGATTATTTTCTGTACCTTATTGGCTGGTGGTGGCGTTTTCTGGGCCGCGGCTGAGCCTATCGCGCATTATGTGAGCCCACCTCCTTTGTACGGCGCGCAAGATAACCCGCAGCAAGGTGCGGTGAATGCGTTGTCGCAATCCTTTATGCACTGGGGCTTTCTAGCTTGGGCGATTGTAGGTAGCTTAACTTCCATCGTGGTGATGCACCTACATTACGACAAAGGTTTACCACTAAAACCCCGTATTTTGCTTTACCCAGTCTTGGGCGAACGAGCACTTAAAGGCCAACTCGGTGCATTGATTGACGCATGCTGCATTATCGCGGTAGCCGCGGGCACCATTGGTCCAATTGGGTTTCTGGGCTTGCAGGTTAGCTACGCGTTAAATGCGTTGTTTGATATCCCTGATGGCTTTACCACTCAGCTTATCATCATCTTGTTTGCGATTGCGCTTTACACCTTGTCAGCACTCAGTGGATTAAGCCGAGGCATGCAACTGCTTAGTCGTTACAACGTGATTTTGGCAATGGCATTGATGGTTTACATCCTGTTTTTTGGTCCGACGAATTTTATCTTTAACGGATACATTCAAGGTGTAGGAAGCATGTTGGATAACTTTATCCCAATGGCGACCTATCGCGGTGACGAAGGTTGGCTAAGTTGGTGGACAGTATTTTTCTGGGGCTGGTTCCTGGGTTATGGTCCGATGATGGCAATCTTTATTGCGCGTATTTCCCGTGGTCGAACTATTCGCCAAGTTATTTCCACCATCAGTATTGTGGCTCCGTTAACCACCTGTTTTTGGTTCACGATTGTGGGCGGCTCTGGCCTTGCGTTTGAAATTGCTGAACCGGGTAGCGTGAGTGCGGCGTTTGAGGGCTTTAACTTGCCAGGTGCTTTGCTTGCAGTGACTCAGCAACTACCAATGCCAATGCTGACTTCAATTCTATTTCTGATTTTAACCACGATCTTCATCGTCACGACGGGCGACTCAATGACCTACACAATCAGTGTCGTGATCAGTGGTGAAACGGAGCCGAATGCGATCATCCGTACCTTCTGGGGAGTAATGATGGGTGTGACGGCATTGATCCTAATTTCCCTTGGCTCTGGCGGCATCTCTGCTCTGCAATCTTTCATTGTGATTACCGCGGTTCCGGTTTCGTTGATTCTGTTACCGTCACTTTGGAATGCACCGCAAATCGCAATCAAAATGGCGAAAGAGCAAGGGCTATAACAATTATCTAATTCAAACAACGTGGAGCTTGTGCGGGTGTTTTCCTCCTGCATCCGCACAAACCCTAGTATTCTTACAATAACAAATAGGTGGTGAGCAAAATGGATGCACATCGTTCTACTTATACGGAAGCAACTATGCGCGATGCAGCGATTGTCATGGCAGCCGAAAGGCTTGGCGCAATGCACCAAAACCGAATTAGCTTTGTACGCAGTCTGATTCGTAATATGGCAAGCCAAAACTGGCAAGTAACCAAGCATGAGTGGCAGCTTTGTCCTCGTGGTTATGGTCATGTGATTTACAAATTGACCACGCCAGAGCACGTTTATCATTTGGTGGTATTCTGTGATGAAATTGCCGACGACGAGCGTAATGATCGCGTAATTGCTGAAAAGTGGGACGTCACATTTGCACTGGTTCAAGGCGATGTTGATGTTACTTTGTTGGAAAGATTGCGAGAAAATGTACCGCTGCAAGAAGCGGGACGTAATCCAAACAACGTACTTGTTCTTGCTCGCGCAAACAAAAGTGTGCGCGTGTTTGAGCACATTGTTAGCGCGCTTTCTCAAGGCGAGCAGCCTGAGCCGAAAGAGTTAGCGGAAGTGGGTTATATCCTGCGTACCACAGCTGTTTATGGTAACGGAAAGTTTGGTATCGCCGATTTCAAACTGTTAGAGAACAACTCAGATTTCAGCCAGTCTTTTAGTGCGCAAATGTGTGCCGTATATATGTTGCGTGAATTCAGCCTCGATTGGGTGCACTATCTGGCACTTCAACAAGGTGGCGACAACGCGGTGGCTTTGCATCGTGGCTTGCAGCGCTACCTTGGTGTCGGCAATGCGACTGGCTTAGGCATGGCTCCATACTTGATTAATCACCCGTGTATTGTTGACCAATGGATGACCTCTCGTGAACGTGCGGTAGCGCGAGTCTTTGCGATGCCATGTGAAGCGTCGTTCCATGCTCCTTTGCAAGGATTACTACAAAAAGCACAGCGTCATTTAGAGCAAGTCATCACCATCAATGAACATCAAGACAGGCTCAATCATCAAGCGATAGCAGACATCAAACAACTGCTATCGAAGCTAGCAACGTTAATGGCATTACATCCGAACTGGGCGAGTTTGGTCGAGCATAAGAAAACAATGAGTGTGGAAGCCCAAGAAATTCTCACCTCTTGCTTGATCGAACTCTACCCATCTTTAGTGGATGAATTTGCTAGCCAAATGAATACGGATGAAACGTTATCTATTCCGGGCGGGAAAAAGATCCAAGATTTACTGGAAGTGTTGCAAAGCAAGTACCGCTGGGCGATTGATGCGGATTACTCACTAGCCGAGAACAACTACTGGTTCTGGTATCGCTCACAAGATAAAGAAGAGCCAAGGCTTGGTGTTCGCGGGGAAGAGGCTGGAGAAGAAAAAGAACTGCCGCTTGATATCGGCAGACAAGTGAATCGCTTGTACCAGGCCTTGCTTGACTGTGATGTAGAAATGTCCGTAGCAGAGTTTCTATTGCAAAAACCGGCTTATCGTTCGATCACACGTCGCGTATGGACGCTAGGCAACCGTGCGATGGGGGATATTCAAATGAATGTGCTGCGTAAAGATGCGTTACCAATGCACTTACTGCGCTGTAAATTGGCGATCTTTGGCGCGACTAAGTTTGATCCGCGCTCGGATCGTTGGGTTCGAGTAACTTTCTTCCAAGGTGCGCCGTTGTTAGATGAAATTCACGACCCTAAACTGGCAGACACATGGATTTTCCCTAGCATGCCGCCACGTGACGAAATTGCGCAAAGTGATAATCAAAAAATCAGTGGAGGATTTGCATTATGATCGTCTCTCACAACGAATTGGTGGCCGCGGTTAATAAGGCATTTCTTGGCATGCGCCGTCACTGTGGTGAGGCGGATGTCATTGCGAACATGGTGGCGGACTTGCAAATGGTTGGCTTACATGGAGTTCGTCATTTTAATAACGCCAGTCTGTTTCTTGGGTTAGATTCAGACTGCGCCGTATCGGTGACCAACAGTACGCCGTCAAACATAGAGGTAGAACTGCACAACGGGAGTGTAGCGTGTCATTTACCTGCTGTGTTGGATTTCGCACTTGAGAAAATGATTAACCGTAAGTCGATTACTATCACGTTGACGCAGTGCCATAACCGTTGGCTAGGTTTTAGTGAGTTGTTGAAGCTCTCTGCAAAAGGCATTGCGTGCCGTGCGCAATGGGTCAATGGCTCTAGTCCCAAGCGAACGCTTTATGTGTTAAACCGTGGACGAATCGCGCCAGAAGTCTTTTTCTCGGATCAGTTTGATGGGCATGATACGGATTTGCATAGTATGGTTATCGAGCTCTCCGTGAACGATTTCGATATCGAGAAAAGTGCACAAGGGTATACCACCCACATTGAAGGTGATGAGTTAAGCCGCACGCAACAAGCTTCTTGGCAAAATGGTATCTTTGTCGAAGACCAAGAATGGGAAACACTGAAACAAACCGCAACCGCGTTGCTGGTGGAGAACAGTGAGCGTTCTATGCTCGGTGCTGGCGGTGTGGTTTAAGCGATGAAAGGCGATGATTCCAAGTAGAAGTGATGAAGGCTGCTCTTTAGCGGCCTTTTTTGTGCGCGAAGTTTGGTCACTTCTGAAGTTCAAAGACTATGATTACCGTTATCCGCAAGATGGAGCAACACAGGTAAGAAAAATGGATCTGCAAGAGAACAAAAGAAATGCCATTGCGTTTTACGAAACCGCCTATCGAGGTAATCCAAGAAAAGCGGTTGAAGACTATGTTGGCGATGAGTACATCCAGCACAATCCATTAGTTGGAAATGGCCCCGAGGCTTTTATCGAGTATTTTGAGCGGATGCAAAATGAGTATCCCAATAAAGACATTACGTTTGTGCGAGCCATTGCTGAAGGGAACTTGGTGGCACTACACACTCACCAAACATGGCCTAATGATATTGAATACGTGACGATGGATTTCTTTCGTTTTGATCATAATGGGAAGATTGTTGAACATTGGGACGCTCTGCAAGAGATCCCTAAAGAAACATTGAATGGTCACACCATGTATTAACGAGTCGTTGACGAGTCTCCCATGCCGTTTATTCAAACGGTATGGGAGGTTAAATGATTTGTGGCACTTTAAGTATTAATCATCAAAGCGCTTTTTCGATTCTCACCGCGACGTCTTCAGATACCCAGCCTTTCCACAAGTCAGGGTAGGTATTAAAGAAGTAAAACATCGCTTCTTCACCGTCCGCGTAGTTATCTTCCATCCAGGCCAGCATTTCACTCATTTGCTCGTTGGTAAATCCGCGTTTCTGCAAGTACGTGAATGCTTGGGGTTCTTTGCTCGCAAACGCCTCAGTTGTTACTGTGCGAACTGGAGAAGGTGGGTACATTGTTACTTTTGGTGAAGCGCAATCAGGCTGAGTGGTACAGTTGCGATACTCTTCTAAATCTGTCCCGCTACCAAAATCCACTTTGATCATATCATACTTGCCCAATACGGGGGTCGGTGACCAGTAGTAACCAAACCAAGGCATTTTGCGATCATAGGCTTTGGCGATGGTGCCAGCTAATGCTGCGCCAGATCCTGGGTCAACCATCTCAAAGCCGTGCTCACTTAACCCTAATGCATTAAACAAGTGACCGGAGGTGATTTGGCATGTCCAACCAGCAGGGCAGCTATAGAACGCGAACTTGTCATCATCTTCTGGGTGTTCAAATAGTTTGGCGTGCTTGATGACGCCTTCTATCGTCGCGAGTTCTGGATACTGTTTTACCAGATAGGCGGGAACCCAAAACCCTTCTTCACCACCATTGACAAGCGATTCACTAGCGATGCGCAAGCGTTTATCCGCAATCCCTTTATCAAGTGCTTCTTTAATACCGTTTGTCCATAACTCTGGCGCAACGTCAGGCTGTCCCTTTTCAATCATAGAGGTGCCTGTAGGAACGCTATCACCAGGGATCAATTCCGCATCGCACTGGTAGCCTTCATTTAAGACAAATTGGTCGATGTGCGCCATTAAGCTGGCCGAATTCCAATTCATGTCTGCGATGGTTATTTTTCCGCATTCGTCCGCATTTGCATGAGTAGATAATGCTGATAGCAGCAGAACAGATAGCATTGAAGGTGTCGTCTTCATGTGACTGAATTTCCTTGTCGTTGTCATTTACTTCAGTATATACATCGGTTTATAAAGATTCAGTGAACAAGTTTTTTTCAGTGGCGTTAAGCATAAAAACGGCGATTTATGAAGTGTTTGGTGAGAAGGGTTTAAAGGGCGTTAATACAGCAAGAACACTCCTTCGTAGCCGCCAATCTCAATATGAGAAACATAGTCGCCGATGTTACCGTCTTGATCTACAGGTCGCATAGGCTCTGGAAGCACGATTGACATCTTCGGTGAGGTGAAATAATCGATATTCTTACCAAAGAAATCAGTTCGATACAGAACTCGGCCTTTGGTGAATTCGCGGGCTAACACCATCTCTGTAGGGCCATGCATCACTACCGTATCGTCTGAGTGATACGCAAAGTACGTATGGGTTGGTAACAAATCGATAGCGCCATTAGGCAAGTCAGGATGAGCCACTATGCTCATAGAAGCATCTCCAATCACTGTGTAATCGGCGGAATAGGGCGTGCTGGTGGACATCATTACCGGAGTCGCCTGATACCCCTCTGGTATTTGATTGGCAGGCTCTCCCAAATCAACGGCAAGCAAGGTGCTAGGTTGATAAGCAATATTCATTGGTACGCCTGCCTTCCAGAAGTTGTCACTTGTTGTGTTATTACTTCCATATAAGTAGCCATTGTTCCACTGATTAAAGTAACTGCGCTCAGGGTGATAGTTTAAGTAGAACACTGCTAGTGCAGAGTATTGGTCCTGTTTCCAATTGTCTTCTGTGTTCCCAAAGTATTGAACGCGACCATAACGCGTTGTCGCTTGATAAATCACTTTCTGGCCAGCTTTGGCGAGTGCAGAGTTATCCCAAAACTTAGCTAACCCAGCATAGCCACTAAAGCCGGTAGAAGGGAAAAGGTAGTGCTCGCGCAAGTACAAGGAGCCAGCGTTAACCAAGTGGTTTTGCCCATTACGACCGAATAAGTTTGCCGTACCTATGTTGAGGCCAATTAACGCATCTTCATCCAGCGTTGCCAGTTTATTCAAGAACGCCGAGAATTGCGCCTTGTACGCATCGTCAGCAGCTTGGCTACCCGCCACCAAACCAAGCTCATCCACTGTGCCTCCGGAATATATGTAGAACTGATTTGCACCGAGTAACTTATTCGTATCGTCGTTGTACGCACCATTTAAACCTTGTTTCGCCCATTCAGCTTGGTAAGAGTGGCGCATTGTATTGGCAAAAAAGGGATTGCCGAGATTGGTCAATGCCCAAGAAGAGGTTTGATTCCACATACGACCAAATGGAATAACGCGTGACTCCCAACGAAATCGTGCGGTTGCATTCTTATTTGAACGGTTTTTGTATTCATTCCAAGAAAGATAATTGTCTTGGTTTCGATCTGCAGATGTGTCGAAGCCACGAATTTTACGCCAGCGTTGAATGGTTTGACCTTCAGGTGTCTCCGTTGGTGCTCCTGAGATATAGACGGCAGGGAAGCTATCTTTGAGTTGAATGTTTTCGAGACGTGGGCGGTTTTCTATGTTGTCGTCATGCCAAGTAATTTTCGCAACGTAAAGGCGGCCGCCGTCGCGTAAAAAGGTGGAGCCAAAGTACTGACCGCCACCATAAGTTTTTCCGCTACCATCATGCGTTGTAGCGCGAACCCAATCCAAAGAAACTGACCAGCTTACTGTTTGGTTTTTAGTCATGTTCTCAGTTTTGTCTTTTTTAATCGCGAAGCTTTTCCATTCAGTTACCCGACCAAACGAGTCGATAGCAGAAGGGTATTCAATCGTGAAGCTGCCGCCTTGAGCAAACTGAGAGAACGTAAAGGCTAAGCGGTCGAACTTCTCTGAGTGATAGACATAGAGGGCTCCACCATTATTCGCCTGGCCAAATACATCAGCATCCCATGGCGGTGGTTGATATAGCCAAAAACCGGCGTGGTCAGCGCTGGCGGTATAGCCAACGATCATCGGTTTTCGATTGAGTAGAGTATTCTCACCATGGCTTGAGTCGACTTCAGCTAGGATAGTGTCTTCAGAAAAGTGGAGAAAGAAATCTTCGTAGTCAATTCCATTCAGTTCTGCTTGGTTACGTATATCGTTTTCCAGCCAACCTGAGTTAAGTTCCAGCTTTTGGTTGTACATGTAACCAAGTGCTTGTACACGCTCATTATGACTTTTACTTTCGTAAGCGCCGAATAAGATATCAGCATAATCCAGTTCCCATTCACGTGTAGCCGCAGCAGAGATAGGCTTATCTTGAAGATCAATACCCTGTTCATGCAATCCAGGTAACACGATTGCTGTTCTACTCCAAACGCTGGGTATAGAAAGTAAGCTCAGAGAAGCAAGTGCAATGAGAGAAAAACAATGCGACTTCAACATGGGGTTATCTCACTCATACTTAGATGACTCGAATTAAGGGCCAGAATACAAAGAGAAATTATAGTCCATTCGCGAAGTCGTAATCAGGACCCTGCCATAGAGGACTTTACAGGAAAACTAACAGGGGATGCTGTGCAAAAATGAGCGGGTGTACTTGGAATAGATCATCCTCATAGACTCAAAACTTCCTCTACACGTCAGCACAAAAATAACCACCATTTTAACCTTGTTTCGGTCGTCACCATGTTGTTGGATTTTTCTTCAACAAATTCAGTTAAAACTAACTCTTCAAACCAGTCAGATACTCTGTCTTGGTGGTAGCTGATCATACAAAAAATTAACAAATTAAATTTTTATACATTTTTATTGCATAAAAAGTCCAGTTGAGTAATATAAATACCAAGTGACAATTAATGCGGTATGTCAGCATGACTATTCAGGTAAGCGGAATCAATAAATCCTACGGTGAGACACAAGTGCTTCACGATGTCAGCTTTAAGTGTGAAAGCGGCGAAACACTGGTGTTACTCGGTCCGAGTGGTGCAGGGAAGAGCTCTCTACTACGTGTTCTTAACCTTCTTGAAGGAGCGGATAACGGCCAGTTAAACATCGCTAATGACGCATTCGACTTTTCAACTGAAATCAAAGAGAAGCAAGGTTTAGCGCTTCGTCGTAAAGTGGGCATGGTGTTCCAACAGTACAACCTATGGCCGCATATGACAGTGATGGAGAACCTGATTGAGGCTCCGGTAAAAGTCGCTGGCATGGATAAAGAAGAAGCGAAGAAGCAGGCAATGCAAATTCTTGCGACGCTGCATTTGGCAGACAAAGCGGATGCATGGCCGATGCAACTTTCTGGTGGTCAGCAACAACGTGTGGCGATTGCTCGTGCATTGATGATGAAACCGGAAGTCTTGCTTTTTGATGAACCGACCGCTGCGCTTGATCCGGAAATTACTAACCAAGTCGTTAAGATTATTAAAGATTTAAGCGAAACCGGAATTACACAAGTAGTTGTGACGCACGAAGTGGATTTCGCCAAGAAAATCGCTAGCCACGTACTGTATTTAGAAAAAGGACACATCGTTGAGCACGGCACAAATGATTCGTTTTCTAACCCGCAAACCGCCCAGTTTGCTGACTACTTAAATCACTAAATCACGTTTTTAAAGTTCAGTCTATTTAACAGATAAGCTCGGCTGTCATTGCGAGTGTCAGCCCACTAAGTACACACGGAGTATTGCAATGAAAAAGATTCTACTAGCTTCACTAATCGGACTTGTCTCAGCGAATGCAGCAGCACAAGAAGAGATCAAATTTGCGATGGAAGCGACGTACGCCCCATTCGAATACATGGATGAAAACAACCAAATCCAAGGTTTTGATGTGGATCTGGCGAATGCACTATGTAAAGAAATCGAAGCAAAATGCACCTTCCACAACCAATCTTTTGACAGCCTGATCCCAGCATTAAAATTCAAGCGCTACGATGCGGCAATCTCTGCAATGGACATTACTGAGGCGCGTTTGGAGCAAGTGAATTTCACGAATGCATACTATGACAACTCAGCAGCGTTTGTTTCTATCAAAGAAAAAGTGGCTGATCAAAAAGCACTAGAAGGTAAGCGTGTTGGTGTTCAAAACGGTTCAACACACCAAAGCTACCTGATTGAGCAAATGCCGGGCGTAACCGCGGTTCCTTACTCAAGCTACCAAGACGCGTTCATCGATATGAAAAATGGCCGTATTGATTCTGTATTCGGTGACACAGCAGTCGTAGCAGAATGGTTCAAGAAAGAAGACAACCTAGCTTACGTGGGTGAGCACGTCACTAACCCTAAATACTTCGGTAACGGTTTCGGTATCGCAGTAAATAAAGGTAACGACGAGCTAGTGAACAAGCTGAACACAGCACTGAAAACAGTGAAAGCAAACGGCGAATACGACGTAATCTACAACAAATACTTCGGTAAGTAATATGGCACTAACGGGTTACTCTTTATCGCTTGTTCAAGCTAGTTGGATGACTGTCCAGCTAGCCTTCACAAGCCTCTTAGTCGGTTTGATTCTGGCAGTGGTATTCGCCAGTGGTGAAATGTCTCGCCGCGTTTTCGTTAAATGGCCAATGACGGCGTTTGTGACGATTGTACGCGGTTTGCCAGAAATCCTTGTCGTGTTGTTTATCTATTTTGGTTCGACGCAGGTTCTGTTTTTAATCACCGGCGACTTTATTGAAGTTAGCCCGTTCTTGTCTGGCGTGGTGGCGTTGTCATTGATCTTCGCTTCCTACGCTTCTCAAACTCTACGTGGCGCATTAAAAGCCGTTGGAAGAGGGCAGAGAGAAGCAGCAAGTGCACTCGGCATCAGTCAAGCACACGCTTTTGTTCGCATTGTTTTGCCACAAGCAGTAAGACACGCACTACCAGGTTTAACTAACCAATGGCTGGTTTTGCTGAAAGATACCGCGCTTGTATCACTGATTGGTGTAACGGATTTATTGAAGCAAGCGCAGCTAACATCTGCAGCGACGCATGAAGCGTTTACATGGTACGCAACTGCTGCGGCGATTTACTTAGGCATTACTTTGATTACGCAACGTGCCGTCAAACAGATTGATAAGAAGTTCTCAATTCAAGGCATGAGCATGGGACAGGAGGCAACCGCATGAACGAACAACACGTTTGGCAAATGCTGGATGGCTTAGGCACTAGCCTTCAATTGACCGCCGCTTCCTTGGTTGTGGGCTGTCTTTTAGCTTTGATGATGACGCTGACTCTGATCCTGCGTACTCCGGGTTTGCATTGGGTAAGTCGTGGCATCATCACCTTGTTCACTGGTACGCCTTTGTTGGTACAGATCTTTTTGGTGTACTACGGTCCTGGTCAGTTTGACGCAGTAAGAGAAAGTGTATTCTGGACATGGTTAAGCCAACCTTGGTTCTGTGCGATGTTGGCGTTAGCGTTGAATACCGCTGCATACAGCACTCAGTTGTTCAAAGGAGCGTTTAACGCGATTCCTTCCGGTCAATGGCAAGCGTGTCGTGCATTAGGTATGAACAAAACCGCAACACTAAAAGTACTGCTGCCATACGCTATTCGTCGTGCGGTTCCGGCTTACTCGAACGAAGTGATTTTGGTCTTCAAAGGTACGTCACTAGCAAGCACGATTACGATCATGGATCTGATGGGCTACGCGCAACGCATTAACGCACAAACCTACGACACGTTGACGGTATTTGGTATTGCAGGCGCATTTTATTTAACGGTAAATGGTGTGCTGACTCTCATTTTCCGTCAGGTAGAGAAGAAAGCACTGGCGTTCGAAGCCGCATAATCCTTCGATCAAACATTTATCATTTAGTTCCACAGTGCCTTTGCAAATGACTCTCTTGCAGGGGCATTTTTTATATTCGTTATGGCAAATCCCTCAAGTTCCACCAAACTTAATTCAATGCAATTGTATTGGTGGCACCATGGAAAGAAGACACTTTTTAGCGCTGTGGACATTGTTGTTCGCCTCCTCTTTAAAAGCGACGACACCAATGCGGCCGACGCCAGCACAAACAGAAGGGCCATTTTATCCAGTAGTGGATATTCCTCTTCGTCAAAACTTGATTCTGCAATCAGAAGGCTTGGTCGGTGAACCTATCGTGTTGCAAGGCAGAGTAGTAGATACATCGGGAAACCCAGTTTCAGGCATCAAAGTAGAAATCTGGCAATGCGATGGGCAGGGGATTTACGATCATCCTAAGCAACCAAATAACGATAAGTTTGATGCGCACTTTGCTGGCTTTGGTGCAGTTTTAACTCAATCGGATGGTCACTACTTGTTTCAGACCTTGTACCCCGTGCCTTATGCCTCTCGTCCACCGCACATTCACGTTAAGTTGTGGCGGGATAACCAAGAGCTTCTGACCACTCAGTTGTACTTGAAAGGCAATACTGGCGATGAATGGTGGGGAGGCAAAGCCCGTGATTATCTGCAGTTTGAAACTATACGAATCGACGGGCGGTTAACGGGCGAATTTAACTTTGTGATTGGCTAGCTAATCCGGTTAAACCATTAACTCAACCAATTGCGCCAAGCATTCTTTATCCAGTATCGGATGAGGCTCGACGCCCGTGACCAAAACGATATCCACGGAAGGTAGCGATGGCATATCGTCTAAGATCTTAAGATCCTCGCTAACGCTAATACTGCCCATCGCACCGATAGCCATGCCTGAACGTACAATTGCTCGTTGTGCAGAAGCCGTATTGCAACATGCCAGTAGTTGATAAGGAGTGCCACGTTTGGTTAATCCGTCTACTGCTGCCGCATGGTATTTACAGTCGGTTTGGAATAGGGCGAGAGGGAGAGGTTGGGCGTTCTCAATGTCAAAATCAGGATGAGCAATCCACACGCCTTTGTCGCTTGCTAGCCAATAACCTTCTTCACTATCCGGTGCTCTTGTCACAATAGCGGCGTCTAGCTTTCCTTCATCAAGTTTTTCTCTCAAGGTGATGCTCGGCTCACTAAAGACCTGAATCGAACATGTGGGCTCAGATTGCTGTAATACGCGGATGACTTTAGGCAAGATATTGTCGTTGTAATCTTCTGGGCAACCTAAGCGAAGAGGACGCTTATTTTCATAACGTTTCACTTGTTTCAGTGCTTGATTGTGCAAGCTAACCAATTGCTCTGCGTGAGAGCGTAGTGCTAATCCCGCTTCACTTAAGACAAGATTGCGACCTTCTTTTTCAAACAAACTGACGCTGAGTTCGTCTTCTAGCTTACGCATTTGCGCACTGAACGCGGATTGGGTGCGATTGATCTGCTTGGCTGCACGAGTGAAACTTCCCGTTTCGACAAAAGCCAGAAAGCTGCGTAACGCATCGATATCCATATCTAAAACTCATCCATCGTTTTTGTTGAAGTGTTCCATCAAAACTATCCGTTAGTCCCCTTAAATACAATCAGATATTGTGAATGGGTACTCAAAACACAAACCGCATGGAGGCGTCATGAAACTGTTTATTGCTAACCAAAACTACTCAAGCTGGTCACTGCGCGCATGGCTGATCTTTTCTCAATTCAAACTAGATGTCGAAGTCACCAAGCTCAAATTATTCACGGAAGATTTTTATAAGACCTTGGAAGGTATTACACCAACCGCGAAAGTCCCTACCTTAGTGGATGATGACGCAACCGTGTGGGATTCATTAGCGATTTTGGAATACGTTAACGAGCAATACTTACAAGGCAAAGCATGGCCAAGTAAGTCTGCGGAACGGGCTAAAGCACGCGCCATCGCATCAGAAATGCATTCGGGTTTCTTTAACTTAAGAAGCGAACTCCCAATGAACATCCGCGCACGCAGAAAAGTCGATCTAACGGAGGGGGCACGTAAAGATATTGCTCGCATTGACGCTATTTGGGCAGAGCAAGCAGAACTGCATCCAAACGGTTGGCTATTTGGAGAATGGTCGATAGCGGATGCTATGTATGCACCTGTGGCATTGCGTTTCCAAACTTACGGCATCGAGTTATCGGAAGGTGCCAAAGCTTACCAACAAAAGGTGCTAGCAAGTGAATCTTTACAGCAATGGTTGGAAGAGGCGAACCAAGAAACGGATATCGTAGAAGAAGATGAAGCAGGGGTAGAAGTATAAGCGCATCTTGCGATCGCCTGTAGCAAGGGAAAGCATGACAAAGCACGCTTTCCTCTTCTAGGATGGTTGTAGTTTCCGGCGCGTTTAAGCTAGGTGTTCAACAATCGCTCTGCCTACGCCGTGTGCGCTCGTTGGGTTTTGACCTGTGATGACACGATCATCCACAATTACAAACTCTTGCCATGGTTGCACTTTAGAGTAGCGCGCTGCGTTGCGTGCAAGAGATTCTTCCAATAGGAATGGGATATCGTTGATGGTGCCGAAGTCGATCTCTTCTTCACGAGTGAAACCTGTTACTGATTTAGACGAAAGTAGCTTTTCGCCATTGCTAAGCGTGATAGGTAGAAGAGCGCCCGGACCATGACAAACTGCAGCCACAATACCGCCATCTTCATAGTGTTTTGCAGAAATCTTGGCAAAATCTTCGTTGCTCGCTAGGTCTGAAAGAAGACCAAAACCACCCGGATAGAAGATCGCATCGTAGTTGTCACCGTTGATTTGTGACACTGGAATCGTGTTGTTGATGCGGTTCTGGAAATCATCATCCGCTAAGATTTTCTCGTTGACTGCGTCGCCTTCGATGTCGGTTCCGTACAGTGGTGCTTGCCCGCCTTTGATAGAGGCAATGTCGTAATCGAAGCCTGCATCTAGTAGTTCGCTAAGCGCATGAGTGAGCTCTGGCGCGTAAGTTCCGTTTGCTTGGTCAGTTTCACCTAGGGTCGCATGGTTCGTCACAATGATGAGTACTTTCTTCATGATGGTTTCCTTTTTGGCTTACGTGTATTTGTTGAACACCTTCATACTAATTGCTAAACAAATAAGTGATAATACGATTAATTGGCAAAACATTATTGCTATATAGCAAAGGTAAGTATGGACAGTTTTGAAGGTATCAATGAGTTTGTTACGGTTGCTGAGAGCTTAGGTTTTTCTGCAGCGGCAAAACAGTTAGGTTGCAGTACCAGTCATGTCAGTCGTCAAGTCACAAGATTAGAAGAGCGATTAGGTGTCGCCTTGTTAGCACGTTCGACAAGAATGGTGAGTCTAACGGAAGCAGGGCAAGCGTATTATCAGCAGTGTAAAGAGTTGGTGATTGGGCTTCAGCAAGCGAATGAACAGCTCACCACGCAGCAAACTCAACTGAGTGGTACGTTACGCGTGAGCGCCGCTGGTGCGTTTTCTGAGAACCATGTAGCGCCTGCCTTGATGGCGTTTGCCAAGCAACATCCTAATCTCACGGTAGAAATCAACTTCAACACCAGCATGGTCAACTTTATTGAAGATGGCTTCGATTTCGCTATTCGTTACGGAAGGTTGAGTGATTCAGGCTTGGTTGCGAGAAAGCTGGTGGATCGTCCCATGGCAGCGGCAGCCAGTCAGCGTTATCTCGATGAACATGGTTTGCCAACGCACCCCGAGCAACTCAAGCGTCATAGCTGCATTATTGCCAACAAAGACGTTTGGTTGTTTGAAAAAGACGGCAAGCCTTTAGATGGCGTAAAAGTGCAGGGCAGATGGAAGAGCAATAACGCACACACGGTCTTGCAAGCCTGTGCAGAAGGATTAGGTGTGGCGTACTTACCGAAGAGCAGTTTCAACGATGCTATTTCGTCTGGTCGTTTGGTGCCAATCCTAGAGCCCTATTGGGGAAGTGGCAACAGCAGCTGGATTGTTTATCAGAATCGTCACTTTCTACCACTACGAGCGCGATTGGCTATCGACTTCTTGCTTGATCATTTTGCCGATTGGCAGGAGTAATGAGGCTCTGCCAATCGGTTTGTTTATCCATTTGTTAGATCGTCAACATACTAACGTATCTACATGTTTTGATAGCTCGGTCCACCGCCACCTTCTGGTGCTTTCCATGTGATGTTTTGAGAAGGATCTTTGATGTCACAGGTTTTGCAATGCACGCAGTTGGCGGCATTTATCTGAAACTTCAACTTATTGTCCACTTCCACCACTTCGTAAACCCCAGCGGGGCAATAGCGCTGACTCGGTTCGTCATACATACCTAAATTCACATCAATTGGAATGTGAGGGTAAGTCAGAACAAGGTGACAAGGTTGATTCTCTTCGTGCTGTGTTCCCGACAAAAATACCGACGAAGGCTTATCAAAACTGATTTCACCATCTGGTTTTGGGTATGCAATTGGGTGGCACTCTTGTTTAGGTTTTAACTGCTCATGATCGTGCGAATAGTCCTTGATAGACCAAGGTAACGGTTTCTTAACCAGTGGTTGCCACAGGTTGTGTTCAAAAGTCGAAAGAGCACCGCCAAGTATGCTGCCAAACTTATGAATGTTCGCGCCAAAGTTACGCGTTTCGGCGAGTTCGTCATACAACCATGATGATTCAAACAACGACTGGTAGTCTGGCTCAGAAGCTCCAGTTTGTCGGGCCGTATGTACCGCTTCTGCTGCAATGATTCCGGACTTCATTGCTGTGTGGCTGCCTTTAATTTTTGCGACGTTCAAAGTCCCCGCATCACAACCAATCAATAAACCGCCAGGGAATTGCTGTCTCGGCAGAGAGGAAAGCCCACCTTTCGCAATGGCTCTTGCGCCATAAGCGATTCGTTGGGCGCCTTTCAAATGTTGTACGATCGCAGGGTGGTGCTTAAAGCGTTGAAATTCGTCAAACGGACTTAAGTAAGGATTGCTGTAATTCAAGTCGACAATAAGCCCGACGGCGATTTGGTTGTTCTCCATGTGATAGAGAAAACCGCCGCCTGTGGTATTTGTTTCACTCAAGGGCCAGCCAGCGGAGTGGATAACACTGCCAGATACATCCTTACTGTCAGTGGGTAACTCCCATATCTCTTTTAGGCCAAGCGCGTAGTGCTGTGGTTGCTTTCCTGCGTCTAGGTCGAACCTTTGAATAAGTTCTTTACCCAGATGTCCGCGACAACCTTCAGCAAAAAGGGTGTATTTTGCCCTTAGCTCGATACCTGGTTCAAAGTTAGGTTTGGCCTGGCCGTTCTTATCTAGTCCCATATCGCTCGTGTTAATGCCTGTCACGGCGCCAGTCTGATCATAATTGATGCTTGCAGCGGCAAAGCCCGGAAAAACTTCCACCCCAAGATTTTCTGCTTGGTTAGCGAGCCAACGGCAAAGGTTGGCAAGGCTAATTACGTAATTGTTCTCGCCATTTATCATTGGACGCGGTGTAAGGAAGTGGGGAGCGCGAATATGGTTTTGTTCAGTAGTAAGATAAAGGAAATCATCTCGTTGAACTGAGGCTGCTAGCGGGGCGTCCATTTCTTTCCAATTGGGGAAAAGCTCATCTAAGGCACTAGTTTCAAAAACAGCGCCAGATAAAATATGTGCGCCCACTTCTGAGCCTTTTTCTACAACGCAAATTGAAAGTGCGTCACCTTCACTGTCTTGGTTGAGTTGAGCTAGCCGACAAGCGGCGCTTAAGCCTGCAGGTCCGGCCCCCACGATCACGACATCAAACTCCATGCATTCTCGTTCCATCTTTATGCTTCCTTTCTATTATCGTCATCTGCGTGACAGGTTTTGGTTTCTATACAGAAAACTATAGCTCAGTTGACGTTAACGTGAAGTGGACTAAGCTCAAGTAATGGATCTGACGTGTTATATGAGGCATGACCATGGAAGACCGACCATTAGCAACACTTGTGCTCGCAGAGCATGACAACCAATCGTTGGCTGTAGGGACGCTGTGTGCAATTAAAGCGGCATTTGAGATTAAGGATGATGATAAATCGCTTCCTGTTTCTGTGTTGCTTATTGGATATCAGTGCCAATCAGTTTTGGATGAGTTGAATTGCGTTCAGGGTGTTGCAGAAATTATCTGGGTTGATGCGAAGGGATATAAACATGGATTAGCGGAAAATATCGCACCTTTGATCTCACAAGTAGCCAAAAACTACTCACACATTCTTTCTCCTGCCAGTACATTTGGTAAGAATGTGATGCCTCGTGTGGCGGCGTTGCTTAATGTTGGTCAACTTTCTGACGTGATGACAATCGAGTCTATCGATACGGTGATTCGTCCAATTTATGCTGGAAATGCATTGGCGAGAGTCACGTCGAATGACCCCTATAAAGTGATGACCATAAGAAGTACGGCTTTTGATGTCGCAGAGCTATCTGACACGCCAGTTGTCCCTAAGCTTACTCAAGTCGACACGGTGATTATCAATAAACTTAGTGAGTTTGTTTCGCAACAAACGCCAGAAAGTGAGCGACCAGAATTGCCAGCGGCTAGAGTAGTGGTGTCGGGGGGGCGTGCATTCGGGAGTAAAGAGAAGTTTGTTTTAGTAGAACAATTGGCTGACAAGCTAGGTGGAGCGGTAGGGGCGTCACGAGCGGCGGTCGATGCGGGCTATGTGTCTAATGACCATCAAGTCGGGCAAACCGGCAAAATTGTTGCACCGGAGTTATACATTGCCGTCGGAATTTCTGGCGCGATCCAGCATTTGGCGGGAATGAAAGATTCCAAGGTGATTGTTGCAATTAATAGCGATCCGGATGCGCCTATTTTTGACATTGCAGATTATGGATTGGTCGGCGATTTGTTTGTGGTAATGCCTGAGCTGTTAGAGAAGCTGTAGATATAGTCTTGTTCCCTAAAACAAAAGGCTTCCAAATTGGAAGCCTTTATCATTTGATTTTAATAAGTTACTTTTCGCTCGGACGTTGCAGGTGCTCTGCAAGTACTTTCGTAAACCTTGCAGCTTCACCACCAGTACAAGCGCGATGATCAAACGTTACGGATAGCGGCATTGCTTTCACCGAAATTGCTTGACCATTTCTTATCACAACTCGGTCGAGTATTCGGCCCGCGCCGACAATAGCGACTTGTGGCGGTGTGACGACAGGTGTCGCGTAAATACCGGCAATCGCGCCGAAGTTGGAAAGCGTAATCGTCGCGTGCTGCAATTGCTCACGACCGATTTTTCTCTCTCTGATCCCTTCAACGGTTTGATCGAGCCAACGACGAACATCTTGTGGCTCGTATTCATCTGCGTGGCGCAAGACTGGCACGTACAATCCATGACGGCTATCTACTGCAATTCCTACATTGACCGTTGTGTGTACACAGCGTGTCATGGTTTCGGCATCAAACCAAGCGTTTAAAGCGGGCTCTTCTTGACACGCATGAACAATCGCTTGAACAAGGCGGATACTGATATCTTCGTTTGGCAGCCAATCTTCCAACAATGCTTCTTCCGTAATGGTTACGGCAGCAACATGTTCGTGCGATTCGGTCATAGACGATACCATGGTACGTCGAGCGCCTTTCAAAACTTCGGTGCCTGGACGCTGTTTTCCGGCTTCGTCGTAAATATCGGCATCTACGATAAGTCCGTTCGGGCCACTACCTGACACAAGGTTAAGATCTACCCCAAGTTTTTGTGCCAACAAGCGAGCCGAAGGCAGGGCGGTAACGAGGTTACTTTCTGTCGTGTTGTGGTTGCCACCAATCCAGAAATCATCAACGTTAACATGATGCGCTTGGTGAGAAACGCTACCGACGACGGTTGCGGCGTCAGCAGTGGCTTTTTTCTCTGCCGTTACTTCTCTCCCGGCACCTGTTTCATCAATCTCTAGCAGTAATGCACCAATATTGACGATTTCACCTTCCTCACCATGACGGCTGACCACACGGCCCGAATAGGGGGCAGGGACGTCGACCGTCGCTTTTGCTGTCTCTACGGTTAAGATCACTTGATCTAATTTAACCATGTCACCGACATTAACGTGCCATTTTACAATTTCTGATTCAGCGAGGCCTTCGCCGAGATCGGGTAAGTTAAACGTCTTCATTTCCAATCCTCCACGAGTTCGCGCGCTGCGGTCACAATGTCTTCTTTCTGAACCATGAAATAATCTTCGTTACGGTAATAAGGCATAATGGTGTCCATTCCAGTTACTCGTTTAGGTGGGGCTTTAAGTAAGCACATGGCGTGTTCAGCGGTTCGAGCTAATAGCTCAGATCCCACACCACAAGTTTTACTCGCTTCATGAACAACGAGTAAACGTCCAGTTTTTTCTAGTGAGCTGAAAATCGTCGCGGTATCAATTGGCTTAATACTCGCCAAATCAATCACCTCGACTTCAATTCCCTGACTAGACAAGGTTTGCGCGGCCTGAAGTGACTCTACGACGCATGCGCCCCAAGTAACGAGCGTGATATCTCGCCCCTTGCGTAAGGTGAAGCAGGTGTCGAGTGGGAGTGCTTCGCCGTTATCAACGACTTCAGATTTAACGGTGCGATATATGCGCTTCGGTTCGAAGAACATGACGGGATCATTGCTTCTAATTGCAGCGAGAAGTAAGCCGTATGCGCGTTGTGGAGAAGAAGGAATCACCACTTTAAATCCAGCAGTGTGAGCAAATAACGCTTCCACGCTTTCTGAGTGGTGTTCCGGAGCGTGGATACCGCCGCCAAATGGCGCACGAAAAACCGCGGGACAAGTGAGCCGACCGCGAGTTCTGTTACGCATTCGAGCCGCGTGGCACATTAAGTGCTCCATCGCAGGAAAAACGAAACCTTGAAACTGAAATTCGGCGACAGGTCGTAATCCTTGCGTTGCCATACCGACCGCAACCCCGCCGATTAAGGCTTCAGCGAGTGGCGTATCGATGACTCGTTTAAGACCAAACTCTTGCTTGAGTCCAACAGTGGCACGAAATACACCACCATTATCGCCCACGTCTTCACCTAGTACGACAACATTGGGGTCTTGTTGCATCTCGTGGTGCAGGGCAAGGTTTACTGCTTCAACCAACGTTAGCTCAGCCATGTCTGCCTCCCTGCATTCTCATTGCCTTGTTGATGAGTTCATCTCTTTGTGCATGAAGCTCTTGAGGTAGCGATTCATACAAATAATCGAAACCGGTTTCTGGTGCTTGTGGCGGTAAGCTCAGATAGCGTTCAACAGCTAACTCTACTTGCTCTTTACAGTAATCTAGCCATTGCTGTTCTTGTTCGTCGCTCCAAGCGCCTTGATTAAGGAGGTACGTTTTAAGACGTGTGATAGGTTCGTATTGCCATGCAGTTTGAACATCATCTTCTTTACGATAACGAGTCGCATCATCGGCCGTAGTGTGGTCACTCAGTCGGTAACTCACCGCTTCGATGAGTGTTGCACCTTTCCCTTTTCTTGCTCTCTCAAGGGCGGTTTTAGTTGCATCATAAACGGCGACGACATCGTTACCATCGACAGTAATACCCGGTATACCTGCACCTTGCGCTTTTTCTGATAAGAAATCGGCGGCACATTGGAGACTACGCGGCACTGAAATTGCCCACTGGTTATTGTTTACGACGAAAACAAGTGGAATATTCCAAGTACCTGCGCAGTTTATTGACTCAAGAAAGTCCCCTTTGGATGTACCACCATCGCCGCACATGACTAGCGCAGCTTCATGGTTACCTTGAATTTTTAGCGCGGAAGCCACCCCGACAGCATGCGTACATTGCGTCGCTATGGGTACACAGTAGGGAAGGTCTCGGCTAGGAACCGGACTGCCTTCAGGAGCAAAATCACTCCCGCGCTCATCGCCACCCCAGTATTGAAGGTTCTTTTCCATGCCAATGCCACGACACCACATCGCAGGCATATCGCGGTAGTAAGGAACAAACACATCATCGGCTTTAAGTGCTCTGCCGACCGCAATGCCTATGGCTTCCGCGCCTAAGTGTGAGGGATAGGTCCCTAGCTTACCGGTGCGTTGCAAGGCAACTGCTTTGTTGTCGTAAGTGCGAGTTAATACCATATCTCGGTAAAACCCGACCAATGTTTCAGTGTCAGCCCAGTTGGGTAGTTGGTCGACTAGGTCCCCACGATGGTCGATAAACCGATGCATGGGTAATGCCTGAACGTTCATCTCAAGCTCCTTTTGACGCTGCGGGTCTTTTGGACTGCAGCTGTTCATACAAAACCAGAGTTTGTATGGGTACTCAAACTCTGATATCAGCGCAAAGGCCATACCTAAGGTTGCGTGTGCTTTCGATAGCGGTAGGCATCTGTTCGTCCTTTAAACTATTTGTCGATAACATCGCTGCGATTATTTCACCGCAAGATACAGAGAAAGGCTTTTCTGTATCTAACCCTCTAACTAAATCGTGGTATAGCCAGATACAATAAGTGTAAACAAATTGTTAAATTATGCTTCATTTTGACTTTCGCTCAGTAGTAAAGTTTTGCTTACACCCTGATTTTGCAGAGTAATATGCTGCTATTTTGTTGGTGGCATTTTTAAACTCGAATTTAATTACTGGTTAATGAAACATATTTGCAACAAAATTTGGCTGTAAAATTTGACAAAGTGAGTCATTATTAATGAATCAACTCAAACAGTTGCTATATGATGAATTGCAAATTTTTGTTGTGCTCGAAGCCTCGACCTTATGAGAATGCATAACTTCTTCCCAACTGAGTGGAATCAAGGTAGGGTGACGGCATTACAAATGTATACCCTCGGCAGTCCTTGAGCTTATCCAAAGTAGGTGGTGCTCAAGCGGAAGTGATTATGGAGAAGTTATGTACCACGCTCATGTTTATTTTCCCCTAAGAGAACAAGATAAAGCGCAAGCCTTGAACGAGATCATCCGTCAAGAGCGTCAAGATGTGCTGCGTGTGTTTCCATTAGTTGGACGGTTAGTTGGCCCACACAAAATGCCGATGTTTGAAATTCATCTAGAATCATTGAGTGAAGAGTTCTTGGCGTGGCTTGATACGATTCGAGGCGATTTTTCTGTGCTTATTCACCCAGTAAGCGAAGAAGAGTTGCTCGATCACACAGAACGCGCGATTTGGTTGGGCAGAGAGATTGGTGTATTTGAAGAAAAGTTAGAGAAATAGTTGCTTTCTCGCCCATGCATGACCGCTTTGAATCCTTCTCTTCTCATTGCGGTCGCAGCTTCTGCTTAACGCCTCATCTTCATTGATGGGTGCGGAAACCCTCTCTTACGCTTTGCTGTAGCTATTTTTGTGCTAAACCTAAAAGTAGGCTTTCGAACTTCACGCACAAAGCGTGAAAATATCGCTGTTTAGCATGCCATTAAATGAATTTTGGTGGTAATAAAATAATAAGTCTTTGATAAATCAAATAGGTATAGCAGGGAAGTGCAGTTTACGACCCCAACGCCATTGGCAGTGGCGCCGATAATTTATGAGGGGGAAGGGTATGTTTTCAATACTCTTGGTTATACTTGCACTCTATATATTTTGGCTGTTGTTTCGCTACGGGCCTGCGTTTGCCGGGCGTACCGCTCAAAAAAAACGTGACTGGGTTGGGCCTACCACCAACAAAGAAGAGTGGCGAGAATTTTGTACGGATGTATTTCAGCCGTTCAGTTCTCAAACGACTTTCTACGCCATTGCTTATTTTGCCAATTACGTAGCAGCAGCGAACGCAATATCTTGGTCAACGATATACGAAGGCGATTATCCGGTCATCATAAGCCGATTTGGTAGCTACTTCATTTTAAGCACGCATGATGCACTGGTCGTAGCTGGGTTTATTGCGCTTGCTTTCTTTATCATTAATTGGCAACTTGCCATGCGCTGCTCTGGTATTCTTAGCCAGTATCTAGTGCGGATTCTTATTATTAATCAAAAGCGCTTTGTCGCGATTAGCTTGGTGTTTTGCAGCTACTTTTCGTACCTACTGACGCTTGGTATATTCTGGCTGTTCCATGATGGGTATTCAATCTGGCATGGATTAATGCTTAGCCCTGTGTTCCTGCTGTTAGCTTTATTGGTAGCGGTTGTTGTGCCATCTGCAAAAAGAGAAAATAGTGTACCTAAGTAATCCCGAGATGGTTTGTTCAGCGGGAATAGTTTGGCTTGTAGACTAGGTAGTGGTGTAAAGGACTAGCCAGTCTAAATCACGAAGCGGCAACAAAGTATACGAGCCGAGATCTTTACTTCATCAGGTATTTGGATGGCTTTGGGGCGTTTACTTAAGCAAGGTAGGCTGCACTTTTAACTCGATCAGATTATCACGTTCTGGTTTAGCCTTATCGAATGACAAAATAAAGCTGCAATTCGATAACCCTAGACAAGATGATATGTCTTCGTAAAAGGGTGAAGTGTTCGTACTGGGAACTTAGAATTAAAAAACGCGGCCAAAGAATAGCCGCGTTTATTAGAATAAGAGATTTAACTTTCTGTCACAGGTTCAGAGGCTTGTTCAGCGCTTGAATCCACAGCTTTTACAAGTAGTAGACCAACACCTCCGACGATGGCACCACATAGAATAAACACTAAGCGCCCCCATACTGGGTTAGGTAGCAGAGCCATAAACATGACACCTATACCTGCGACCGCGATAAGTTTACCCAGCATTTGACGTTGCTTGTTATCGAGTTTTCTCTGTGCCACTGATTCCGCTACAAGAGGCGTTGATAGGTTTTCAAAGAACTTATCGACATCTGCTTGACGTTTGTCAGTTAGAGGCTTGTAGAATAGAGTCGACAACATGAAGAAGCCACCAGTTAGCGTCATGTGTCCGATTAGACCTATTGCTACTTTCACATCAGACCATTCTCGGCTAGTCAACTCCTCAAGGCCAAACGCCGATGACACCATATCAGCTGTGATAACAAACCCAACAAGGTAGGAAACGATGCCACCCACAACTAGAGTTCCCCAACCTGCCCAGTCTGGAGTTTTCTTGATAAAGAAGCCTAAAAACGCTGGAATTGTCATTGGGAATCCGATGAGCGCACCAACGTACATCATAGTGTCGAATAGACTCAGACCTTTTAGAGAGTTTATAAACTGCGCGATTAGAATAATTGCAACGCCAAATACCGCCGATGTTGCTTTAGAAACTGCGACGAGCTCTTTCTCTGATGCTTGGCCTTTACGAACGATCGGTTCATAAAAGTTCTTTACGAAAATACCTGAATTGCGGTTAAGACCAGAGTCCATAGAGGACATCGTAGCAGCAAACATTGCAGCGACCAGAAGTCCAACCATACCTGCTGGCATGTATTCTTGAACGAAGTATAGGTACGCGAAGTCGCCTGCTTTGTTACCAGCATCTGGATAAGCTGCCGCTAAATCAACACCTTGGCCTGCAATATACCAAGAAGGCATGAACCAAATGAAAACTCCACCCAGCATCAATACACATGCTAGCAAAGCTGCTTTTTTTGCATTTTTAGAGTCTTTTGCAGCTAGGTAACGGTAAGAGTTCAACATATTGTTTGTAATAGAGAACTGCTTAACGAAGATAAAGAACGCCCAAATACTAAAGATGCTTAAGTAGTTCAGGTTGTTACCTGCAACAAAGCTCCCACTTTCTGCGACTGGGAAGTTAGAGATAATTTCAGTAACGCCACCACCTTGAACAATAGCAACGGCTGCACATGTGATCGTTACCGCCATGATGATGACCATTTGCATGAAATCGGAGGCGATAACCGCCCAAGAGCCGCCAGTTACCGACATCGCAAGTACAACTAAACCGGTAATCCAGATGGTTGCTGTCATATCAAAACCAAAAATACCTGAAGCTATAATAGCAAGGGCGTTAAGCCATACACCTGCAGAGACAACACTGTTTGGCATCGAAGACCAAGTAAATACTTGTTCGTTTGTTGTACCAAAACGCATACGAATGGCTTCTATGACAGTTACGACGCGTAACTGACGAAATTTCGGTGCAAAGTAAGCGAAGTTCATGAAGTAACCAAACGCGTTTGCAAGGAAAATAATAGCGACAGCAAAACCATCATTGTAGGCTTTACCAGCGGCGCCAGTAAATGTCCAAGCAGAGAATTGAGTCATAAACGCCGTTGCTCCAACCATCCACCAAAGCATGTTGCCGCCACCTCGGAAGTAGTCGCTTGTAGTACTAGTAAAAGTTCTGAACATCCAACCTATTGCGATTAAGAATAGAAAATAGATGCCCACAATGAGAGTATTGAGTTCCATCTTTAGACCTTTGAAGTAGTTTATTGTCCTAAGTAATAGTAACGTTCGCCCTTCTTATTTGTAGTACAATAACTCAAAATCGTGACCGGTAAGGCGTAATAAACCCTTTAATTAATCATACAAGTGATCGGTGTCAGATATTGCTTTTCTCTGAAGCTGCTAAAAGTGTCGAGTTTAGGCATGGGTTCTATGAATATACTTATAGAGAGTCTTAAGTCCTCTAATAAGAATGGACGCGGATTTATGCATATCTAGGGCAGAGGTGTATTACATCGATTGATGTAGGATTGTTAAAAAAAAGCCCATGCAAGCCTGTATTGCATGGGCTAAACGGTACTAGTACCGCGAGCTGTCGGCTGAAGTTCGCAACAGCGGCTTTACATGATTACTAACCACTGCAGATGACGTTCGAGGGGACATCACCTGAATTCGGTTGTTTATGTAACGCCGCTAGATCTTCGACAATCATTGCGCACATGCAATGCCAAGCTCTCTAAAATGTAGTTATGATATGGAGCAACTAATCAGTTTACACTCGCTCTGATGTTGGCAAGTGACAATGGCTATTCGCTGCATTTTGCTAATGTCGCCTCCATTAATGATATTGTATTATTAATGTAGGTAAATGCTGATGATACCAAATTGTGACAGAGAACATGTTTAGCAAATAGGCCTGTGATCTGGATGATTACAGGCTAAGCCGATAAAGGGGCCCGACTGTCGCTTTTGTCTGAGGTGCGATACGGGTTTGTTGAACTAATAGTAACTCTGCAGTTGCAATTGCATCTGCAAGTGCATTATGGCCGTTGTAAGCGGGTAACCCGTAACGTTCCCTTGTCGCTGCTAGAGTCACATCTGATTCATCGGAAGCATTGATAGCTCTTTGTAACCTTTTTTCTATTCGCAAGGTGTCTATCCAAATGAGCGGCAACTCTTTTATGTTGAAAACTCGCTGTAAATATTGATTAATAAAGCTAGTTTCGACTATACATCCGTGCGCAACAATAACTTTGTTTTCTGCTGCTTTAAAGAATGTCCGCATTGCTTCATGAATAGAGATTCCATCAGTCAGCATTTGTTGGGTAATATGGTTAACAACTATGGTTTCGGGCTTAATTTTTGAGTCGCTATGTACATAAAGGTGTTGGCTTGTTGCTAAGTCAATATGGCCTTGACGAATCTCTACCCAGCCCATGGAAAGAATGACTTCTTCCTCACTGTCTAAGCCAGTTGTTTCAAGATCTAGAACGATGAACTCAGTGTCAAAAGCTCGTTGATTTACGTCCAGATTTGGCGAGCGAAGCAGCTTTTTAAGATAAAGAGGGATGTGCTTCTTTTTACAGTGCTTTTGTCTCTGACGATTTTTTCGTGTCAATGGATGAAAGTACTCAAGTAAGCGCTTCATTATCGGCTCCCAAAACGGAGTTTGGCGACTTCTTGTAGATCTGCAATGATGCGGAACGCGTCTTTTAAATGTTGACGTTCAAAACTACCGAACGTATTGGGGTCAATGTGGTTATTTGGCTCATCTCCACTTTTTAGTGCTTCTAATTGATGGGCAAATCGAAACGACAAGATGAATTGATATGCGTTTATTATATTTTTGTACGCGTCATGGCTGAGCAGTCCTTTTTCGTTAGCTGCTTTAAAACGCTCATCAGTTGCAGTGAGGTCACATTCAACTGCCAGACCATAAATCCTTGCAAGATCAATGATTAGATTAATCGCGTATTTTTTTACGTCGAGCGTTTTCTTGTTCTCTCCCGATTTTTGTAATACTAGGCTATTGAATATTCCTAACGGTGGGTTTGTTTTCACCGCATCGTTAACTAACATCGTAAGGAATTCTCTATTAGCGTTGATGTTAGAGTGAAGCTCATCGCGAAGTATCTGTTCAAAGTCTTTGTTTCCATAAACGGTTCGGATTTCTAAAAAGACACTGATATTGAGGAGGCGCTCGTATTCAGGATTTGCCACCCATTTCTTATAGTACTTTTTCCAAACAGAGAGAGGCTGGCACCATTTAGGGGTCGCTGCCATAAACTTCCCTGGACACAATGGATAGTTACATTTATTCAGGCCATTACTTACTATCATTGCTAAATGTTTGAAGTAGATACGGTCGTTATCTGTTGCCGAATCATCTAATACGATGGCGCTATCTTGATCTGACAGCATATGTACTTCTTGGCGAGCATGAGAGCCTGCCACAATCCAAGAGAAGTCACAGGGAGGTGTTCCCAACTTATCAATGGCTATTTGTATTAACCTACGAGTGTACGCATCCATAATCATGGTCATCACTTTACCAATGATTTCTGGTGAAACCCGTCCTTCGACTAATGCTTCAAAAATAGCTTGGCGCTCAGACGTAAAACTAGACAAAGCTTTGACACTGCCAGCATATTTGATCTTTTCAATTAAAAATATTGCTTGGACTCGATGGTTTTGAACCAAGTGCGTTGTTGTCAAAACGCCAACGACGTTATTGTCTCTGACTAGGGGTAAATTTCTTATGTTGTGCTGCATCATAATGGAGGCTGCGTGCAGAACTAAATCGTCAGGATGAATTGTTTTAGGATCAGGCGACATAACTTCGACGACTGGTGTTGAGATGCTTAATCCTTTGGCGATGACTCGCTTTGTCATATCTCGGTCGGTAATCAGTCCAACTATTTTTTTATCACGATAAACGACAGCGCAGGGAGAGCACTTATCGATCATCTCGTTGGCGACTGACTGAATGGATTGCTCAGCGGTTACAATTGCAACTCGACCACTAGCAACTTCCTCTACACGCCGAATAAACAACCCTTTTTCTTTGTTAGACCACACGACATCTAATGCTGACTTTAGCCGTACCTGAGCTTGTGATGCAAAATGTTCAGCACATTCAGGATGAGAAGTGCACAACTTTTTCAGCGCAGCATTTGGAATTACATAAACTAATGAATTTTCGATTGCAATTGCTTTGTATTCTTTCCCGCTTTCGACTTCGTTACCAAGAAAAGTGAAGCCAAACAAATCTTCCGGACCAAGTTTAGCTCTCAATATGCCATCAGATTTACGCTGTTCGATAGAGCCAGTTCTAATAATATAAAGTGACTTTTCGTTCTTAGAAGAATACTGATCAACAACATCCCCCTTGCTTAAATAAGTGATCTTAACAGATGAAGCAAGCTCGCGAAGTGCACCTTTAGGTACCTTGTCAAACGGATCAATCTGGCTGATAAACTGTATGATATTTGGCAGTAGCGAGTCGGTCATAACACAACATTCTCAAAATACATTTGTATTACTATATATCAAAATGTTGATGGTGTGCCATAAAGAATGGAGGAAACGAAATTAAAAAAGCACGCGAGATGCGTGCTTTTGCCTAGTTATTAGATCGCCCAAGCCCTAAGCTTAACTGGCTTCAGGTAAGCGATGTTTTGACTCCAACAAGTGGTTAGCCGAAGCTTGACGTGCTTTTTCAGCATTGCCTGCCATTATTGCTTCATAAATCTCACGATGTTCTTCGATGCACGTATTGCCTTCCTCAGATGAGTGAGCAATAAAGTTAATGAACATTGTAGTCAGAACATGCCCAAACGGTAAGAAAAAGTCGTTTCCGGTTGAGTTAAAAATAATGCTATGGAAACGAATATCTACATCCATCCAGCGCGCTTTGTCCAGTTCGTCTGCTTTAGCGACTTCCAACATATCTTGGAATGCTTCTGATAGCTGAATTCGCTGTTCCGCAGTGGCATTTTTCGCTGCGAGTGCACAAGCTTCAGGCTCTATCGCGCGTCGTAACCCCAAAAATTGATGACAGAACTGATCTATCTCTGTTAGACCGTCCATCCATTCAATTAATTGTGGGTCTAAAAAGTTCCAGTACGCTCGGTTGATGACTCGAGTACCAACTTTTGGACGTGACTCGAGTAAACCTTTTGATGTTAAAAGTTTTACGGCTTCACGCAAAGCTGTGCGACTGATACCAAACTGTTCACACAGGGACATTTCTCCTGGAAGAATGGACCCTTGAGGGATCTTGCCTGACAAAATGCTACGAGCAATTTCGCGAGCTACTTGTACATGTAAGCTGCGCTTGGAACCGGAGATAGAATGAAATTCACCAGACATAAAATCACTTATCGTTAAAATTGTATTATTTAAGCTTGGACTATATCATCCAAAGTGTAGCTCACCAAGAAGATGTTTACGTAATAACAGCTGTCTTCACAAATCCATTTTGAATCTCCGACTGCTTTATGAAGCCTTCATGATTATGATACTTAGCGTATAACAGATGAGGCCACCGATTCTTACATCATTCCTTATTTATTTGTTAGCTCAATATGTTAGTTAACTCTAGTCGCGCCTACTTATTGTACTCACTGATTTTCAATACACAGCACACAATTTGAATAGAAGATCAGGTTTCTTGTTAAATAAAGTGATATTGTATTATTATATACTAAAGATCGGTGTGCATGATGTTACTACTCGACCATTCAATATTGAGTTTGGCCAATATACCTCGCGAGTAAAAATCATATTCATAAGATCGTTAGATTTTAGACGCTAAATAACAGTGCTTTACATTTACACAGAAAGTCTCCGCCTTCAAAGCGTGTTTCATTTGGCCTTTTCTAACTATTAGCTAAACAAGTCGTTTAGGCTGCTGGCAATGAGGAATATAGATGGCAGAGTTTTCACTTCTCGGGAATTCAAATCACAAGATACATGTACAAGTAGCAAGACAGATTTCTTGCAAAATATTGTCAGGAGAATTAAGTCAAAATGAGAAGCTCCCGAGTGAAATAGAACTGTGTAAGTTGTTTGGTGTTAGTCGGACAGCACTACGAGAGTCGACGAAGTTGCTGTCTGCTAAAGGCTTAATTATCTCTAAACCAAAAGTTGGAACTACGGTACTACCAAGAAACTATTGGCATTTTCTTGATCCTCAACTCTTAGAGTGGATCCAAGATTTAGAAGATACTAAGCCGTTTCTATCTCAGTTTTTAGGATTGCGTAAAGCCATAGAACCAGAGGCGTGTGCGCTGGCAGCCCAAAATGCCAATGCTGAGCAAAGAAAGCTGTTGTCAATTGTATTTCAAAGAATGACGATGGCAGCACGATGTCACGATTATGATGAGTGGATTGCTAACGATCATTTGTTTCATCAAACGATATTCCTTTGTACCGATAATCAATTCTACGTTCCCTTCAGCAATATACTTTCGACCATATTTAAGGTGTTTATTGACAAGTCAGTTGAAGGAGGGAGGTTCTGCCTTAATGAGCACCGTGCAATTTATGATGCAATTATGGTCGGAAACTCATTTCAAGCTCGTTTAGCCTCTCAAACGCTGTTAAATGATGAGAATCAGAGGCTTTCCGACGCCGTGAATAGTTAAGAGCTTGCGTACACCTTTATTGACTAAAAAGAGTTTTCTGTCGTTTCTTTTTGTCATGAACTTTGCCTAATGACCGAGCTCTTTAGTTTAAACGTTTAACCTCATTACAAAGGTTTACTAATGTTTTCCCAACCATATATAAAGAAAAATTTATCTCTTGCTTGGCCGCTCGCTCTTAATGCTTTGTTGATGCAATCAATGCTTATGATTGATACGCTGCTTGTTACGCCATTAGGTGAAGTTTCACTTGCTGCTATGGGGATTGCTACAACAATAGTTTCTTTCGTTTTAGGTATCCAAATGGCTCTAGCAAATGGGTCTCAATTGGTACTTAGCCGTGCAGTAGGCTCTGGTCATTATCTATCGTTAAATAAAGGTTTCTGGGCAGCTTTAGTTATCAACGTTCTAGTCGCATCCTTATTCTGGCTGTTGATTACTGTCTTTGATGAAGCGTTAATCAGTAAGTTGACGGATAACGTTGATCTCTATGCGGAGACAAAATGCTACCTTGCAATTGCTAAGTTCATCGTCATATTCAATGCCATTACTCAGGTTATGATTGCGGTGTTCAATGCGCTTGGACGGACCAAAGTTCCATTTAAAGGCTATTTGATTGAATTGCCAGTCAACGTGGCGATGTCTTATGTTCTGATTCACGGCCTGACTAATTTTGAAGGTATTGGCGTTCAAGGCGCCGCGGCGGGTAGTTTGGTTGCTATTAGTATTCGGCTGTTATATTTAACCATGTGCATTAAGCTTGATGATTCTATCATCTTGTCTATTAAGAAGCTTGATGCGTCATTGAAAAGCAATATACATAAGCATTTTAAAGAGATTTTCCCCGTCGCGGCGAACGTCACAATGTTACAAACTGGCGCAACGATATACATGTTGCTGTACTCGCAACTGACCTTAAATGCTTATGTCGCTATGACTATCGTGATGCCTTGGATCAAAGCGGGTACTCAGTTCATTACTGCTTGGGCGCATTCATCGGCAATCACGATTAGCCAAGCAATTGGATCAAGAAAAATGGATGAGCTGCGTAACAATGTCGATATTAGTATTGATATGGCCGTGATGATCTCGTTCGTTTCAGCATTTTTCTTTTTTGCACTTAGTTTCGTGCTTCCTGATTTGTATCCCGACTTAGACCCGAGTACTTACAAAGCGTTATCCGCGATTGCTCCACTTTACATACTGCTACCGATAGTACGTGGCTATAACACCGTTCATGGTCATATTTTGAGAGCGTTAGGTAAAACAACGGAGGTGTTTAAGATTAACTTTACCGGTCAGTGGGTAATTTCAATACCGTTATGTGCTTTGATGATTTTATACTTGGACCTTTCAGTGTTTTGGGTGTTTGCAATCATGCCGTTTGAAGAAATTGTTAAGGCATGGCCATTTAGGCATTTAGCACGTAAGTCTCTGAAAGATTTTGATATTAATAAGGCAGACAAGCTAATGTACGATTGATTCTATGACTTTCGGATTAGGTCGAAAAGATTCGTGGATGCTATGGACTAAAGAGGAGTATGTCTAGCTTATCATTTTGGGGTTTATCGAGTTTATAAATTGTGATCAATAGAGCACATCATAACTTCTTTCCTCGAATCATTCCTTTGCAAACCTTATTATATGTATGACAATATTACATATAATAAGGTTTGAACATGAAACTCAATCTACTCGTAGCCGCAATGGCTGTTACCTTACCAACTCTTGCTATCGCTTCTGATTTAAATAATGGCGTTGATTATCCAGTCCCTGCCGATAAATTTGATATGCGAAACTGGAAGATCACTATTCCTTCCGATATCAATGAAGACGGAAAAGTGGACGAAATCGAGGGTGTGGCGATGCTGAGTTATTCACACAAAGACTTCTTCTTCTTGAACGAAGAAGGCAACTTGGTGTTTGAAGTGCAGAATAAAGCGGTAACGACAAAAAACTCGAAGAATGCTCGCTCTGAACTACGTGAAATGCCTCGTGGCGCTGACTTTTCTATTCAAACCGATGATTTAGCAAACCATTGGGCTTTATCGAGCCACCCTCAGGCTGCTAAACACAGTCGCGTAGGTGGAACGTTGGAAGCGACCTTGAAAGTGAACCATGTTTCTGAACACGCCAAATTTCCAGAAAAAGGGCCTGCTCATTCTGTTGTTGTCGGTCAAATCCACGCGAAAAAAATTGATGCAAGAATAAAAGAGGGTAAAGGTTATGGACATGGAAATGAACCCATTAAAATCTTCTATAAAAAATTCCCAGAACACAAAATGGGCTCTGTATTTTGGAACTACGAGCGTAACCTAGCGAAGGAAGATCCAAATCGTATTGATATTGCATATCCAGTATGGGGAAATACTTGGGATAACCTTGAAGAACCAGGCCAAGCAGGTATCGCTCTTGGTGAAGAGTTCAGCTACAAGATAGAAGTTCAAGGAACTATGATGAACTTGACGTTTGAAACAGAACGCCACGAGACAGTGACTTATTCCATAGATCTCAGTAAGGGGATTGATAGTAAGGACTTTGAGCATGGCTACGCAGAAGACATGTTCTATTTTAAAGCAGGAGCTTATGGTCAATGTAGCGTCAGTGAGTCTCACCCTGTGTGGGGTACAGGATGTGCGGGCACCGGTGATTTTTCAGTCGACAAGAAAAACGGTGACTATAACAGCGTGACATTTTCTAAGCTCAAGCTAAATCAAAATTGAAACTAATAGAAAACTAAGAGCTACTCGATTTCTACTTAAGCTTCATCGATTTGATGAGGCTTTTGTTTTCAGTGGAATTCTTTAAAAGGTAAGAAACAAGATAGAGTAAGCAATCACTGGGACTGGCTTGAATTTAGAGTATTGTGTTGAATTTTGTTCTTCTGAAGAGGTAAAAAAATAAAGCCAGGCTCGAAAGCCTGGCCTAGTATCAAGTGCTACAAAATAACACTAGAGTTGCTTTGAATCGATGTTATCGAAATATGCTTTTGTTGAAGCACCACTTGTGTCCCCTACGTAAATAGTTAGCTGTGATGGTGTATTCGTTGCGTCTAAGCCTGTTTCGGACTGACTTGGCGCATCAACCGTTTTTCCATTAATAGAAACGTTAATCTCATCACCATCCCAAGCTAGGGACATTGAGTTCCAAGCGTCAGTCGTAATAGTGCCTATTTCTACGTCATCTAATCCTGCTTCGGCTTCAACTTTACCACTGCCCGAAATTCTCAATTCGTAGTAACGATCTGAGTTGTTTTTACCTGAGCCAACATTAATGTATGTAGTTTTTTCGTTGTCTGACGGAATGTAAACATCGAATGACACGCTACCGTTTGATGTTGCTCCGTTTGAAAACTCGCGCGTAACGTATGGTTTGTTGGTCGTATCTGTGTCGGATATTAGCAGAGAGTTAGCGCCGCTCTTTGATACGTCATCACTTACTACAGCCACGGACGTCAAGGTGGAGGAGTCATCAGCAACCGTATTGTATTCTTTCCAACTAGAGTTTGCTGAACTGATATTTGTTCCTACTGGGTATGAGTCAAAGTTTTCACTCACGTCTTCTGACGGTTTATCAGGATTAGAACTTCCGTCTGAAATGACAACCGCTTCGCTTGATGCACTGTTGTAAATTGTCGCGAGGTCTAAGCCTGGAATGTAGTTGTCAAAATCCTCTTCTAGAACCAACACTTCAGAGCCCGAATCACTAGAGTAAATCTTCAAGTTGTCTGCATTTAATTCAAAGTTTGTAGTGTTGCCATTATCACCTAGTCTCAGTGATACATAGGTTACAGCGGTGCCATCAGCGACAGGTAACATTTCACCTATTTGTTTACCGTTAACCGAAAAAGAGAAGAAGTTTTCTATCCAACTGACTTCTATCGCGAGGTTTTCACCTAACTCAAACGTGTCGCCTGTTTCCGTCAAGTTTCCACTTGCATCGCGGTATTTGATTTTGCCGTTTTCAAATGCCACTTCGCCATGCAAGTTGGAATTCGAGGTTTTTGCTGCATAAAATGAGATGTAAGCATTGTCACCAGAACCGTCGGCTTCCTGTTCTGTTTCTTCATGATGCTGGTAAGTTAGATCTACAGTTAGTCGGCCTGTTGAAATTTCTGAAACACTCGTTGAATCAGACAGCTTGATTCGTAACTCACCGGTGTCTTCTTCTGTTCCACCTTTATTGGTATCCAAAATTTGTACGACGTTGTTATCGCCAGCGTCATTATTTGCCGCTGCAACTGCATCTTTCACCGCATCGTTTTCTGATTCATCGTTACCGGTGAAGTTTCCGTCATTTGTCCCTGAGATGGTTAACATGCCGTTTGAAACTTCATAAGTCCCTGTTAACTCGGTAGGGTTACCTAGATCGCTCTCGTCATAAAGGTTGAATGTAAGCGTCTCTGTATCTTTATCTTCGGTATAAGTTGAAGTGTAGATTGTGTAAGTACCGAAGTTATCATCATCGTTATAATACTTTTGCGTACCGTCTTCAAAGACATAGACGTTTGGCAGGTCGTGCTCATCATCGGATTTCGCCACAGTGGCTGGTGTTGAAATATCCCACATACCTTGGCTCAACTCAGACTCAGTTTCTGTTGGTGGGGGAGCCGATGGTGCATCCCTTAAATCAGTGTTACATCCGGTTAACAAACCTGTGGAAATAGCAATTGCTGCTGCAATTTTTGTTACTTGCATGGTAGGTACTCACTTCTATGTGTTTTTATTTATGTAATATTGTTAGACAAATAACTTCTGTCATCTAGATGGTTTTATCAATAGAATGATCCGACTCACACTAGATACAATGATTGCTCACTGAAGTGATGAATAAGTCACACAAAATAGTTGAATATCAACATCAATAAGAGCTGAACGTTTATGAGGTTGAGGGCTTTCTTTATAGAGAAACAGCAAAAACTACAGGTGATTTAGGAAAGAAATTTGATTTCACATCAAGTTTTTTTATTTTAAGTCATTGAAATTATTGTTGTTTGTGTTTTTTCTAATCTTCTTCTTTATCATATGAAACGAGTTAAAACATTTCTCTGTAAGTGATGTCTACAAAGGTCGTTTTAGAATCAGACATAGCTAACACTTTTGAATATATAATAATACAAATTGTCAGTTGAGGGGCACTTACATGATTAATATCACAGAACTCTCATGATGAATTAACTAGTATTTGTCATACATTAATTCAATAGTGTTGAATCAAATCCAGGGATTTAAGTGGTATCCCAAAAAATATATACAGAGAGATATAATCATGAAAGCAGTTACAACAATGTCCCTATTCGTTGCTTCCACATTAATGGCGGGAGCGGTTTCCGCAGCAACTTTAGACTATCGCGCAGAATATAAGCATGAGAGTGAAACTTATGCCCAACGTATCAAAATTAGTGGTAGTTCTAAAATTAACGATCAGACCAAACTGAACTTTGGTGTAGAACAAAAATTCCATAGTTACGACAACTCGCATTTTTGGGATCAACTCGTTGCTGGTGATTCTGAGTTTGATTGGGGAGTTCGCTACCAAATAAATAAACAATGGTTTATCCAACCAGGGATGCCTATTACTTTTGGTGATGATGACGAAAAAACCACTTATAAACCACAAGTTCGTGTTGGTTACAAATCCTCTTTTGGCTTAAGTACCGCTTTACGTTACCGACACGAATTTCAAGTTTATTCAGATGGTGCAGGTAACAAAACACTAACGGATGGTACTTCGGTAAGCGTTGCTGGGAAAACAGTTGAACAAGGTAAGTGGACACTGACAGGCTCTTACGATATGCGTCAGTTTGATAACGAGTACCTTGATAACGTCAAGCTGAGCTATGAGATCAACTACAACAAAAACTATGACGAAGTGCGTTTATCTGATTGGAAAGATTCTGAGTGGGATGCTGGCTTAATTGTTGGTTACCAAATGGGAGATTTCCGTCCTTACTTTGAATTGTGGAATGTCAAAGGTAAGGATGGTTCAACCACGGATGACCGCCAATTGAGAACACGCCTTGGCCTTAAATACAGCTTTTAACCCGAGTGTTATTGCCTAATTGTTGTTACAGCAAAAGAGCTGTTAATTCATTTTTATATTGTAGGTGTTAGATTACATGAAGCATATTTTCTTCAAAAGCTTGTTAGCTTCTTCTATTTTACTTGCTGTGGGCTGTAATAGTACGGCGACCATGGTAGATCCATTTCCAAACAACCAAGAAACTGGTGCTGATATTCTGACTCCCGTTACGATAACGGCGAGTAGTCATGATGGTAATGTTCCAGAGCAGTTGTTTGACCAAGATATTATGACACGTTGGTCAGCAAATGGTGATGGTGAGTGGGCGATGTTGGATTACGGCTCGGTTTATGAGTTCGACGCAATTCAAGCCTCGTTCAGCAAAGGTAACGAACGCGTCAGCAAATTTGATGTTCAGTTTAGTACTGATGGTGAAAACTGGGTGACGGTTATTGAGGGTGCGCAAAGCTCTGGTCGCGCACTTGGCTTAGAGCGCTTCCAGTTTGAGCCTGCAGTAAAAGCACGCTATGTTCGTTACGTTGGCCACGGTAATAGCAAAAACCAATGGAACTCAGTTACTGAGTTAGCTGCAGTTAATTGCGGAATTAATGCCTGTCCGGCAAGTCACATCATTACTGATGACGTCGTTAACGCTGAAGCGGCTATGATTGCGCAAATGAAAGCGGAGCAAAAGGCACAAAAGGATTTACTCAAAAAGAATCGTAAAGGCGACTTTGGAGCACCAATCGTCCGTCCTTGCGAAACGACTGTGACGTGTGATCTTTCTAAAGCGATGCCTTACCCTACGTTACCGAAAGAGCCACTCGCTACAAATGCTCCGGGTGAAAACTTTGACTTAACACGTTGGAAACTGACGACACCTTTCGACCATGACAAAGATGGTCGTGCTGATGATATTGATGAGTGGGACTTGGCTAACGGCTTCCAACACTCTGATATATTCTACACAGCAGATGATGGCGGAATGGTATTCAAGAGCTATGTGAAAGGCGCTCGAACTTCTGAAAACACTAAATACGCGCGAACTGAGTTACGTACCATGCTTCGTGCTGGTGATAAGTCTTACAGCACAAAAGGTGTAAATCCTAATAACTGGGTATTCAGTTCTGCACCAGTTGAAGATCAAAAAGAAGCGGGTGGTGTAGACGGTACACTTGAAGCGACTCTGAAGATTGACCACGCAACCACAACTGGTCAGTCGCATGAAGTTGGCCGCTTTATTATCGGCCAGATTCATGACAAAGATGATGAGCCAATTCGTCTTTATTATCGTAAGCTACCAGACCAACCAACAGGTACAGTTTACTTTGCTCACGAAAAAACCAAAACTGGAACAGAGGATTACTACAGCTTAGTGGGTGATATGACTGGTGAAATTGGTGACGATGGCATCGCGCTAGGTGAAAAATTCAGCTACATCATTGATGTGAAAGGCAACACAATGACAGTTACGGTAAAACGTGATGGTAAAGATGATGTTGTTCAAGTCGTAGATATGAGTGACAGTGGCTATGACGAAGGTGGCAGATATATGTACTTTAAAGCCGGTGTCTATAACCAGAATATGTACGGTAATCCAGATGATTACGCACAAGCTACTTTCTATAAATTAAAACAATCTTTTGGTAAGTACCAAGGCTAGTTCTATCACTTTTAGTTGATTGAAGTCCTTTGCCCTCAGCTTTGTAGCTGAGGGCTTTTTTCTATAGAAGAATAAAACAGCTCAAATATTATTTTAATTGACATAGATAAATTAATTTAAAAATTTATCACCATAGAAAGGTAATAATTATTGATTGCTTTTATCTTCTGACAATGTTTATTTTTAAGTGCGAATGTATATTAGAGTAGTTTAATTGGTTAAATTTAAAATAACTCAGCGTTAGGGTAGATAAATATCTCACGAAACTATAGAAGCTGTTTTTAAGCTGCCTAAGTGGAGGTTGACTTGTATATTTATCGTAGAAGGAAACACTATGCGTGAAGCGAGTTGAATTGTGGTGTTCTAAAAGAAGAGGCCACGAGAAAATAAATTTCCCGTGGCGGCAGTATGAGCTTTGTTCGTTGCTTTAGAGCAAAGTAGCAAGCCTATTGCTAAGAGATTGAAATGACTATTGATGAAGAGTGCTCAAAGCACTAAAGCTCACATCAAAGATTTCTCCTCGATATGCATTATCAGGTTTAAACTGAGGGTAAATTCCGGCTTTGAAGTAAAACGCAATATCAGGCGACGCCCATCTTTCAGTAAGAGTATAGGACTTGTTGTTAGCGGTGTCTGAGTATGCTTCTCCCCACTTCAGTGTGTGCGAGACCATATTACTGCCATCTGCATCGTAGGTGGCTAAAAACAGTCCTTCCTTATCGGCACGGATCGTATATTGCCAGTCTTCGTTTACCGCGTAGGTACCAAGCTTAACGCTGAATGCGTTGCAATCAGTACAGTCTTTGTTGTTATCAAGTTTGTAGTTATCGTTCAGAATAACTCGGACTGGCTTATTGTCACCTTCCCAAAGTAGCTTCACGAGTGCTTGGCTGATTTTCCAACCATGTATCTGGCCTACCACGACTTTTGGTAATTGACCGTCGATTTTAGGGTATTCGTTGATTCTTAGTGTTGCGTTTAGCGTATGCGAAGTTGCACCGGTACGACTATCTTCAATATACCAACTTGTCTCTTCATCGCTGGTGCTGCAATCCGGGGAGTTAGTACTGATGTAGAGCTCTCGCAACTCTGAACGGATGTAACTGGAGTTGGCCGTTGACGTGCCGTAACCCATATCGGCGCGGAAATGCATGCTACCGTCAATAACATTGAAGTATGATAAATCAATCTCGCGTTGGTAAACGCTCTCTTCGTTAGACAGAGGATCTTTACTTGAATTACAACGCTCAGGCTCTAATTCAGCCGCGCTGTCACCGCCAAAACCATACCAATCATTTTTGCTTGCAGGAATGGTTAATTTCCAATCGTCAATATTCCAGGCTATTGAATCAGTATGGTCAGTTTTGGTTAGTCCTAACTGCTTAAATTGTACCTTTGCTTCACCGTTTTCAAACTGGTTGTAAACTCCGGCTTTAAAGTAGCTCAGGAGGTGCTGCCAGTAGGATACATCTACATTTACCTTTTGTTCATCGTTCACTTTAATGGTTAATGTGTTTTCTCCGATTTTTACTTCGAATCGCGTGAATGCGTTGAGATCGGCTTTTCCTAAATCATAACGATCGTATGATGTTGCATAACAATCTGATGCGCTAGAAGGTAGACTGCAATCTATGGCATTGTTCTTTACTACCGCCCAGTAATGACCAGTGATACTGTTTCGTTCTTGTTCCCAAACGATTCGTAACAAAGGGTGAGGGATAGCACCTGTACCAGAAGTATCTGTGCCTTTGTTATGAATTTGCAGGAAAGTGACTTCATCATGGTTTGCAGGGGAGCTAGCCATTGCAAGGTTAATCTCTGGTAATCGAACATCTGCATACAAAGTTCTAGAGACGCCTTGTTCTGAAATGTTGAAGTTTTCTCGCTCACGAACTTCTGAGCGCATTTTGTAGTTCGACATTTTAAAGACAAGGTAATTGGAATCCTTTTCTGCGTAAAAGTGGTCACTCTTATAATCCGAGAATGCTCCATTTTTGACGTCACTGGTTTTATTTCCCTCCTTCCCGTTGGGATCTGATACTTGTAAATCTGAATTACTCAATATGTTTTGAAATTTTGCTATTGAGTATGGTGCTACATGCTCTTGGTGTGGAATATTTGGTTTATCATCTTGGCTTGTAGGGGAGGTATTTCCTCCACACCCTATTAATCCAAGCCCAGAGAAGCTTATTAGAAGCAATTTAGTTGATTTTATAAACACAGTAGTACGTCTCTTACACTATTTAATATTTGTAATACAATATCATTTTAGTGTTGTTGGGGAGTAGTTTAGTCATAAGTTAAATAGTAAAAGTGTTAATTAAATCTCAGAAGAGTTCTATATCTATAAGTGGTGTCTTTGATAAGGCGTAAGGTTAAGTTATGTCTGTTTTTCCTAAGAGTTATTAACGGTTTTACTATGATTAAACGCTAATTGATAAGCTCATGTAGAGTCATGTAAACAATCAAAAAAAGCCGAACATGACGTCCGGCTTTGAATTAGTTCCCGATTTTTACATTAATTTTTAGTGACTAGCTAAAGATTAAATTTGTGCGAATGCGCCTTCCCAAGTGTAAGCCACACCGTCGAACTCAACGCGATGTGCCGCGTTCTGTTTGTCTTCATCTAGATTGCAGATAGCGAAGTGGTAAGTGTTGCCTGTTGTGGTTTGCAGACGAATCACGGTACCCACTTCGTTGTTGCCAACGACGTTTACTGACTCAACTAGGCCACGAGCGCCAACTGATGCTTCGATAGACTCGTTGAAGTAACCGTGCGTTTCTAACACAGAGGCAAACACGTGGTTCTGACCAGATTGACGTAGGATCAGTGCTGGTTCGCTCTTCAAGTTGAAGTCTGGATCATTTGCGCCTGTGCGAGTGAAGAACACTTTGCCACCGCTCGTTGCGCTTGTGATTAGTGAGTAGTAGCTGTTGTCGTGCAACCAACTTACTAGTGAGCTGCCTTGAACTTGGCCTGAACCTACATTCCATAGGTGTTGGTAGCCATTGTCTTCGCCCATTGGGCGCAGCGTGCTTTCGACATCATATTCAAAATCCGTACGGATGATTTGACCAGAATAGTGCACTGGCAGGTCGTATTGGTGCTCTTGATCTGCTTCGATGCGGTAAACATCAATCACAAGTGGTTTTTCGAATTCTGGCAATTCAGCAAGAATGATGCTGCGCTGCATGTCTACGCCGTTGTAGTAACCAGAAATACGACCGCTCATGCCTTGCAGTTTTTCGTCATCAGCTTTGAAGAAGTGCTTAGAACCGAACTTGGTTTCTGCTAGCGCTGTGTCGAAGTTGTTTTGCGTCTTTTGATCAACCGTTACTGTGTTGTGCGCGACTGTCTGCTTACAGTAAGACTTGTTCTCTGGGATGTAACGACCGCCAAATTTAGGCTCAACGTTTACCCAGCGACCAAAGCCGTAATCGTGCAGCACTTCATGACCGCGGTTAAATACGCTCAGGTGCAGACCATCGTAGTGACCGTGGTCTAGCGCTGAGTGATACTGATGATCGCTGCCGTGTTGACCAAACCAGATAAGCGCCATTGTGTCGTCGTCTTGCTCGTCACGGTGACGAAGAATGCTTACGCCGCCTTTTTCACCTTCTGGACCGTCAGTTACGAATAGGCTACCCCAGTTGAATGGTTTGATGTTGTCTGCGGCTGCAACCGCGTCAGACAATGTTTTGCCTGAGATATGAACCCAAACGTCTTGCTGGTGGTCTGCCATACCAAGTAGCGTTTCAGACTGCTCGTAACGGTGGAAACATACTGACGTTGCCATGATTACGCCTTCATCGTTGATCGAAATCGTCTTCGATGAATCGTTCAGTGCTGGCAAAGTACCATCTGGGAATGCCGTCTTAAATACTGCGTAAGACGTAGTCTTGATTACCGAATCGTTGAACTCGTAAATACCAAGCTCAGGCTGACGACGTTCAATCGCTTCTGCGAATAGGTAGATTGGACGCAGCGAGAAACGGTGGTAGTAAGGACCTTCCATGTAGTAGCCATCTGGCGAGAACAGTTGGTCTAACTGAGCTAGGAAGCCGCCGCTGACTTTGTCCAGTTTCAAGCCGTAAAGCGCTTTGTCTACTGCACCTTGATCGTTAATTGCGTAACCACAGATACCTACTGCTGCTACTGCCCACAGACCGTGGTTGTGTACGATGTCGAAGTCGTGACCGTAAGTAACTACGAACAGCTCAATCATTTGTTTGAACAGGTCGTTTTCAATCAGTGTTTTTTGCTCTTCTTCCAACGTGTGGTAAATGCAGCTGTACGCACAAGAGGCGTATAGCATCCACATGTTCTCGTTCAGAGTTTGGTGGAAGATCTTACCCGGAGGGTTAGAGTCACGGCTGGTGTTGCTCTCTAGCGTCGGGTATACCTTCGCGTAAGCCGTTAGCATGTCCACGATGTAATCGCGGTACTTCTGTTCGCCAGTGATAAGGAATAGGCGACCCGCTAGATCAATGTGGATGTAGTTTTGCTTGTGACGGTTGTGCTCGTAACCGCCGCCTTCGCCGTGACCTGGAACTTCAATACCGACCTCAGCCATGTAAGCGTCAGTTTGTTTGATGTCACGTGCTAGTGCATTTCCTAATAGGCTATCCGTGCCAAGTGCTTTGCTTAGTTCTGCCGCTTCTTCAAAGTTCATTAATAGCGGTTGGTAAGACTGGGTTTGGTAGCTCATTATTATTTCTCCTGCCCGAATGCGTTCACTTCTAGAGAGTAGAAGCCATTCCAGCTATAGGTTTTACCGTTCATTTCTACTTGGTGTGGGGTTTGGTCGTCAGCGCCTAGCACATTGCTGATCATCACAGTAACCAGTGATTTTTCAGTCGTGATTTCTACGATGCTGCCAACGGCGTTGTAACCCACGACGCGGATATCTTTCACCTGACCACGTGCATTCACCGACTGCTCAAACTCTTCGTTGAAGTAGCCGTGTGTTTCTAGCACAGAAGCAAATAGCGTCGATTCGCCCTTGCTGCGTAGAATGAATGCCGGTTCGCTACGTAGGTTAAAGCTCGGGTCATTGGCGCCAGTGCGAGTGAAGATAACTTCATTGTCACCGTTTTGTTTCGCGCTGCTGCTTGTGCCTAACCAAGTGTAGTAGGTGTTGTTTTGTAGCCAGCTAACCAACGCCGTATCTTGCACTTTGCCGCTTGCTACTTTCCAAAGGTGTTGATAACCGAAATCATCGCCAAGCGTGCTCAGTTCACCAAAGCTTTGGTAATCAAAGTTAGTACGTACGATTTGACCATCGTATTGATGAGAGTAGTCGTACTGATGTTCGCCTTCACCTTCGATGCGGTAAAGGTCTAGCAGTAGCGGTGCTTCAAGCTCATCGAGGTTAAGCATGAACACACTGCGCTGCATGTCTGTATTCGGGTAATGGTCGTTCGCAAACGCACTCATACCGTTGATTTCAGTGCCTTCTACTTTGAAGAAGTGAGGCAAACCGTGCACTGAATCAGCGCGGTCTACATCGAAACCATTCTGACATTGCTCATCAATCGTTACCGCGTTATGCGCGATAGTTTGACGTGCGTACGATTTGTTTTCGTCTAGGTAACGACCGCCGAATTTAGGCTCTACATTTACCCAGCGACAGAAGCCGTATTCACGCAGCACTTCTTGACCACGGTTGAAGAAAGTAATGCCAAGCGTATCGAAGTTACCATGTCCCATACCGTGTTGACCGTAGTTCATCACAAGCTGTGACACATCACCGGTTTTATCCTGCATACGGATAAAGCCTTGTGCACCGTTGTTACCGGTTGGACCTTCGTTTAGTTCCACACTTGGCCAGAAAGGCATGCCGATTTCACGGTCTGCGATGGCTTTATCGTAGGCTTGAGAAAGCTCAAGACCACATGGGTGCATCCAAACGGCATTTTGAATCTTCGCCATGCCTAGGATGTTATCGTCTAGACCGTAGTGCTTGCTGTAAACGCTCACTGCAACTTGAACGCCCATGTCGGTAATGCTCATGGTACGAGACGCGTCGTTTAGGGCAGGGAACTCACCGTTCGGGTAAGCCGTTGCTAGCATCGCTTGTACTGTGTTACCAATCACTTTGTCTTTGTAGTTGTAGATATCTACTTCAGGCATGTGACGGTGTACTACTTCTGCAAATACACAAGTTGGACGAATCGCATAACGATGGTAGTACGGACCTTCCATGTAGTAACCAGAAGGGGCGAACAGTTGCGAGATTTGCGCTAGGAAGCCACCGGTATCATCACGGTCTTGACCGTATACCGACATCTCTAGATATTCAGGTTTGCCAATAGCTAGGCCACAAATACCAACAGCCGCAACTGCCCAGATACCGTGGTTGTGAATACGGTCGAAATCGTGCGCGTATTTCACTGTGAACATGTCTAGCATTGGTTCGAAAATGCGCTCAACAACGGCTGTGCGCTCTTCCTCTGTCATCACTGATGCCACGCAAGAGTAAGCAAGGCTAGTAAACATTAACCAACAGTGTTCATTAAGGATCTGGTGGAAAAGACGACCTGTTGGGTTAGTGTTTTTCTGTACGTGGAAATCAAAAGTGAGGTACTTCTCTGCGTAAATAGCGAGAAGATCTTTAACGAACAGCGCGTACTTTTGTTCTTGAGTGATCAAGAACAAACGACCCGCTAAGTTCATGTAGGTATAGTTTTGTTTGTGGCGGTTGTGCTCGTAGCCACCCGCTTCGCCGTGACCTGGTACGTCTAGAGGCAGACGTATGAAGGCTTCAAGTTCCTTGCGATTCGCTTCAATGGATTTGCCCATTAAGCTCGGCTTTCCGACTTCCTTTCTTAGTAGTTCGACTTCTGCTTCAGTCAACAAAATCGGTTGTGTAGTCATTTCTTTACCACCCTCAGATGAAGTGTGTTGTTTTCTTAAACTTTCTATAAAGTAATACAATATTAAGTTTGGGTGTAGTTTTTGTGGCAAAAAGGGAGAGTGAAATCACGCGAATTTAGCTAACTTATTGATTTATATTGTTGTGGTAATCCTTGTTGTGACTGATGTTTCGACGTTATCAATCGTTATGTGGAATGCTTTAGCGAGCACCATTTGATGAATATCACATATTTTTAGATATATTGTATGACAATTAAAGTAGATCGGATATGCTCGTTACCAATTCGACAGCAGACCCTTTCGCTGCGCGTTTCACTTTTATCAATACGACGCTTTTTAAGAGAACCTTTTAATAAAGCATGGTTAAGAATGAAGTGCCGTAGGGTTCGCTTTAATAGAGACTTTTTAGGAGTATGACGATGAATTCTTTCTTTGTATTAGATGAGAACCCGTGGGAAGAGCTAGGCGGCGGTATCAAACGTAAAATTGTTGCTTACACAGATGACCTAATGGCGGTTCACCTATGTTTCGACAAAGGCGCGATTGGCGCTCCGCATACTCACGAAATCCACGATCAAATCGGTTACGTAGTACGTGGCAGCTTTGAAGCGGAAATCGAAGGCGAGAAGAAAGTACTAAAAGAAGGCGACGCATACTTTGCTCGTAAGCACATGATGCACGGTGCGGTTGCACTAGAGCAAGACAGCATTCTTCTAGACATCTTCAACCCAGCACGTGAAGACTTCTTAAAATAATCTATAGCGCAACCTCAGTTGCTAAGGTGACAACATGAAATCATTAAACATCGCGGTCATTGGCGAATGTATGGTTGAGCTACAGAAAAAGGAAGGTCAGCTAAAGCAGTCATTCGGTGGTGATACGTTGAATACCGCACTGTATTTATCTCGTTTGACCAAAGCTCACGATATTAAAACCAGCTATGTAACGGCTCTGGGTAACGATCCTTTTAGCCAAGAAATGCTATCAGCATGGCAAGAAGAGGGCATCGATACTAGTCTGGTTCTTTCCGTTAAAGAAAAGCAACCAGGTATCTACTACATCGAAACCGATGAAACTGGCGAACGTTACTTCCACTACTGGCGTAACGAAGCGGCCGCTAAGTTCCTATTCGAGCAAAACGAGTCTCCGCTGTTAGTCGACAAACTTTACTCGTACGATGCGGTTTACTTGAGCGGTATTACATTAGCGATCCTTACTGAAGAAGGTAAGACGCAACTGTTTGGCTTCCTTGAGCGCTTCAAGGCACAAGGTGGGAAGGTTATTTTCGATAACAACTACCGTCCTAAATTGTGGGAAAGCCGCGAGAATGCCATGTCTTGGTACCTTAAGATCCTTAAGCACACAGATATCGCACTGCTCACATTTGAAGATGAGCAAATGCTTTACGGTGACGAGCATCTAGAACAGTGCATCGAGAGAACCTCTGCCCTGGGTGTGGATGAAATCATCATCAAACGTGGTAGCAAAGATTGCTTGGTTGTCGCGAATGGCGAAGCGCAATACGTGGCGCCAAACAAAGTCGACAACGTGATTGATACAACAGCGGCAGGTGATTCTTTCAGTGCGGGCTTCTTGGCGAAGCGTTTAACTGGTGGCAATGCAGCGGAATCGGCTTACTCTGGCCACTGTATGGCTGGCGCGGTAATTCAACATAAAGGTGCCATCATTCCACGTGAAGTGATGCCAGATCTTCCTTTGTAATTCTTTTGCGGAGCGTTGAGTAATCGGCGCTCCGCAGTGATTTATTGAACTCAAGTTAACGACGACGAGTACACTCTTATGACGACATTAAACGAACAATTAGCAAACCTAAAAGTAATTCCTGTTATTGCCATCAACAAAGCAGAAGATGCGATTCCACTGGGCCGCACTTTGGTTGAAAACGGTATGCCTTGCGCTGAAATCACGTTCCGCACAGAGTGTGCTGCAGAAGCGATTCGTGCTATGCGCGCTGAGTTCCCAGAAATGCTGATCGGTGCAGGTACGATCCTAACTAACGAGCAAGTTGACCAAGCGATCGAAGCTGGTGTGGACTTTATCGTAAGCCCTGGCTTTAACCCTCGCACGGTTCAATACTGCCTAGACAAAGGTGTGGCTATCGTACCTGGCGTAAACAACCCAAGCCTTGTTGAGCAAGCGATGGAAATGGGTCTGCGTACACTTAAGTTCTTCCCTGCTGAGCCATCTGGCGGCGTTGGTATGCTTAAAGCATTAACGGCGGTTTACCCAGTGAAATTCATGCCAACAGGTGGCGTGAGCCTAGGTAACGTAGACGAGTACCTGTCTATCCCTTCAGTACTGGCATGTGGCGGCACTTGGATGGTTCCAACAAAACTTATCGATGAAGGTAAGTGGGATGAACTAGGGACACTGGTTCGCGACGCAGTAGCTCACGTAGCATAAGTGTCGTAACACCCCGATAAAACTAGCGAAAGAATGAAAAGCGAGCCTCAGTGCTCGCTTTTTTGTGTTTGAAAGTTTGAAAGAGGCGAGAGTTAAGAATCGCATTCATATAAATCCTACTTTCTATCAAACTTTTTCGAAACATCTCATTACGTTTCCTTTAAAGAAATGCCGCGCATTTTTGATCTTCAGACAAAGCGCGAAGAAGAAAAATATTCCATACTCTAATAAATTTCAATTAGACAATTTGTATTACAATATATTGAGGTGTTCTGAATGGCAATTATCTCCTAGAAAGCCATTGGTCTAAGAAAGTAAGGGGTTTGACGTATTTTTTTCGTTGAATAACTTATGCTTTAGATCACAATTAAAGCTTATTGTAGTACAAATAGAGTTATGAGGAGAGTAGTCTAGACGTTAGAAAATGATCAAACTTGAAAGGCTGAAAAAATGACTATTGATACTCTTGTTGTTCTTGCCTACTTCTTCTTCTTAGTTGCAATTGGTTGGATGTTCCGTAAGTTCACTACCTCGACCAGTGACTACTTCCGAGGGGGCGGTAAGATGTTATGGTGGATGGTAGGTGCTACCGCCTTCATGACGCAATTTTCAGCATGGACGTTTACAGGTGCCGCAGGACGCGCGTTCAACGACGGTTTCGTTGTTGTAATCCTATTCTTAGCCAACGCATTTGGCTACTTTATGAACTACCTCTATTTTGCTCCAAAGTTCCGCCAACTACGTGTAGTGACGGCGATTGAAGCAATTCGTCAACGTTTTGGTAAGACTTCAGAGCAGTTCTTCACTTGGGCTGGTATGCCAGACAGCTTGATCTCGGCCGGTATTTGGTTGAATGGTCTTGCGATTTTCGTGGCAGCGGTCTTCAACATTCCTATGGAAGCGACCATCATCGTTACGGGCTTAGTGCTAATGCTAATGGCGGTAACAGGCGGCTCTTGGGCGGTTGTTGCATCTGACTTTATGCAGATGCTGGTTATCATGGCAGTGACGATCACTTGTGCGGTGGCGGCATACTTCCATGGTGGCGGTATTGGCAACATCGTGTCGAACTTCCACGGCGACTTCATGCTGGGTAACAACCTGAACTACTTCAGTATCTTTATCCTTTGGGTTGTCTTCATCTTTGTTAAACAGTTCGGTGTCATGAACAACAGCATCAACGCTTACCGCTACTTATGTGCAAAAGACAGTGAAAACGCACGTAAAGCTGCAGGTCTTGCATGTGTGCTGATGATTGTTGGTCCTATCATCTGGTTCCTACCACCTTGGTACGTTGCGGCATTTATGCCTGATTTCGCAGAGCAATACGGCTCAGTAGGTGGTGATGCAGCATACCTAGCATTCGTACAAAACGTAATGCCAGCAGGTATGGTGGGTCTTCTGATGTCAGCAATGTTTGCGGCGACCATGTCTTCAATGGACTCTGGTCTTAACCGTAACGCGGGCATCTTTGTGATGAACTTCTACAGCCCGATTGTGCGTCCACAAGCGTCGCAAAAAGAACTGGTTATCGTGAGTAAAGCAACGACTATCGTGATGGGCTTCATCATCATTGGTATCGGTCTATTCATTAACTCACTACGTCACTTGAGCCTGTTCGATATCGTACTGAACGTCGGTGCATTAATTGGCTTCCCAATGCTGATTCCTGTACTACTTGGTATGTGGATTCGTAAGACGCCGGATTGGGCTGGTTGGGCAACACTGGTTGTTGGTGGCTTTGTTTCTTACATCTTCGGTATCTCACTACAAGCAGAAGATGTAGAGCACCTATTCGGTCTAGAGCAAGCGTTTACAGGACGTGAGTGGGCAGATCTGAAAGTTGGCTTGAGCTTAGCGGCACACGTTATCTTCACCGGTGGTTTCTTCTTGCTGACAACGCGCTTCTACAAAGGTCTATCACCTGAACGTGAGAAAGAAGTGGACCAATTGTTCGAGAACTGGAATACGCCACTTGTGGCTGACAGCGAAGAGCAGCAGAACCTAGATACAAAACAGCGCGGCATGCTTGGTAAGCTTATCAGCGTAGCGGGCTTCGGTATCCTAGCTATGGCTCTAATTCCAAATGAACCATCTGGTCGACTACTGTTTATCTTGTGTGGTGCGATTGTTCTCTCGGTGGGTGTTCTATTGGTGAACGCAGCCCGAGGGCCTAAAAGCCCAAAGTTAGCTAACGCGAAAAGCTAACCAAAGTTAAAGACTCTCAATGAAAAATCCCGCGGTGTTAAAGCCGTGGGATTTTTTGATCAAGCTGACTGAGAAAGCGTGGCGCATCGTTTGTTGTTATTCGTTGTATTGGGGAACTCCCAATAAGGTGCGACTATATTCACATTAGAGTCGTCAGCCTAAAGCGAAAAAGCAATCTAACTTTCTTTGCATGCCGTGTTTACACTTTACACCCCAAACCTGATGCTTTGTCTATTTAAATAAATATGTGTGCCTTCTTAGCAAAGAAAAAGCATTAAATCAGACGTAGCTTTAATGAGGCGTACGCCAGAAATAGGAGAGAGGTTTTGAAGTGTGAGTGGAAAATATATAAGAGAATTGGAAGAGGCTGCCCTGCAAAACTTTAAAGGAGTGGCTAGGGTATCAAGGAGTGATGAGCGTTTGGGAAAAACAAAAAAGCCCAGCTACATTGGTTGCTGGGCTTATAGTTGCAACTGAGTGTGACTAAGCTTCTAGCTCTGCAAAGTAGTCGAAGATGACTGGAACGTCATTTTGACCAAGGCCTTTATCAACTGCCGCTTGTAGACTCTTAGAAGTGCCCTCTGCAATTAGGGAAGTTGTACCAAGCTCTTCGCATAGAGCAAGGAAGTAACCGAGGTCTTTGTTTGCGTTTGCGACAGAGAAGCCTAGTTTTTCTTCGCCATCTACGGCGTAAAACTTACAGAATTGCATAAATGGTGAGTTTGATGGTCCTGCAGACATGATGTCGAATAATTGTTGACCATCAACACCAGCACGTTTAGCAACAGCAAATGCCTGAGACATGGTTGCTACGGTTGTCATACCCATAAAGTTATTCACAAGCTTAGTTACGTGACCAGAGCCTAGTGCGCCAAGGTGGAATACGTTTTCACCTTGATCGTCCAGTACGGGCTTAACCTTATTGAATGTTTCGACGTCGCCTGCGGCCATGATGTTCAGTAAACCATCTTTTGCGTGGGCAGGTGTACGACCTAGAGGCGCATCAATCATACCAGCCCCTTTCTTAGCAAGGTCAGCGCCAATCTTCTTCGTTGAAGCTGGAATAGATGTACCGAAGTCGATGAGTGTTTTACCTTCTGACATGCCAGCTAGAACACCAGTGTCTCCGTAAACAACTTTTTCGACAACTTCAGATGTTGTTAGGCACAGCATCACGATATCACTTTTCTCTGCTAGTTCTTTACCTGAAGAAGCTTCAGAAGCGTTTCCACGAGCTAGTACTGCGTCAACAGCATCTTTATTGAGGTCCATTACAGCAACTTCGTAACCACGTTTCTGTAGGTTTTCAACCATGTTTCCGCCCATCAAGCCTAGGCCGATGAAACCAATGATAGGTTTAGTCATTTTAACTCCAAAAATACTATTGTATGATTATATTGCTTGTTAATAATCATAATGACTATTGTGGCTTTTGCAATTGAAAATTATGAGCATAGCGGGCTTGGGATGGATTTTTTCTAAAAGTGAGATGTAAGTAAGGTTTGTGAGGGTTTTATTCATCAGAGTATATAAGAAAAGCGGATTCCTCACGCTTCCATTTTTATCGTGAACAAAGCCTTTAGGAGGCTTAAATAACGTAAAAATAAAATTTATTGTAATACAAGTGATTTTGTTTCAGCTAGAGGAATACTGTCCATACCAAAAAATGGGTGAAACGTTACAGATGGGATGAAAGGCGAGGTGGTATAAGGATAAGCCGCAGTACAAACATACTGCGGCCGTTATCAAATCAGTACTAAAGCGCACTTACTGATAGGTAAAAAGATTTATTGGTACTAAATGCCTAAAGCTTGACCACCACCAATTTGCAGTGTTTCTGCGGTAATGAATGATGCATCTTTACTTACCAGAAAAGAGATAGCAGAGGCGACTTCCTCTGGCTTGCCTAGGCGTCCAAGCATAATACTGTCTGCCCAAGAAGCAAATACTTCAGGCTTGGTTGCTTTGATTTGAGCATGGAATGGTGTATCGATAGTGCCAGGAGATACTGCATTGACTCGAATTCCAGCCGGAGCTAACTCTTTAGCTAAAGCGCGAGTTAATGTATGAACGGCGGCTTTTGATGTACCGTAAATACCTGCACCTGGACCACCTGCATTCCAAGCAGCGTTTGAAGTGAAGTTGATAATTGATGCGTTATCAGACTTTTTTAGAAATGGAATCGCTGCGCGTGATACGAAGAATGCACTATCGAGGTTTAAAGCCATGACTTTACGGAAAAAAGCAGTTTCCATACCTTCAATAGGACTACGACCACCAAGACCACCTGCGTTATTAACGACAACATCGATTTTGCCGTATTTTTCACCAATAGCATTGATGTTTTCATCGACGGCATGTTCATCTGTAACGTCAAAACCGTAGTATTCAGCCTCAATTCCTGCGTTATGTAGTTTGGAGATACACTCCGAACCTTTTTCATCTTCAATGCCGTTTAGAATGACCGTGTATCCATCCTGACCAAGACGCTTTGCTACTTGGAAGCCGATACCGCCAGTAGCACCAGAAATAAATGCAATTTTAGTAGACATAATGGTGTTCTCTCATGTTTGTAGAGTTGGAAAGGATTTTTATTTAACATAGAGTATTATTGTAATACAAATAGTTTTAATAAACAGAGAAACACCAACAATGAGAAGTCGATCACGTACTTTCTTTAGATGCTGACTCATCCAGTGGCATATATCGACTTTTACGGTCGTGCATGATTTGTATCTAGTCAGGATAATCGGGATATATAAACAATTGAGCTTATAGCTGCGGGCTTAGCTCGTTGGGCCGAGGTTTGTTGCAAGTAGAAAGAAAGCCGATTAACCGTGGGTCTTTGTTGCCAAACTTATGATTTCATTTAGGCTTGCCAAGTGATGGTTGGATAACTTTGTCGAGAGGTTGAGTTTTAAGCGGGTAGGGAACCTTTTTAGGATCTTAAGTCTTTCAAGGTCATTCTGAATAGCGAGGAACGAGCGTGATTTAGAATCTCTTGCCCGAGCACGCTGTTATGATATATGACGCCGTTTCGCCAAGCGTTATTTATCACCATTGTTCTGAAGAGTCGAGTTAGGACCTGTTGGATAATGATTTTGACTAAGCTGAGATAAAAATGCCCGCTAAATCAGCGGGCACTTTTGTTTGCGTCATTAATGATGCATGTGTTTTTCCATGTGGCCTTGTTTCTCAACCGCCATTTCCACTTCAACCTTACCTGCGTTTTTAAAGGTTAATGTCATAGGGAAGCGGTCACCCTCTTTAAGAGTTTGTGTTGGATTGAAAATCATTAAATGGAAGCTGCCTGGCTTAAACAACACTGAGTCATTGGCTGGAACGCGCACTTCGTCAATCTTAATCATTTTCATCACACCATCTTCTTTCTTATGCGTGTGAATTTCGACATGCCCTGCGATTGGGCTTTCTGCTGCGATCAATGCATCTTCACTGTCACCGTGGTTGGTTAATTGAAAAAAACCACCGATAACAGGTGCGTTTGGTGGCGCTTCGCGGCTCCATGGATGGTCGATATGAATTTTTCCTGCTTCATAATCGTGCGCTAAACTCAGTGGGCTAGCGATGACAGCAATAAGCGCGATAGCGGCGGTTTTAAATGATTTAAGCATGTGTTTTTCCTTTTGAATGAATAGCTTCTCTGAATGGACAACAAACAGAGTCATCGTTATTTTTGAATAAAGTTGTCAATGATTAGATGCCTGTTAGGCAGGAAAAACACTCGGCGGAGAGTGCTTAGGCGCGATGTGTTTGTAAACGAACTTATCGCATTTTGAAAAATGATAAGTCGTCAGTGCATACTTTACTCGGCGCAGCCAATGGATGGTTGTCAGGTAAAGCCCAATCGCAACTAAAAGAAAGAATTGAACAGCTTGAAGAAGCGGGCATTCAAACTGGAAGCCGTCGTGTAAGTTAAGATCTTGGATGAGCTTAGAAGAAGATTGAGCGTTAGCCTCAATCAACGTATTGATATCCACCCATTTGAAACCATCTGCGGTACACAGTAAAACCTTTTCACTTTGGACTTTGTTGAGCCAAGTTGTGCTGTGAACTTGTGTAGGGTTAAGAGCGGCTGTGGACGCTAAATACAACTGAAACAACACCGCGATAATAACCGCAATAGCGTGCAAGCGATGGTGTTTGTGCTGTATTAGAGTGTTTTCCATACAATTGAGTGCTTATCTTCTTCGGCGCGGGATACTAACAAATTAACCAAACAATGTAATTATCAGTTTACTAAAAGGTGATGCAAGTGTGCATTATTTGTTTTATTGTCTATTTTTAACGCTTTAATGTCTTGATTCGGCTGACATTCACAACCTCCAATTCAACTTGTCAGTCTTGCCTAGTCGCTTTTGAAGATACCGAATTAATCTCTCTTATATGCCACTGAAGCTTCGGTTAGTGGGTGTCGTGGTGGTGTTTTTACGTGCTAGATTTGGCTGATATCGATTCAAAATGCACACCGAATCTTCACTTGTTTTCCATTAACGGAATTATGACAGTAATTTAATAAAGGATACGGTATTCTGCGCTCCTTTGTACATGCCAGAAACGTCCGTCCTACTTAGTCGGAGGGGCGATTAATCTTAAGAAATTTCTCAAATGAAATACGAACAACAGATTGGATATCGATACCCTAAAGGTCGATTTGCCATGGTGAGTGTATATGCATTCACCGGTGCTGCGATTTTAGCATCGACTATTTTTTCTCTATTGCTGTTTTTGTCTATCGACGAAAATCCGATGATGCAAACCTTATTTGGTGGTTTAGCGATCATTTTTGAAGCGGGTAAATTTTACGCTTGGTATGAATACGGTGAGCGCCGAGCCCATCGCAACTACACAGGAGCAGCAACCGCTCTCGTGTTTTATTTAGTCTTAGCTGCGATTTCCATTGGCGGTAGTATTGGTGGCATTAATAGTGCAACCAATAGTGCACAAAGTCATATTTCGGTAGAGCAGGCGAAAGTGGAAGCGTTTAATCGTCAGATTGCGGCAATCGATAAGCAGATTGAGCTCAACAATATGGCAGCGCAGAAATACATCGAGATGGAGCGTATCGCGACTGGTGTAACTCGCATTCAGGATCAAAACAAAATCTTACGTGAAGAGCAGCAACGCTTGGCTATGGAGCGTGATAGTTTACCGCCGGTTACGCAAGGCTCAGTGATTGGTTTGATTGATAGCCTAGCCAACGCATTTGGTACCACCTCTCAGCAAGCTCAGCTTGGCTTGGTTGTATTTCTTTCGATTCTTTTGGACTTCTTTGCTGCATTTTTTGTTGGCTTGATTGGTGAAGAGCAACGGTTCCGATATTTCTATCGCAGAAATGAGGGCATGATATTGAAAACAGTTCGCGATATAGATCCAGCGCCTGCGGGTTATCTTCCTCATATAAAAGAGGAAGAAGAGCAAGAAATACCAGCTGCGCCGGAGCCAGAAGAACCAAAGGAACCGAAAACCTTGTTAGAGCAAGTTAGCGATGCACTTAAAACGCATCAAATTACGTGCACCAAAAAAGCCGTTGCTAAACAGTTTAGGCTGTCTGCGGAAGAGGTAGACAAGGTATTTGAAGAATTGGCAGAGCTCGGTTTAGTGGGGAAAAAAGCTAACCACCATTATCATTGGATAGGTGAAGCAGAGACCGCATAATTGGTTATCTATTAGAGATCGGAAAGAGCGTCAATCGGCGCTCTTTTTTTTGGGGGGGGAAGTTTCGCTATTAAAGTTAACGACAAGAAAGCGTATCAATCTTTATTGAGCTTTTTGGTTACGTCTTTCACCGTTTTCTTCTCTTTTTCTGGTGTCATTGCATCAACAGCTTTACCCGCCATCCCTTCATCTGGCAATTTGTCTTTTCCTGCATCAACTGCGGTATCTTTCAGTGCCTCTTTAGGCGTACAGCGACCACCAACACCAACCACGGCTTTTGTCGCAGCGGCTTTAGCTGCCTTTTCTGCATCGCAGTCAGGATCCATAACGCTAGCTAAGCTCGTGGCTGAACCAAAAAACAAGATTAACAAAATGAGGTTGCGTTTTTTCATAGTTGTCACCAATTTTGTGGAACATAGGTAAAGTGTAACGGAGAGAAAAGGCTTTGGCTGAGAATTTGTTGGTTTGAGCTTGGGAAGCAAAGTAAGGTGAAAAGAAAAAGTGCCACCGAAGTGACACTTTTTCTTAAGCGTAGAAGGGATTAGTTGTCGTAAACGTCTAACTCCACTTCACGGGCAATATTTTGGTTGTTAATGATCACACCTTCGACTTCGACACGAGCACCATTTAGGTTAAGTTCTTCAATGCCTTGGAAGCGTGTTTGTGCATCAATCACAACGGTGGTGTTACTTAGTACTTGATCAGCATCATTCTCACAATGCTCGATTTCAAATGTTCTTGCTTCAGCATCGTAGTTTGATACGTATCCTTCACATTCAAATTCTTTACCTTGCCATTGGTTGTTATCGTCAAAGTCTGGTTGCTCAAACTCAATAACGGTAGCGATGCGTTTGCCATTTTTCACGACAGACGTTACTTCCACTTCTTGGCCTTGTTTTAGGTTCGCTTTGCTGCCATCTTCAAATCGTGTTGCGTTATCGATGAAGAGTGCACCTCGGTAGTTTAGTGAGAACTCACTGTAGTCATTTGCAACCCAAGTCACGATACCTTCCACATCGCTGTCATTGCTTATGACGTCGTAGCCTTCAACTTCTACCTCATTTGCCATGAAGATGCCGTTTTGCATTTCACCTTCTACTTCCACCCATTGGCCGATGCTAAGTTGGCTAATGTTGTTATATGCCACCGTTACTTTTCCACCTAACTTAAATGTTCCAGCATTTTCATCGATACTGGTAATACGGCCTTCCAGTTCGTAGTCGTTATCAAGTACTGGGTAATCGTTATCTACGTCGAGTTCGACCACAGACAACACTCGATAACCCGCATCAGCAGTTGGCAATGATGACACCATTACCCAGTCGTTGACTTCTATATCATCACTTAAATCGTCAAACTGCAGCTCTACGCCGTTTACCGTAAATGTTTTCTTCACATAATCAATTGCTGTAACACGTCCAGTAATGGTTGGTTCAAGTGTGACTCGGACGCCATTGTCCGAAGCTTGCCGAATATCTGACCCCACGCGAACCACCATTTTTGGTTTTACATCGGCCAATTGCACTTGTGTGTCGTCATAAACCACCTCAGACACACGATACGTATGTCCATTGACGGTTAACGTGCTTTCTTCAGCGTTGACCGCTTCAACAGAGCCAATCGCTACACTTGGTTTCACTGCTGGTTGAGTTGGTGTGCTATCGCTATTGCTGCCACCACCTGAACCACCACAACCAGACAATGCCAAACCTACTACAGAAATAAGAGCGAGTTTTTTCATTGTATTAACCTCAATTTACGAGCGAGTTTAGGAAATTGCCTGTATCTTATTGGGCATATCGTGAAGAGATCGTGAAGAAATGTGATTTTATGAAAATTTTAATTGTAGATGACAACCATAACGTCTCGGAGACGATTGCAGACTATCTTGAGCTAGAAGGCATGATTATCGATTGTGCGTTTCATGGAGAGGCTGCGATTAAGTTAATCGAGGAAAATCATTACGATGTAATCATCATGGATATCATGATGCCGAAGCTCGATGGCATCAGTACGGTACAGAAGCTTCGACAAGATAAGTTATGTGGAACGCCAATTCTCTTCCTAACGGCAAAAGATACGCTAGATGACAAAATCGCGGCTTTTAAAGCGGGGGGAGATGATTATTTAATGAAGCCATTTGCGATGGAAGAGCTCAGTTTGCGTGTTCATGCTTTGGCTAATCGTGGTCCAAGACAAGATATCGGAGCGCTCAAATTTGCAGATATTTGTTTAGATGCGCGTACAGGAAAAGTAACGAGAAAAGACAAAGAAATTAAGCTGAGTCGAATTCAAACTAAAATTTTAAAATTGCTCCTCCAACGTGCTCCAGCAGCGGTCTCGCGCACAGAAGTGATCGATAGTGTGTGGGGAGACGAACCACCCGGAAGTGATGCACTTCGTAGCCATATTTACGGTTTAAGAACCGCGCTAGACAAAGGTTTTGAAGAATCACGATTAGAGACTATTCATGGACAAGGTTACCGACTTAAAGCATAACGAATATCCAAGCATTTATCGCAAGATCCGTTGGGGTTTTGGGGTCATGACGTTTGTGATGTTTACTCTTTTTTGGTCGCTGATTTATGTGGCAGAAAACAAACTGGAAGTGCTGAGTTTACATCACTGGCTCGATACTGAAGCTGCGCTTTATAGTGAGAATTTCGAGAAACAGGGCTGGGATGCGCCATTGCCAAACGTATTGGAGTTCAACTCATATTGGAGTGAAGCTCCGACACCGGATTGGTTGCTCTCTTTTACTTCACCTGGTTTTTACGAATACCTGCTTGGTGAAGAAGATAAACACTTTGTTGTATTGAACCATCCCTCAGGGAAGGGGCTTATGTACATTGTATTTCAAGATGACTCAGATGATTACTTGGACGAATACGAAAGCTCGCTGCATCAGTTTACGCTGCTGCTCGGTGGTTTGTTTTCATTTGTCATGGTTGGGTATGGCATTTACATGGTGCGAATATTGTCTCGGCCATTAGCGCAAATTGAAGACAAAATTAGCCAAATGTCACCGGATCAACCCGCTTTCCAAGTTGAAACTAAGTTCAGCGAAACACGCCAGATAGAGCAGACTTTGCTGGATAATAAGAACGATATCGCGGGCTACTTCAAACGAGAACAAGAATTTAGCCGTTTTGCATCGCATGAGTTGAGAACGCCAATCATGGTGATTAAAGGCTCAACAGACATTCTGACGCGTCTTCCTGATCAACCTCGAGTTGCGCAAAAAGCCATCACGAGGATGCAGTCAGCTTGTGACGAGATGCGTGTACTGACAGAAGCGTTTCTCTTACTTGGTAAAGAGAAAATAGAGCCTCAGCATTACGGAGAGCATCAGCTTCTTACTTGTTTACAAAAACAACTGGAAGAGCTGGCTCCTTTATTTGCCAAGCAAGATTCGAACTACGCTTTGCACGAACAACATAGTGGTGTAGTGAAGGCACCGGAGAGTTTTGTGACCATTGTAATCAACAATCTGATTAAAAACGCCTTTAGCTATAGTGTGGGAGATATTGAAATTGAGTTGAAAGGTCATGCGCTTAAGATCCTAAACCGTCACGATGGCAACGAGACGTACAACGCTGGTTATGGTTGTGGGCTTGTTATCGTACAACGAATATGTGAACGGATGGGGTGGGCGTTAGTACTGGACGATGATGGTGTTCGATTTAGTGCAAAAGTGGAGTTCTGCTCTTAGCTTTGTGCGTATTGATTCAAGTGAGACTTAACGCTCTGGCTTTTTCTTGTCGTACGCATCTAACCCGCAGTCAAACAAGAAAAAACTGGAATTTGAATTAGACTGAAGTTAGTGAAGCGGAAACTCGAGGAACCGTTATGCTCTCTTATCAGGTCAGCCGAAGTATTGAAATTAATAAGAATCAAAGTGAAATTATTGGCTATCTCAAGAACTTCAAACACTGGCCCAGCTGGTCACCATGGATCATTCTTGAACCAAGCTGCGAGCTGACATTCAGTGATAATCAGGGCCACGTTGGAGCTGGTTATCAATGGAATGGTCAGCGTATTGGGACTGGCGCGATTGTACTGGAAAGTACTCAAGAGCATCGATTAGATATGGAGCTGCATTTCTTTCGTCCAATCAAGAGCCATGGAAAGGTGACTCTAATCGTGACGCCGTCACAAAATGGCTGTTTAGTCGAATGGCAAATGCAATCTCGCGTCCCTTGGTATCTGTTCTTTCTGAAAAGTATGTTTAAGTCGATGATAGAGATGGATTATCAACGTGGGTTACGCATGCTTAAAAGTAAGCTTGAAACCGGAAGAGTGCATTCAGACTTAGTCGAAATTGGGAACCGAACGTTGCCTCAAATTCATTATATTGGGATCAAGGGTGTGGCTAGCTTGCAGGAATTAGGTTCGGTAATTGAGAAGCATGTTCAGCAACTAGAACAGTTAATTAGTGACGAAACCCTATCCGTGAATGGTGAATTGTTTTGTTATTACCAGTCGATGGATATGCAGAAAGGTACATTCGAGTTTATCACTTGCTTTCCTCTTCATAACTCAGTACCAGCGCCTCAAGGGGCGGTTACCGGTACCATTCCTGAGAGTGAAACATTTGTCGTTGAACACCGAGGTGAATATCAGTTTTTGGGAAATGCATGGGCTTTAGCGATGAACTTGGTTCGTCAGAGTGGTATGAAAGTCAAAACCAGTCCTTTAGGAATCGAACGCTATCTGAATAGTCCGAAGGAAACCACGGAAGAAGAGCTAAGAACGGAAATTATTTTGTTTAAGAAATGACAGGCGCAGGCGAGTAGGGTGTTTAGGTATCATACTAGTTATGCGAAATGTTACTAAAGAATAATAGCGTATCTGTTCCTACCCGAAAAAATGCCTCAGCAATCGCTGAGGCATGGTTTTACAGGCCAACTTCTCTTGTTAGAGAATTATTGTGCACGGTATTTACCGCTGTTTAGTTCAATTTTAGACGCTTTTACCCGGCTGTCTGCGTTTAGGTAGTCGCTAATACTTAGCAGATCTTGATCTTGAGATGCTTTTAACACCGCTGATTCCCCTTCTGCGAAGATAACTTCTAATTTTAACTCTTTGGCGACTGCTTTCGCTTCGTTAGGATTGTTTACGGTGATATAAACCAGTCCAGTGGCTTTGGATACGTTACTAAACGCATTCTTAAACACCTCATCACCCGCTTGAAGTTTTACGTCTTCAGATAGGGTTCTAACAGTGCCAGTTTGCACTTTTCGATAATCTTGGCCATTAATCTCAACCGCTTCTGATGGCACAAACAGTTCTGGTGCAGGTTGTTGAGAGAGCTGTTGCTCAGCGTATACACTCGACGTCATGATAACGAGAGCCAGCATAGAAAATGATTTGTATTTCATGTTATTGACTCCTTAGTGTCCAAATATGCGCATCGACCAGTTCTTAATAACACCGGGCTGAGCGTTGTTTGCCATCGGAACGTCATAGATGGTGGAAGAATTGAAATATGCAATGTAAGAATAGACTTCATCGCCGTTCGTATCTATTGCTCGCAACGTCCATTCGCCTTTTGCATCTTCGCCATAAAATTGGTTAGACAACATTAATTGATCTTTGTAGCCTGTAATCGTTGGATCAAGAGATTGACCAACAAGACCATTGCGCGGTGTTTGCAAAACGGAACGAGTCCCTGATGGCGAAATGAGCTCGATAGCTAAGTCGGGCAGACGAGCGTGGTCCAATGTCAATGTCACTTGAACGGATTCTACTGTCAGCTCATCGGCAATGGCGATACTTGAAGAACCACCAACTAGACTTGCATCGGGTACACTTACTTCTGTAGCGTTATTAACCCATGGCGTAATGACTTGAGCTGGTAAAACACGATTCGTCATCCGGGCACGTTGCATCGCTTCATCTAAATCTACAGCACCGAAGCCATAAAAAGTATGGAAATCTACGCCTGCTGCGTTTTTCTGCCAAGGGGCAATGGCCTCGTAGCTAACCTGTTCACCTTTATGGTTAGTAAATTCAAGCTGTACGCCTGGATGCGCTTTATCCGTTACTTTTGCTGTCTTCGCTAGTAAAGCACGTACATCACGAGCAGAAAGTGCGTGGTTGGTTGACATGATTGCCGCGATGGCACCCGATGTGTTTGGCGCAGCCGATGAGGTTCCGTTCATCGTACTGGTATAGTTACAGTTCGGATCGAGCTCCGTTCCGCCGTGTAACCCATTAATGCCAAGGCCTTCACTGGTATTTTGCCCTTCTTCACAACCCATTAAATCAGTGGTGACCATAGCAGGGAAATCTTGCCCATATTCACCTGCTGGTGCTGCAACCCACACGTTCGAACCCACCGATGAGTAACTCGCTCGCGTACCATCCGCTCGTAGTGCACTAGTGACTAAATTGAAGTAATTGGCGTTATCATAAGACTGAGCAGAGTTGTGCATCGGTAAGCCTTGATTGTCTCCACCAGCAAAGAAGTTACTTGGCAATACGAAGAATCGCCCTGCATTGAAATAGCGGTAACCATTACCTGCTGACTTTACAAATACAGCACCTCGACCCCAGGCGTTACTGTTGCTGACGTTTTTCATCACGTCCATTTCAAGTTTTAGCTGAGGGTCGCTTTCATCAAAAGTAATCGGGTTTATAGGGCTGAAACCGTAACTTTGGTTAAATACGCGAACATCGCGTGTTGCTGGGTCCATGCCATGGGAGATTAACCAGCCTTCTAATGTCTGGTTGGCTAACCAGTTAAAACCGATGAGGGAAGAGTGAGAAGCGACACCGCGTCCGCCTTCACCGTTGTTGCCGACGGCGCTAATCAAACCGGCTACAGCAGTGCCATGACCATTAGTATCAACCGGATAACTTGGTGGGAATGAAGAGTCTTCGACGAAGTTTCTGCTACCTGTAACTATATTACCTGCAAGGTCGGGGTGATCGATCTGCACTCCAGAATCAATAACGGCAACTTTCACACCAACACCTGCAATCCCCATTGCCTGAGTGAGCTTAGTGTTTAAGTCGTTCCCAGCAACAGCAGGATTAGCCGCAAACGCAGTTTGCCCCGTGTTGTCTAAGTGCCATTGTTCAGAATAGAGTGGATCAAACGCCGAGACGGCAGGTGCAATGCCTACTGCCAACATAGCAGCAAATAGGCGATTAATGCGTATTTCCATTTTTGACCTCATGTCTTTGTTTGGAATTTTTTAGTTCCTGTTTCATATTCCGCTAACAGGAACAAACAAAGCTAACGACAAAGAATAAGGACGAAAACCATTTACAACTTGTTTACATTAAAAGTTCGATAGACAACATAAGTCTTTGTTAATTTGCTGAAACTATGAGGTTTTTATATGTCGTATCGAACATGCATGAAAAGTGAAAAGCAGAAAATACGAGTGTACCGTCTGCTTCAAGAGAGGAGTTATTTAGTTGAAGCGGGTTGAATAGTTGCCATTGGTTTTTTAGCTTCGGCTTTTTCCTTAGGCAGCACGTTATTAATCCATTTTTTAATGTACAACTTATCGAATTCTTTATCACACCACTTTTTGTTTAATCCACGTCGATTGAACTCAGCACCAATCGCCACTTTGGTTTGGTTAGTTGCACGGTTGTAGTAGAGAGTTTCACATAGTTGAGTGTTACTCATTTGCTGGGCATATACGTTGACACTGCTGCTGCGCATTCCCAGTTGAGATGCTTGCTGATTACTGCACGCCATAAGAAATAGAGGCGCAAAAGTAATAATGATTAGATTTTTTTTCATGTGTGCTTTTTTATGATGTAGGGTGAATGATGAACTGGTTTCTGCCAGCTTGCTTCGCATCATACAAAGCTTGGTCTGCCAAGAAAAACCACTGATCCCATTCTTGTTTAATTATTTGTGCCGACAGTTTGTCCACTGCTCCAAGGGAAATTGTCGCGTTTAATGGTTTGGAGTCAACCACCAATGGCGTGTTTTCAACAGTATATCTCAATCGCTCCAAAAACTTAGCGCAATCTTCAACTCGCTGTACTTCGAATAATAGGACAAACTCTTCTCCACCCCAACGAATGAGTAGGTCACCAGAGCGAGTGGATTCATTAAATAGCGTGGCAATATGAGTCAGCATTTTATCGCCAATATCGTGTCCATATTGATCATTAAAGGTTTTAAAATGATCGACATCTAAAACGGCTAAGGCAAATGTTCTATCTGGGCTTCTACGAGCCATTTTGTCCAACCAAATGTGAAGATAGCGACGGTTATGCAGTTGAGTTAATGGATCGGTAGTATTTTCTTGAGTGAGTGCTTTATTAATACGTCTAACGCGCAGTACGTAACGAAAACCAACGACTCCAATTGCCGCAATAGCGATAAAGTAGAACATTTCTCGATAGCGCTGTGAACGCAGTTCAGAGGCTTGTAGCGCATTTTTTGTTTCTAGCAATTTGAGTTCTTTCTGGGCTAACTTAGCTTCGAGGTCAAACTTAATGTTAATCATCTCTTCACCATGAATATGATGAGAAAACTCAGCCTCTAGCTCTCTTAATTGGGTTAAATAATGAAAAGCCGCTTCATAGTCATTAAGAATTTGATGAGCGTTTACCAGTACCGAAAGCATATCAATACGCTGACGCAGCTCTAATTCACTGGTTGATTTGGTTTGTTCTAGAACGTTAAGTGCTGTTGTAATAGCTTTATCGTATTGTTTGTTTGCGAGGTAAGCCTCTGCAAATGCCTCGTAACAAGACGTTTTTAGCATTTCTAGATTTTTTGGAATGGGCAGGTCTACGCAACGCTGTGCGACCATTAATGCATCATCAATTTTTCCTACCGAGCTCAACATTTGTGAAAAGCTGGATAAAGAGTGGTGCTTGACTGTGTCCGACCCCGTTTGCATTGAAAGTCGAATGGCTTCATTGAAATAATATTCCGCTTTTTTGTTATCTCCGAGGCTCGAGTGAACGATGCTAAGGTTTGCGTAGATAACCCCCATAAAAAAGCTATTATCGTATTGATATTCGCTCTCTAGGTAAGTGTCGAGAGCTTGCGTTAGGTAACTGTTGGCCCGAGCCCAATCTGATGCATCGATGTAGACCGTCCCAATGTTGTTCAGTGTCATCGCGACTTGTATTTCAAATACTGTTTTTTCTAATAACTCATAGGCATTGCGATAATATTTTAGGCCACTGCGTAGTTGATTTCGAGATACTTCTAGATTGCCTAACCAGCGGTAAGCACGGCCTTCTAATGCTAGATAACCAAGATCACGGGCTGTAGAAACAACGTCATGGAGTAACAATTCTGCGTTCCAGTTATCGTCTTGCTCAATCATTGTTACAGCCTTATTGAGCTGTGCTTCAGCGACGACCCATTCCAAATGGTGCTTTTTACCGAATTCGATTAAATCGGGCATATCTTTCGGTAATGGAACGCCTTCGTAACGCTTAAGGTACTTTCGTGCAAAGTAATACAGAGCAAGAGACTCCGCTGATGCATTCTGTGGCGCATTTAACTCATCTTTTTGAATTGATCGCGGCTTACCCATCGAGCGAAAGTAGAGTTTTAACATGGGCTTGCTTTCTGCTGAAATGTGTTCTTCCAGATAAGCTTGCTTTTCGGTACTCGCCAGTACGTTGGTCGGATGCAAGAAAAGTCCAAGTGCAGTACAAAGTGCGCAAGCCAGTTTTTTAATTGAGAAGTGCATGAGCGTATTAATAAAATGTGATCTCTTAACCGAATACCAGTTAAGTCTACCATTTCTTCTTGGTTAAGTGCGGATGGATTCCCAGTGGCAAAGTGCTTTGGGAGTGAGAGACGAGAAGGATCTCTATAATATTATGATTTATAAAAACAAAATCTATTGAAAACTTATGTAATGATTGGAAGATGGCATAGGTAGGGTAACGATGGAAGGTAAGTGAGCATATTCGGTGGACTCAATCTAATGATTTAAGCCGCGGATTCATCGCTCGAAATCAGGGTGAAGTGTAAAAAATTACGTTTCTGTCATAAATATTTAATGTTTGTATGGGTTGTTAAAAAACTGGATATTAGACATAGTGTTATTAAGCCAATAAAAAATGGCTATTTATAATAAATAGGAGATTAACTATGCATAATGAAATGATTCAACCTTCGCACTTCGGCATTATCGGCCGTACCTGCATCGCTTCAGTACTTATGATTGCGGGTGTTTTCGCTCTTATTTAAGAGTCAAGGGTAACGATGATTACCTTTTAAAGAGTAAGAAAATTCAGGGAATCACCTTAACCTTGTGTAAGGTATTCCCCTGAAAATCCAAGCTAGTCTTTAGTTATTAGCTGAAGAAGCTAAAAATCAATGCACTTACCGCCACAATGCCTGCTGCTAGAACAAAGTAAGTAGAGACATTTCCTCGATATTGTTTCATCGCCTCGATTTTATACACCGCTAACATTGGCATAATAAATAAGATCATTGCAATAACAGGCCCTGACAATGCTTCCATCATACCAAGAATACTTGGGTTCATGATCGCCGCCGCCCAGATTGAGAAGAACAGTGCTGCCACGCTGATACGATCAACACGCTTCTCAGATAGGTTAAAATGCTTGTTAATTAAACCATTTAAGCTTTCACGCGCACCTAAAAAATGCCCAAGGAAAGATGAAGTGATAGCAACAAACGCTACTAAAGGACCAAGTGTTGCAATAAATGGATTATCGGTTGCGTTCGCTAAGTAAGACAATACGGATACGTTTTGTTCTTTTGCTTGAGCCAATTGTTCAGGTGACAGTGTTAGCACACAGGAAAATACAAAAATAAGAACAAAGGCAATCAGCATGATGCTAGTGCGGCGAAGAATAACTTCGGATTTGGCATCTGCCTGCTTACCGTAATGGCGACGTTGTACATTTGCAAAGCTTGAAATTGCAGCTGCGTGACTAAACGAAAAAATCACTACAGGAACTGCTAACCACATAGTGCTAGCAAAAGCTGACGCTTCTGGCACATCCATGACAGGCATGGTCCAGTTCGGTATTAAGTAAAATGATAGAAAGGCAAGAATGGCAACAAGTGGGAACACCATAATGGCAAAGGCCCGTAGCATTACTTTTTCACCCGCCATCATAATAGCAATTAGTGCAAACACTAGTACGCCAGAAAGCAAAGGTCTAGGTAAAGAAGCCATATCAGCCTGATTTACCATGAAGCTATCTACTGTGTTTGTTATTCCAACCCCATATATCAACAGGATCGGGAAGATCGAAAGAAAATACAGCAGTGAAATAGAACGGCCTGCTTTTGCGCCGAAGTGCTCTTCCACTACATCAGTGAAGTCTGCGTTTTTGATCTTAGAAGATAGTACAAAACGAGCTAAGCCACGGTGCGCAAGATAGGTCATTGGAAAAGCAAGTACTGCCATCGCGACTAAAGGCCAAAAACCACCAATCCCAAGGTTAATTGGCAGAAACAGGATGCCTGCGCCAACGGCCGTTCCAAATAGGCTAAGAACCCAATGTGTATCATGTTTTGACCAAGCTGTGGTTGTGTTTATTTCACTAGGATTTAAGGCATTTCGAGATTCTTTCACTTTAAAACTCGCTTTTATAAAAATAATAATGCTGAAAATGGTAAAGGTTTTAGTGTTTATTATCACATGCGAAGCTTGGTGAATAATGCTGTGGATTTGGGGTGGTTGTAAATTATCCAACTATGAATTTTTCAATAAACCAGAATAAAGTTCTTAATTTTAATGTATTTAATGGTTGTATGTGTTGAAATTTTAATATTGTGTGGTTTTTGATTTTGCGGTTAAAACTTAATCACGGATGTATGTTCTAAGTGAGTTAGGCCTAATTTTCAGGAAGAATATTACATTTCTTAAGCACTTAATTGAGATGTTTGTGTCCCGTCATTTAGATGAGATTTAGGTATACTGCTGCCATTCATGTTAAAGAAGGAGTCATTGAATGGACATTTTGTCTGCGCAAAAAGAGGACTTATTTGCCATATATAAGCTCGAAAATACTTTATTTGGAGAACACGCCTATCCTCAATTTTTCTTTCGGCAAGCTTTTGATTGTTGGGGAGAGAGTTTACTGGTAGCAAAAGAGGGAGAGCAGGTCGCAGGGTATATATTGCTAACGACTAGCACAAATGCACATCAATATTGGATCATGTCATTGGCCGTCGATATTCAACATAGAGGTAAAGGTATTGCGCGTTCCCTCCTAGAAAACGTAATTGAGCCGTTGACGTTAGGCTCAAGCGTGAAATTGACTGTCGATCCTAAGAACCAACCTGCATTGTCTTTATACCTCTCCCTTGGCTTTAAAACGTTAGAAGAAGAAGCGCATTATTTTGGTGACGAAGAATCCAGGTTAGTTATGGAATTAGTAAAGTAATACTGCACGATAATGACCGAAATTTGCACACAATCAGTGCGTAGCATTACGTTGCTATAATTGGTTTTAAGCTAACCCTTTGTATAGTAAGGGTTTTTAATCTTGGCACCTCACTTGCTTTACATAAACGTTCATCGATAACTCGATGCGCCGCTCTTAATAGCAGGCGAGAGCGGTATAGGGTATTACTTTTTGAAAATGTACTAACAGCGTTAAAGGCATTGCTGCCTCTCTCGATTCGGGAGAGGCTTTTTTTTGCTAGTAAGTTGGGCTGAATCACACTGGAGGTGTTATGTCGCAAGGATGCAAAAAAACCACTTGTCCCTATTGTGGTGTTGGATGTGGTGTCGAGGTCAATGCGAAAGGAATCGTTGGGGATGCGTGTCATCCTGCAAATGCGGGCTCACTGTGCGTAAAGGGCGTCGCGTTGGCAGAGAGCTTGAATATGCCTTCGCGCTTGCTGTATCCAAAGCTTGTCACCAAGCAGCGACCTCAAGGGCAAGAAGTACAATGGCAACAAGCCACGGATCTGATTGCAGAAAAGATTCATCAAGCGAAAGCAGAGTTTGGGTCGAATTCCGTCGCGATGTATGTGTCAGGCCAGTTGTTGACGGAAGACTATTACGTCGCCAACAAACTTATGAAAGGCTATGTTGGCAGCGCAAACATCGATACGAACTCCCGTTTGTGTATGTCTTCGGCGGTTGCGGCTCATGTACGAGCATTTGGTGAAGATGTCGTTCCCGTCAATTACGACGATATTGATAAGACTGAGCTATTGATAATTTGCGGTGCTAATACCGCTTGGACGCATCCTGTTTTATTCCGACGTATTCAACAAGCGAGAGAAAGCAATCCTAACCTCAAGCTGGTGGTCATTGACCCGCGTGAAACGGTCACCGCGCAGCAAGCCGATTTGCATCTACCGATTAAAAACGATGGGGATGTATCACTTTTTAATGGGCTGCTTAAGTTTCTTATTGAGCAGCAATGCGTTGATTCTCAATACATAAATTCCTATACCGACGGGTATGATGCGCTTGCAGAAGAAGCTTCTGATTTGCGTTACGATGTCACTAATCTAACGTCTTCCATTGGCATTTCAGAAGAAAAACTCACGACATTCTTCCAATGGTTTGCGCAAAGCCCAACAGCAATCACGCTGTTTTGCCAAGGGGTAAACCAAGCCGAAAATGGCGTAGACAAAGGCAATGCAATCATTAATGCACACTTGGCGACAGGTAAAATTGCCAAGTCAGGTTGCGGGCCGTTTTCTATTACAGGTCAACCGAATGCAATGGGTGGGCGAGAAGTCGGTGGATTGGCCAACCAGTTAGCGGTTCATCGTGCTTTTGACGCGGAGTCTATCAAGCAAGTGCAGGCGTTTTGGGATTCACCAGAAATTGCTACTCAGCCCGGTTTAAAAGCCGTTGAACTGTTTGAGGCGCTAGAACGTGGTGAGATTAAAGTTCTGTGGATCATGGCAACCAACCCCGTTGTCTCTTTACCAGATAACCAATTGGTAAAACGTGCACTAGAGATTTGTCCGTTTGTGATTGTTTCCGATATCACAGCGGATTCGGATGTCGCGCATTACGCGGACCTGTTGCTGCCCGCCGCTGGCTGGGGGGAGAAACAAGGCATGGTAACCAACTCTGAGCGTCGACTTTCAAGGCAGCGCCAGTTTCAAACGCCTCCGGGTGAAGCAAAATCAGATTGGTGGGCGATAAGCCAAGTTGGACAAGCTTTGTGTGCATTGGAAAAGACACAAAATGGCTTTGCGTTTACTTCTGAGCGGGCGGTATTCAGAGAATATGCCGCGATGACAGGCATGAATGCAGATTCGCCATTGAAGCTAGATCTTTCTCAATACGCCAACTTAACCGAGCAAGAATACGAAGAGTGGGTGCCGACACAATGGGGAGGAGAGCGTCCTTTTGCTGATGGAATCTATTCGCACCAAGATGGAAAAGCGCGTTTTGTCGTGACCAGTGAATCTCCAACACGTTTAGAGAGAACAAAAGGCTGGTGGCTCAATACGGGTAGGCAACGCGACCAATGGCATACCATGACGCGCACAGGGCATATCGCACACCTTGCCGCCTCTGAGTTAGAACCAACCGTGTACATGAACACACTCTCTGCCACTCAAAATCGCTTAAAAGCAGGACAACTCACCAAGCTGTTTCAGCCTACTTCAAACACCGGTATATATGCCAAAGTTGCCATTGATGAAGGTTTGGGTTTTCAAGAGCTATTTATGTCAATGCACTGGGCGGGTCGATATGGCGGTGAAAGCAGTGTTAATGCGATAGTAAACAGCGCAAAAGACCCTATTTCTGGGCAGCCTGCGTTTAAGTCATCTTATGTTGAAGTGCAAGACACAGCGGTAAAAAACTACGGTATGTTCATCGGTACACAGTTTGATTCCGGTAAATTTCTCTACAGCGCATTTCAAGCAGAAAGTAATTTGGGCATCTGGCGCTTTGCAAACGATAAGCGACCAAAGAAGCAGAGTTTTTGTCGAACGGAAAAGAGCCGCAGAATTACGATAGATATTGCCCAAGGCTGGCTAGCGGTGGATTACGACCTTGTTGGAGACGTTCGTATCATTCGCTCTGTTTTAGTGGTGTCTAGTGAACCGATTCAAACCGACTACACCAACTTTACTGGCTTGATTGGCAAGCCGATGGAGCTATCGCAACTGCTTACCATCACTCAATCGCAAAGCAGTGCCAAACTGGTTTGTAGTTGTTTCCGCGTCACCGATAAACAAATACATGACGCGATGGAGAAACAAGACTGCACTTCACTGACTCAACTTCAAAACAAACTCAAATGCGGTACTAACTGTGGCTCGTGCGTCTCTCAAATCAAACAAATGGTCGACAACCATCAGCATCAAAAGGGCAAACAGCAAGCGAACCAGCAAAGTCTGGCTATTCAAATAAAGTAAGTTACAAAGAGGATAAGCACATGGAAGCGCCTTATCAAAAATCTTGGTTTAAGAAAGGACAAGCGAGTCAGAAACAAGAACGCTCGTCTCGCTTTTCTAAGCATGACCAAGCAAGCAAACTGAACCAACTTTTAGAAGACCATTCACTAGACCTAGACGCGAACCACAAAGGTTTTGTCTCGATTGTCGGAGCAGGGCCGCACGATCCAGACTTGTTAACCGTAAAGGCTGTGAAAGCGATTATGTCGGCAGAGATTCTGCTGTACGACCGTTTGGTTAACAAAGATATTTTGGAGTTGGCTCCGCCACAAGCCGATTGGATTTACGTGGGCAAACGATGCGGACAACCTAGTATTGGTCAGGAAGAAATTTGTGACTTGATGGTATCGCTCGCTCAACAAGGAAAGCGAGTTGTGCGCTTAAAAGGGGGAGATCCTTTCGTATTTGGCCGTGGAGGCGAAGAAGCATTAGCGCTCGTCAAACACTCAATCGCGTACGAAGTCATTCCCGGCATTACCGCTGCGATTGGATGTTCAGCAAACAGCTTGATTCCGCTGACTCATCGTGGCGTTGCTCGTAGCGTTACCTTTGTGACGGGGCAAGTGGTAACAGGCGCATTTGAAGCGTGGAGCCAACTGATGCAAAGCGGACAAACGTTAGTCTTCTATATGGGGTTAGAAAAGTCATCGCAAATACAAACGGGTTTAATCAACTCCGGTTTGAGAGAAGATTTCCCAGTCGCGATCATTACTCATGGGTGCAGTCCTCAACAACAAGTGCACGTTACCCAACTCAATCAGCTCAATGAGTTATCGATTACACTTAAAGGCGTGAGCCCAGCATTGATTGTGATGGGAGAAGTTGTCAAACTGCGCGAACAACTAATAGAAACCGTACAGTCAGTGACGGAATACGAGGGAATATGAGCAGCATTTTGGAATGTATTAGAACAGTCGGTCGTGGCGAACGTGGTAGAAAACCACTGAACTTTGACCAAGCGTTTCGAGTTATGGATGAATACCTAAACGGTGAGTGCGACGACGATCAGATGGCAATGCTGTTGATGCTGATCCGCGTACAGAACGAGACTCAACAAGAAATCGCTGGCTTTGTGAAAGCATTCCAATCCCGCATGCCTGCTATTGGTGCAGACATCGACTGGCCATGTTATGCAGGTAAACGTGAAGCGGCAGGTCAACCTTGGCACCTGTTGGCAGCCAAGATCCTCGCCGATAATGGTCATAAAGTGCTGATGCACGGCTATCACGACCGTCAATCTGGTCGTTTACACGCTGAAGACTACCTCGACAAATTTGCTATTACGAAAGCGGAATCAGCAGAAGACGCAAAGCGTGTGTTAGAAACACAAAACATTGTGTATCTACCGCTGAATTCGTTTGCTCCTCAAGCAGAAACCATGATCGGTTGGAAGAATCGTTATGGGCTTAGAACGCCGATTAATACCGTGGTTCGAGCACTGAATCCGGGGCAGGCGACGGTTGGTATTCGTGGTAGTTTCCATCCTGGGTTCCAACAACTTCATGCTGAAGTCGAATACGAGATTGGTCAAACCGCTCACGCTGTTGTGTCATTCAAAGGACAATCGGGTGAGTCAGAATACAACCCGAAAGTAAGTCAAACCGTATGGTTAAGCCAAATAAGCGGCGTGACATCGCACTACTGGACGGAGCAAATGCTGTCTGAGGTGCCAATGCCTGCGAACTGCCCGTTTGGGACGTCAGAAGATGACATGAACCAAATGGCGAATACGGTTCTCGCCACCATGACAGTGGTCTTGTTTGCACAAATGCATGACAGGGAAAAAGCATTCGAACGTGCCTTCTCTTACTGGCAAGCCTATTGTGGCCAGCAATGACGCACTATTGTCAATTAATGTAAAACCAACGACGCAAAGTTGTTGAATCTGAATCCATTATCTATTGTTTGAAGAAGGTAAAAGATCCTAGCTCGCCAATGATGTGTTTCACCACCTTGCTCCGTATCAGAGTGGTGAAACCGCAGTTTTAGCCTCAATCGCGTTCGTTTTTAGCTTCGCTTTTGAGAATGAGAAATTCCCATATGGTAAGACACAGAGGACATGGATAATGGTTCTAAAGCATACCACTCCTAGTGAAAAGGCTTCTCATCCGATCCCACAAGAAGCCTTCGATTGGTACGACGAATACGCCCACGGAAAAATCTCGCGCCGTGAGTTTCTAAATAGGCTGGGTGGCCTTGCTGTGCTTGGCTTTAGCATGACAGCACTGGTCGACGCGCTAACCCCGAATTATGCACTCGCAGAACAAGTTTCATTTAACGATCCTGACATCAAAGCAACTTACGAAACCTTTCCATCTCCAAATGGGCATGGAGAAGGGCGTGGTTATTTGGTGATGCCACAGAAGAAGACCTTAAAATCGCCGACTGTGTTGGTGATTCATGAAAACCGAGGTCTGAACCCTTATATCAAAGATGTCGCAAGGCGACTTGCAAAAGATGGCTTTATTGCTTTCGCTCCAGACGCGCTTTATCCACTTGGCGGCTATCCGGGGAACGACGATGAAGGTCGCGCAATGCAGAAAGAGATGGACAGAGCCAAGATCGAACAAGACTTTATTGCAGCGGCTAGCTTCCTTAAGCAATACGAGGGTGGTAACGGTAAATTGGGCGCGGTTGGATTCTGCTTCGGTGGATACATTGTCAACATGCTTGCAGCAGTTATGCCAGAAGAACTCGATGCAGGTGTGCCTTTCTATGGAACACCAGCGGCGCAAGAGATCCAAAAGCAAGTCAAAGGGCCATTAATGATTCACTTTGCAGGGCTCGATAAGCGTGTTAACGACACTTGGCCTGCTTATGAGCAGCAGTTAATTGCGACCGACGCACAGTATCAAGCGTTAATGTATGAGAACGTCAACCACGGCTTCCATAACGACTCAACAGCACGCTACGCACCGGAAGAAGCAGCACTCGCTTGGGAGCGCACACTCGGCTTCTTCAAAGAACATCTCGCCTCTAGTTAAAACGCGTCTATTTTAGTTGGCACATTCCTTGTTATGTCTCTCTTAGTGAGTGAGATATAAACAAGGAATGTGCATGACTCAATCAACGTCAAAAACACCCATCATAGTATGTTGTGATAGCCTCCAAGAGCAGGCTCGATTGTCCGGCTTATTGAGCAAAGATTACGACAACATCATCGGTTGCCAATTGGCACAACTAGAAACGTTAATGCAACGAGAACCCTCAGCAAGCGTTGTGGTTGGATGGCAGCAACCAACCGCGGAACTGCGTTTGATCGTCGATTTCTGCCGCAGAAAATCGGCACCACTTCTTATCGTCTTAAAGCAATTATCATCCAATGATATCAATCGGTTATCAGAGAAAATGGACTATGTTCTTATGCCGCACGATAGTGAGTTTGCACTTCAACCTTGGATTGAGCATGCGACATTAGTGAGAGCGAAATTCGAAAGTATGCAATCGGAAATTGAATCGCTGACCCATAAGATCGAAGAGCGCAAGCTGGTGGAAAAAGCCAAAGGTCTGCTGATGAAGATGCACAGCGTTGATGAAGAGCAAGCTTATAAAGCGCTTAGAAATTCAGCCATGCAATCGAGCCAAACGCTCGCACAAGTTGCCAAGAATTTGATTATGACTTTGGAGGTACTTGATTAGTTGCCTTACCACTTTGGGGTTAGAGTGTGTTTTCTAACGTGGTGCGTGTTGCACTATCAGCAAGCAATAGCAGGGAATAAGAAACGGTAGAATAAACTAATTCATTGTATTTACTGTGAAAAATAAGTTGGCACAGTAATTGGATTAGTAGGTATGGGTTTATTGTTGAATCGCTTATCTCAATTATCAACGGCGGTAATTGTAGACTTAGCAACGGCGCTACTGCTCTTCGGAGTAGTGGCGCTTTTTTTATGGGAGCAAACCAATGAAATGGAGTTCGATGCTGAAAGTGTCAGCAATTTCGTTATCGGTATTCACCACGGTCAGCGTAAAGGCAGAGTTGGGTGAGCCAGAAATTGAAGACCTGAAGTTTGGTTTTATTAAGTTAACCGATATGGCACCGCTGGCGGTTGCTTATGAGAAAGGCTTTTTTGAAGACGAAGGTTTGTACGTCACTTTAGAAGCGCAAGCAAACTGGAAGGTGCTTTTAGACCGAGTCATCGACGGTGAGCTGGCTGGCGCGCACATGCTTGCTGGTCAGCCATTGGGCGCGACGATTGGTGTCGGCACAAAAGCAGAAGTGATTACCGCGTTCAGTATGGATTTGAACGGCAACGCAATCACGGTTTCCAATGATACTTGGGAGCAGATGAAGCAATACATTCCAAAACAACCAGATGGCAAACCTGTTCACCCAATCAAAGCGGATGCACTGAAGCCTGTGGTCGACAGCTATCTGGATAAAGGCAAACCGTTCAACATGGGCATGGTGTTCCCGGTATCGACGCACAACTATGAGTTGCGATATTGGTTAGCGGCAGGCGGGATTCATCCAGGCTTTTACGCACCAGAATCAGGCGATAACAGTGGCCAGTTGGATGCTGACGTTCTTTTGAGTGTTACACCGCCACCACAAATGCCAGCCACAATGGAAGCGGGCACAATCAAAGGCTACTGCGTTGGCGAACCATGGAACCAACAAGCTGTGTTCAAGGGCATTGGTACACCAGTCGTGACCGATTACGAGATCTGGAAGAACAACCCAGAGAAAGTATTTGGTGTTTCTAAAGCTTGGGCTGAGAAGTATCCAAACACGCACATTCGCGTAGTGAAAGCCTTGATTCGAGCGGCACATTGGTTAGATGAAAACGACAATGCCAACCGCCAAGAGGCAGTGAAGATGCTATCAAAAAGCGAATACGTTGGAGCCGATGCCGAAGTTATTGCTAACTCGATGACGGGCACATTTGAATACGAGAAAGGCGACAAACGAGACGTGCCAGACTTCAACGTGTTCTTCCGTCATAACGCCACTTATCCGTATTACAGCGATGCGATTTGGTACCTGACCCAAATGCGTCGCTGGGGACAGATCTCAAGCGAGAAATCCGATGATTGGTACATGGATGTCGCAAAAGAGGTTTACCGACCGGACATTTACCAACAAGCGGCTCAAGCGCTAATTGAAGATGGTGTGTTGAGTAAAAAAGACTTCCCAGATTTTAGTGCTGAAGATGGTTTCCGTGCACCACAAACACACTTTATCGACAACATCGTTTATGACGGTCGCGAGCCAAATAAATATCTAGAGAAGTTCTCTATCGGGCTTAAAGGAAAAGACAAGGTTTAACCATAACGATAAACGCCACAGGCGAGGGGATTCGCTTGTGGCAACAAGGATGTAAATTTCTTAGGAGTGAGTATGTCTAGTAATGTCATTTCCCTTTTTCCTGCTAAGCAGGTAGTGAACCGAAGTCGGTTGGTACTTTTGCCCGTCATTGGTTTGCTGATATTTTTGGCAATGTGGCACTTAGCAGCGAGAGAAGTGCAAACCTCATTAGGTACGCTACCGGGGCCTGTGCAAACTTTTCAGCAGTTCAGCAACCTTGTCGATGACCATTGGCAAGAGCGAGAAAAGGAACAAGCGTTTATCGAACGTCAGGAAAAACGCAATGCTGCGAAGTTAGTCAAGAATCCGGATGCGGAAGTGAAGATTCGTCCTTACACAGGTAAACCGACGTTCTTCGACCAAATCATAACAAGCTTAGTGACTGTGACTGCAGGCTTTCTGTTGGCGACGGTTATTGCGATTCCGCTTGGCATCGTGCTTGGTCTTAATCAAGGGCTGTATCAAGCGTTCAACCCAATCATTCAATTGCTCAAGCCCGTATCACCTTTGGCTTGGCTGCCTATCGTCACTATGGTTGTAAGTGCGACTTATGTGAGTGATGACCCGATGTTTGCTAAGTCGTTCATTAACTCTCTGATCACAGTGGCGCTGTGTAGCTTATGGCCGACGCTGATTAATACCGCCGTGGGCGTAACGAGCGTTGATAAAGACTTGGTCAACGTGAGCAAAGTACTTCAACTTTCGTGGTGGCAGCACATTCGCACCATCGTTTTACCTTCTGCCATTCCAATGATCTTCACCGGTTTACGTCTCTCTTTAGGTATCGCTTGGATGGTGTTGATTGCGGCAGAAATGCTCGCTCAGAACCCAGGGTTAGGCAAGTTCGTTTGGGATGAATTCCAAAACGGCAGCTCGGCATCATTGGGTCGTATTATGGTCGCCGTCATCACGATCGGCTTTATTGGATTGATGCTCGATAGAGGCATGTTGCAACTTCAAAAGTGGCTGTCTTGGAATAAACAACAAGCGTTGAGATAAGGGAAAAGATCATGGAAAAAGCATTATTAGATCTAACGCGTTTAGGGATGCGATTCCCAACGCCAGATGGCGAGTTCATCGCGCTTAAGAACGTCGATTTACAAATCAATAAAGGCGAGTTTGTATCCCTAATTGGTCACTCTGGCTGTGGTAAATCAACGGTATTGAACTTAGTCGCAGGGCTGCACATGCCAACAGATGGCGGCGTGATCGTCGATGGACGAGAAGTAGCTGGACCGGGACCTGACCGCGCAGTGGTGTTCCAAAACCATTCATTATTGCCTTGGCTCACCGTGTATCAAAACGTTGAGCTTGCAGTAAAACAAATTGCAGTCAAAAAGGGCAAAGCGTGGATTCAGGAACAAGTGAATCACTACTTGGAGTTGATTCAAATGCAGCATGCCGCGCACAAAAAACCGGATGAAATCTCGGGTGGTATGAAGCAGCGAGTCGGCATCGCGAGAGCACTGGCACTTCAACCAAAGGTTTTGCTGATGGATGAACCATTTGGCGCGTTGGATGCGTTAACTCGTGCGCATTTGCAGGATGCACTGATGAAGATTCAAGCCGAGCTAAACAATACCGTCATCATGATTACCCATGACGTGGATGAAGCCGTGCTGCTATCTGACAAAATCGTGATGATGACTAACGGACCAGCAGCAACCATTGGTGAAGTGTTAGAAGTGAATCTACCGCGCCCTCGTGAGCGTGTAGCACTGGCGGATGATGCGCAGTATCAGAAGTGTCGACAAGCGGTGCTGAAGTTTCTTTACGAGAAGCAATCCAAAGTCGAGATTCCTGCTTCGAAAGAAGACAAACCCAAAACCGCAGCGCAAACGGCATAAGGAGGCAGCGATGAACAGTCCTTTAACGATTCCAGTAAAGAACGCATTGAGCCACATCGTTGTGGTAGGTAACGGTATGGTCGGGCAACACCTTGTCGAGCAGTTGGTGCAGAAAAACGCGCATTTGGAGCACCGAATTACCGTGATTGGTGCAGAGCGTTTTATCGCGTATGACCGTGTACAGTTGTCCTCTTTGTTTGCGGGTAAGTCTCATGATGATTTAATGCTGAGTAACCAAGAATGGTACGACATACATGGCATCCAACTCGTACTTGGCAGCCAAGTAACAGGCATCGACAGAGAACAAAAGCGCATTCTTCTTGATGGTGAAGATGTGCTGGGTTACGACCAACTCGTGCTCGCGACCGGTTCTTACCCATTTGTGCCGCCAATTGAAGGTAAAGACCGCGACAATGTGTTTGTCTACCGCACGCTTGATGATCTTTCACAGATCAAAAAGGCATGTGAAGGTGCAAGAACAGGTGCAGTGATTGGCGGTGGCTTATTGGGTTTAGAAGCGGCAAACGCACTCAAACTATTGGGGTTAGAAACTCACGTCATTGAATTTGCGCCTCGCCTGATGCCTGTACAGTTAGATGATGGTGCTGGCTTAGTGCTAAAAGAGAAGATTGAAGCGCTAGGGCTAACCGTTCACACCTCAACGGGTACGGAACGAATCTGCGATGGTGAAACGGCTAAGCATCGTATGGTGTTTAAAGACAAAGATCCTCTCGAAGTGGATGTGATTGTCTTCTCCGCAGGCATTCGTCCTCAAGATGAGTTGGCAAGGCTGGCTGAGCTAGAAATAGGCGAGCGAGGCGGCATTGTGATTAATAACCAATGCCAAACCAGCGATGAGAACATTTACGCGATTGGCGAATGTGCCCTTTGGGAGCAGAAGATCTTTGGTTTAGTCGCACCCGGTTACACCATGGCGAGAACCACTGCCGATGTCTTGACTGGTATGCCAAGCGAAGGTTTTAAAGGCGCAGACATGAGCACCAAGCTCAAGCTGCTTGGGGTGGATGTGGCGTCTATCGGCGATGCACAAATGCAAACCGAAGGCGCTCAAGAAATGGTGTTGCAAGATGCGGTTGCAGGCATCTACAAAAAGCTGGTGGTTGATGCGAGCGGCACCCAATTGCTTGGTGCGATTCTCGTTGGTGACAACAGTGACTACGATGCGCTCTTACAGTGTTATTTGAACAAAACGGTTCTACCAGACCACGCCGCGAACCTGTTGTTTGATACCGGAATGCTTGATGGAGAGATGCCAGACAGCGCCATCATCTGTTCTTGTCACAACGTCACAAAAGGCGACTTAGTTGCCGAGATACAAGCTGGCACTACAAACCTGACGGACCTTAAAGCCAACACCAAAGCCGGTACTGGCTGTGGTGGCTGTAGCAATATGGTCAAGTCGGTATTGGATACTCAACTGGCAGCCATGGGGGTAGAGGTTAACAACCACCTTTGTGAGCACTTTGAGTTAAGTCGCCAAGAGATGTTCCATATTTGCCAAGTAGAACAGATTAAAGACTTCGACACCTTAATTGCACTGCATGGCAAAGGGCATGGGTGTGATATCTGTAAGCCGACAGCGGCATCTGTGTTTGCTTCTTTGTGGAATGAACACATCATGGAGCCACAGCATCAATCTCTGCAAGATTCTAACGATGCTTTCATGGCTAACCTGCAAAAAGATGGCTCTTACTCGATAGTGCCTCGTGTTCCGGGCGGCGAAATCACACCAGACAAACTTATCGTGCTAGGCGAAGTTGCTCAGCAATACGATCTATACACCAAGATCACTGGCGGTCAGCGCGTGGATTTATTTGGTGCGCAGTTAGAACAGCTTCCTGAAATCTGGCAAACCTTAATCGATGCTGGTTTTGAAACAGGGCACGCCTACGGCAAGTCGGTGCGCACCGTGAAATCTTGTGTGGGTTCTACTTGGTGTCGCTATGGTGTTGATGACTCGGTCGGATTAGCCATTGAGTTAGAGAACCGCTACAAAGGATTGCGAGCGCCCCATAAGCTTAAGTTTGCCGTATCGGGATGTACTCGCGAGTGTGCAGAAGCGCAAAGTAAAGACATTGGGGTGATCGCCACTGAAAACGGCTGGAATCTATATGTGTGTGGTAATGGCGGCATGAGACCAAGACACGCTGATTTGTTTGCATCCGACTTATCCAAACCAGAGTTGATCACCATGATTGACCGAGTCTTGATGTTCTACGTCAGCACCGCTGATCGCTTGCAGCGCACGTCAGTGTGGATGGAGAACATGGAAGGGGGCCTAGATTACCTTAAACAAGTGATTTTGGATGACTATCTGAATCTATGTGATTCTTTGGATGAACAAATGGCGCGAGTCGTAGATACTTATCAATGTGAGTGGAAGAGTACGTTGGATAATCCTCAAAAATTGCAACGCTTCCGTCCTTTCTTGAACAGCACGTCGGGCAGTAAAGTCTTACCGTACCAACGTGTGCGCGGTCAGCGTATTCCAGTGAAACAGGAGGTGTAAATGGCAGCTTTAACCAAAGTGAAATTGTGTCAGCTTGGTGACCTAATGCCGTTCATCGGTGCCACGGTGTTGATTGAAGGCGAGCATGTCGCGCTATTCTACATTCCTGATAGCGGTGTTTACGCCGTTCAAGATTGGGACCCAATTGGTAAGGCTTATGTGATGAGTCGAGGGATTGTCGGTGATATCGATGGTGAGATGTGTGTTGCATCACCGCTATACAAACAACACTTCAGTTTAAAGAGTGGGCAGTGTTTGGAAGACGATGCGCACTGCCTAAAAACGTGGCAAGTAACGATCGACGATAATCAGGTTTGTTATTTAGTCGAAGAATGATCCTCGAAATTAGCTTGCGCGATATGAGTAAATTCTTAGCGTAAGAGACAAGCGAATAAAGCTCCAGAGACACCACAGTATGGCTCTGGAGCTTTTTACTATTTGGAAGGATTCACTTGTAGTTCGGTATAGCCAGTCGAGTCGTCCATCGCTCTAGTGAACTCAAGCTCTGAGTAAGAATGGATGATCAATTCTGCGGTAGTATCAATCACTGTGCCTTCCAGCAAATGCCCACCCCAAACTAGTCCATCACGATCAGACACCGAGATATGAACGTGCTGATGCTCAGGCGTTAGTGTTCCCATCACAGAGACGATTTCAAATGGCTCTTGTTTGGTTAACTTACTCTCTGCACCTGCCAAACGAAGGTTGAGGTCAGAGATACAGCCAACGCATGAGGCAATCGAGCCTGCTTTGATACCATGCTGCTCGACCAATTTCGCTAGGCTCAGCTTTAAGTCCATGCCTTTGGTAAGACGTACTGCTATCACTTCAATCGACATGTCACTTCCTAATCAAAACCAGCAAGCAGGAAAGCGCGGTATCCAAGTCGGCATAACGTTTGGCTTTGCCAAGTACGCGCATACCTTGCATGTTGTTGAGAACAAAACGAGCGAGCTCTTCTGGTTTCAACGTTTTCGGCACTAAGGTTTCTTTTTGCGCATTGGTCAGCGCATCCGCAATGATGTCGATAAGATGGTCGAACAAAAAATGCCCTTTACGCAGTACATCATCGTCTTCACCAGCGTGCTCAATCAACGCATTTTGGATAAAACACCCACAGTTGCGTTTGCGTTGCAGTTCAGCAAAGGATTTGAGGAACGATTCCAACTCAGGTAAGGACGCGTCGTCTTTTTCCAAATCATTCAGTGACGGTAGCGAGACCTTTTTCAAGTAGGTATCGAGCGCTTCGTAGTAGAGCTGTTGCTTGTCACCATAGGTGTTGTAAAGACTGAAGCGGTTGATGTTCAACTCGTCGGTGAGATCCGAGATAGACGTGTTCGCAAAGCCCTTGCGCCAAAACACATCCATAGCCACGAGAAGCTTTTCATCTCGGTCGAAGTTGGCTTTTCTTGCCATAAATTACCTGCCTGGGTCTGCTTATCGGGTAATTAAATTGCTTTGGAGGGATGGTACAGAGAACCTCTAGCGTTCGAACTGAACCAATATGATGAATACCCATCTATTCTTGGGTATCAACCTCCAAATTCATGTGAACTCACAAACGGCATCAAAAATCTCGCTCAGCAAACAGACCCACAACTGTTTGAAAATTTTTGATAGTGAAGTTCTTGACTGATCGTTTATAAACTGGCTACAGTATATCCTAACCAATCGGTTAGAAAAAGATAAAAGGATGTGAAATGAAGCTCTATGAAACCGCAATGACTCCAAGTTGTAAGCGAGTTAGCATTTTTCTAAAGGAAATCGGTGGCGAGGTTGAGCGAATTGCGCTGAACGTTCGTGAGGGCGATAACCTATCTGAACCGTTTAAATCGAAAAGCGTGAACGGTAAAGTGCCTCTACTAGAACTGGATGATGGTACGACGATCTGTGAAAGCGTGGCGATTTGTCGCTACCTAGATGAAGCGTTTGAAAATGATCTGGCGCTGTTTGGTGCTAACCAGCTCGAACGTGCTCAGGTGGAAATGTGGCATCGTGTGGTGGAGTTCCAAGGACTAAATGCGGCATTTCAGGCGTTTCGAAACATGACCGGAGTTTATGGAGACAGAGAACGTTGCGTTGAAGCATGGGGCGAAGAATCAAAACAACGCGTCTACGAATTTCTGCCTGTCTTAGACAAGCGTCTTGAACATAATGATTTTATCGCCGTAGACCATTTTACTATTGTCGATATAACAGGCTTTATTTTGATCAGTTTCGCAATTAAAGGCCTAGAAATTGATGTGCTATCGACGTCGCCAAACATTGCTCGATGGTATAACCAAATTTTAGCTAGACCTGCATTTCAGAGTTAATGTATTGCAGCGAGTGGATGATAGCTCGCTGCTACTACCTTACCGATTCTTAACTCAGCAGGATATTCAAATTTTTTCAGATTTTTCTTATTTTTTCTCCTATCGCCTATAATTGGAAAAACAACCTCAATTTGCTTCGTTGCGTTTTAGAGCCTCGAGCTCTTGGTCCGTAGACGCTCTCTTTCATCATGGAAAGTCTAATAATAGACAAGGAGAGGTCATGAATATTCAAGTGAAAACTATCAATAATATTTTAATAGCCCTGTTAATGGTTTCGGTTTTTGGTCTATTCGCACTGTACCTCAATTACACACAGCAGAATGAACAGATTGAAAGGCTGCAAAGTCAGTTAATCGAAAAAGAGCATCAGATACTAATTTCTAATGAAGCGTTGTCTTACACTCGATATCAACACCAATTATTAGCCGAAGACTACAGCCGTTTTAGAAATGAGCAGTCAGTGACTAGTGTTTTGCGTTAGCCAGTAAAGCAACCGTATTAAGGAGGAAGATGAAACCCATTCTTTTGGTCGATGATAGTAAAACAGTCCTGCTTTACATCAGCAGTGCATTGGAAAAGCAAGGCTATGAAGTGCTTGCTGTTGAAGACGGACGAGCGGCGCTCGAAGTGCTAACCCACCGCCCTGATATTCAGTTTGTGCTGAGTGATTTAATGATGCCTGGAATTAGTGGTATTGAATTGTGTCGCCAATTAAAATCTAAAGTTAGCGAGCGTTACATTTTCTTTGTTCTACTGTCTTCTAGAAATGACCAAAGTTCGATCGTGAAAGGCATTGATGCTGGCGCAGATGATTTCGTAGATAAGAAGACGTCTGTAGAGGAACTTCAGGCCAGAATCCGTGCGGGGTTTCGTACTTTAGAACTGCACAACAAACTCGTTGAGAGAAATAAAGAACTAGATGCGGCCTATCAAACAATTCACCAAGACCTGCAGTCTGCGAGTCATCTGATGGAGCAACTACTCCCTTCTGAATCAACTATCCAAAATATACAGTTTAGTTATGTCTACAAACCATGCTCCCAGATTGGTGGTGATATGTTGGGGTATTTGGAGCTCGATGAACAACATGTTGCGTTTTATGTATTTGATGTTTCTGGTCATGGTGTTTCTTCAGCTTTGATGGCTTTTTCTATTCAACAGACGCTATCTCAAAGTCAGGGGCCTGATTCGATCACGATGGAGTTGAGAGATGACGGCTATTGCGTAAGTGAGCCTGCATCTGTGATTGAACGGCTAAATCGGCGTTATCAGCAAACTAGAAACAGTCAACTTTACTTTACTATGGCTTACGCCATTCTTAACACAAAATCAGGGCGACTTAGCTATTGCACGGCTGGCCACCCCAGGATCTTAGTTTGGCGAGCGAGTACGAAAACGATGGAACAGATAGGTGACGATAACTTTATCGTTGGTGCAATGCAGCCGATGGAATATATCGGTAACCAAATTAGTCTGGATGAGGGCGATGCATTGTGGCTTTATTCGGATGGTTTGATTGAAGCGAGACAGGGTGAGGAGATGTTTTCACTACAACGATTGGCATCGAGTGTAAAAGCTGTTTGCACGCTGCCAGTTGAAGATCAAGTGGGAGACGTCTTTAAAAAAGTACAATCTTGGCACAACGAAGATGAGTTTGATGATGATGCCAGCCTTTTACAGGTAAAATGGCATGGTGAGAGGCTCGATTTTAAGGAAAAGAATGTCAAAGAGCGAATTTAAACGAACTTACGGGAGCTCCCTTACTCACTCACGAAGTGCGAGCAAAGACGTTGTTCGGTTTTTGATGGGTCATCAAATCCCCTTAAATGCAATTCAATCATTGGAGCTTTGTGTCGTTGAGCTCATGAATAACGCTTATATTCATTCTTACAGTGAAATAGAAGGCCTGCCAATTGAAGTGGAGTGTAGGGTTGGGGATGACCAAGTGTCCGGTTTCGTGGAACTGAGAGTCTCTGATTGCGGAGCGCCGATCAATGAAAAGACGTTCATCCAACATAAAAATAAACAGATTGAGGCACCTAACTTAATGGATGACGATAGTTGGTCCTCCTCTGGTCGCGGACTGATGTTAGTCGCTCAATTATCTGACCTGTTTACATTGGAAAAAGGTTTCGAAAACAATACGTTTGTTGTAGTGAAAAGGAATAGGGAGAGAAACTAACAACCAAGCAAAGTCGATTTGCTTCACTTGGTCCCTAGCGTTAATCTGACGGTTGCGTTGTATATCATTGTTATTTTGTATTCGTTGTTGGTGCCGGTGATAGTAACGCCTCCAACTCTTCTGGTGTTAGAATATCACTGATGTTTAACATATTACTTTCATCATCTAGCGCCATCTTTGTACGGCTAAGTAAGTACCTTTTTTGAGTTGGTGTTAGGTCTTTGAGAGACTCAATCAACTCCCTAAAATTGCTATTATTCATTGCCATATTTCCCCCAGTTAAGCCTTGAATTTCTTTATTGCATATTCTTCAAGTAAGTGAAGATTTGTTGATTAATTGCAGCTAGCTCTTTAGTAACTATAGCTATATCTGAGCTATCTGGCGCTGTATCGTTTCTGGTTTTTTCTTCTATTCTTTGAAACGCAATGACCGCGGTGTCTTCTCCGAAACTCTCTAGAATGCCCTTTAAACTATGAGCTAATAGATAGAGTTCTGACCAACATTTGCTTGCATATAGCTCATCTATACGCTCTATATCATTCGTGTGATCTTCAAGGTATGTAGAAAAAACAGTGACGATCAGATCTACGTCGTTATCCATGTATGTATTGAGAACATCAAAATTAATCATGTATACCCCTATTAAACGTTGAGGTAGAGGAATGTTTCGGATAATGAAGGCTTAGCCGAAGGTATGAATGGCATAACCAGTATTTGAGCAGAAATAGTTTGCTTGTCGCTTGAGATAAACTTACAAAAAGAAAGTGATTGTTAAAGATATTTTGACTTATATCCAAACGGCAATGGTCGAAATGTAGGGATGAAAAAACTTCAACTCGCGTGTTTTTAACACAAGTAGCAAAGGGGATGTTTCCAAGTAAAACGCCGAGTCGGTAAGTGTCTTGCAGTCCTAGTTTAAGGCTATCGTTACATACGGACGCCAGACGTTCGCCAACTTTGACTATTCCTTCAGTCAAGGCTAACTCTCCTCATTAAGTACAAGTATAAATTAGCAATCTAGTTGCATATTGGCAAGTAATCTACGGCAAAAAAGGGACTCGCGTCCCTTTTGTATTACTAGCTTTGCTTAGAGTCCTGTTCTATTTGCTTCATAAGCTCGTTGGCTTTCTTCATAGCGCGTCTTGCGCTTGAAGTCCTTCGCTTATTAAGCAATATATCGGAGAAGCGTAAGTATTTATCAGCAGTTTTGAATCTTAAATCGTTAACATCCTGAAAACCAATAGGAAAGTTTTTCGAGAACAGATCCACATCCTTCACCAAGTTATCGAGATGAGTTGTCGTCCTTGCCTTTTCTAGGCGAGAATAAAAGTTTTCAAACTCTTCTTGGAACAGGATTCTAGCGGCATCTTCTGGAAACGGTAGAGGGTTGTTGGAATCTAGCGCTGTCTCATATAATTTCATTTCCAGCACTGCATCTTTCATCGCATTACTTATCTGTAAGTTCTCTTGATGCTCTTCTACGTTTGAAAAGAAGGTGTTCCCAACCTTAATAAGAGCAACAAGTGCAGCTGCGTCTTTCTTTTTGAGTGCTTCAGTGAGGTGCTGACCGAAAACATCGCTAGATAACGAACTTGGCGTGAAAGGATAACCTTGATGAATCTGATTTAACTCATCCTTGAGCTCATAGATGGATTTACTGCCGTCTTCTTTACTGTACCGAGACTTTTCAAGTTGACTGTTGATTTGCCTTGCTATCGAAAGTAACGTGGAGTGCTTGCTTGACTGAATATCTAAGGCAAGAACTTCTATTTTATGTGAGTCAGGGTAGTAGGTTTTTGCTTTATCAAGTATGGACTCAATTTCATCATAATTCGGGTAGTTGTTGGCATCAGAATTCAAAACCTGATCAATTTCAGATTCAAACTCGCTGAGAATATAGGTCTTGTGTAAGCGTAATAAGCCAGCCTTAACGACTGGATGTAAGCTTTTTTCACTATCAATCAGTGCCAAACTTTTTTCTGCTGGCGTATCAAGCTGCCACTCTTGTCCGGCAATTTGATCATTTTGCTTGCTAATAACGGTTTCCAAAGTGGCGATGGTTTCTTGTTGCTGCTGATAACCAAATACAATGCCGCTAACTAATAATATACTCGCTGCCGCGCCGCTAGCGATAGGCCAATAGCGAATATTCAATTTGCGTTTCAACTGCTCAGGGGTCAGCTCGTTCGGAATGATGCCAGTTGAAAATACGCTTGAAAATATTGGCCACTTAGATGCGGGCATGTTAGTTGGTTTAGAGACCTTGATCTTCTGTTTGAGAGCTTCATTAACTGGAGTTCTTGCGTAAGGGTGTTTGCAACTCAATAACTCGTAAGCAATACAAAATAGAGCAAACATATCGTCGCTTAAGTTCGGTTCCTTACCGGATAACAGGTTGAGTGATGCATAGTTGGGAGTATAACCAAGCGTTTCAACATTTTCGGATTTACGTTTAGCCGCATATTGATCCTGCTTTAATTGATGAGTTTTAGATACACCAAAATCAAGCAGCTTAACGTTACCCTCAGACGTTAAAATCACATTAGCGGGCTTTAGGTCGGCGTGCACTACACCAAGAGAGTGAGCATATGAGAGTGCATCGAGTACCTGATTTAGGATTGATAAAGTTGCATTAAACTTCAGCCCATGGGGCCTAGAACGCTGTATTAAACTCTCTAATGTTTCTCCGTTAATATACTCCATAACTAAAAAGTATATTTCGCCATCAACACCAAAATCAAAAACCCTAATGATATTAGGGTGGCTTAACCTTTGAGTTTGTTGAGCTTCACGTATTAACATGCGTGCAGTCTCTGGTTGAGAAGCAAACTCTTTCTGTAATATTTTTAACGCAACGTAGGGTGTTTCTGAACCTGAAGATTCAAGAATCTTATCTTTAGCTAAGTAAACATCGCAAAGCCCACCATGCCCAATAACCGACTCAATTTCATACCGATTTTTAACGGTCGTTCCTATTAAGCTTTCGTTAATAACATCTTTGTTATTATTTAATGAGTCATCTTTATTGTTTTTTTTCTTATTAACTAACGGAGTGTTTTCTTTTTGAGACAGTTTTGTATTTGTTTCATTTTTATTTTTAACGGAGGTTTCATTATTAGTGATTTTGGTTGATTTAATTGCATTGTCTCGTTTTTGAGTCTTTACAATTTTAGTTTTATCTCCGCTTTCTTCGTTATTTATAGAATTGTTTTTATTACTGTCTTCCATCACAAGAACTCCGTATAAATGATGGGGGAATATATACCTTTCTGCTCAATGAAAAGTCATTATGTTAGAATTTCTCGGCCAAACTAACATTCGTTTTTTTATTGATGAAAGTCTAAGTGTCAAAAATTTGAACTTGGTTGGATAATTAAAATTGTTGAACAATACGTGATTGCTTTGATAAAAAAATGATTCATTATTCCGTGCATGATTTTCAATGGCAGTATTAAGATTTTTATTAATCTTACTGTTAATAAGAAAGCAGTTAATAATAAAATTAAAAATAATATCTAGCAGGTCTTTGGCGAGGTTTACATGAAGTTGGTTTTAACCATAACAAGTTTTCACAAATTTACTCCAGAGATTGAGAGTGAGTTCGTGTTTGAATCAAGTGATGAACATGCCAAGGTTACATTTGGTAGGTCTGAACAATGTGATTGGACACTACCAGATCCTGAAAGAGTGGTATCCGGAACCCACGGAGAACTGATTAAGTTTGGTGACAAATACTTGATAAAAGACCTCTCAACTAATGGTACTTTTGTAAATAATGCTGTAACTCCTGTGGGTCAAGGAAATGAAATAGCACTAAGCGATGACGATATGGTTAGCTTAGGGGATTATCAAATTTCAGTCTCTATTCAAACAGATACAGATGTATTCAGTCTTGAGACAAGTAAAAGTCTTTCTAGCGCACCCCCTGAAGTAGTCTCAAGTCCATCGGAAGCAGAATTTGTTGACCTAGGCCTTAGTGCTAGTGAACTCTTAAACGAAAGTGTTCCTTCTGACTTTCAGCTAGATATTGGTTTAGTCGATGATTTTATTGATATCCCAAAGCCCGAAAAACAGAGCACCGTATCTGAAACTTTACCGAAAGTTAACCGACAATCAGAACACCTATCGACTCCCAACTTTGATACCAATGGGGGTGAACTTGCGGCTTTTGTTAGAGGGGTGGGTATAGATCCAATGATGATTCCCAGCGATAACCGAGAGGAATGGTTCGAACAACTGGGGGAGTCATTTTCTTTGATGCTAGTTGGTTTAATGGAAACACTGCATAACAGAGCAGTGTTTAAACAAACAAATCGACTTAGTCATACCGCATTTCGTAAGTCAGAAAATAACCCTTTAAAGTTTTCTGCAAACTTAGAAGATGCGATTCATAACTTATATAACCGTCAAACCGCTAGCTTCTTAAAGCCAAATGCAGCCATTAAAGAAGCATTTAATGACATCGAAAGTCATGAGCAAGCCTTAATGAAAGGTGTTGAAGGTACGGTTTCGAGTGTTATGTCACTTGTTGAACCTACTTCTATATACTCAGATGCTTTAGCGAAAGACACGGTTATTAATAAGGTTATTCCAGCTAGAAAATATGCTCAAAGTTGGAAGAGGTTTGAGGATATTCATGAAAAGTTATCCGATGATATTATCAATAAAGAGTCTCCGTTCTATTTAGAAGACTTCGCTAAGCACTATGAATTAGCATTAAAAAACAAAGGCTAGGAATTAGGGTGATGAAAAAGTTTTACCAATATATTTTGTTATTAATTTCAATAGCTTTATTTGGGTGCTCAGCAGCGAACCTAGTTGTTGATCCATACTCAGATTTAGAAATAGCAGCAAGTCATAACATTAATCCTGATTCAAACGGCAGGCCTTCTCCTGTAGTGGTGTATGTATTTGAATTAACGTCAAATACCATTTTCGAAAGCCAGGACTTTTTTTCTATTTATGAAGAAAGTGAAAAAGTCTTAGGACCTGATTTAGTGAATAAATATGAAGTTTCATTAACTCCAGGTCAGAAAGAAACATATCAAGCAAGTATGTCTCCAAAGACAGAATATTTAGGCATTGTCGTAGCGTTTCGAGATATTGAAAACTCAAATTGGCGACAAGTCATTAAAGTGGATAAGACCGGTTACAACACATATCAAGTATTGTTAGAAGATCTGTCTTTGGTCGTTAAATAACGTTTAGTTGGCTAATTATAAATGACGCAATACTCCAAGACGGCTTGGTGCGAAGGAATGTTTTTACGTCCCCAGCACTTCCAACAACAAGAACGCGCAACCTCTCAAGAATTCAAGGGCTTACATCAGTTAGGTGGGGCTTACAATTGGGGAGTTTGGAAATGTCGAGTAAAAAAACACGCGCTAAAAGATGGTCTTATTGAACTTGAGCATCTTGAAGCTGTTTTGCCAGATATGACGTTGGTTAATACGTTAATATCCAACGATTCAGTTTCGCCTCTACTTATTGATAAAAACACTGAAAATACGTTAGTAAAAATAACTCTCCCTCTTTCAAGTGTTACAGGTAAAAACGTTTCGGATGTAAGCGAATCGATCGTCTCTCGTTATGTACTTCAAGATATCGACGTGATAGATAACCTTACAGGACAAGATGAAGAAACCATCCAAGTTGCAGCCCTTAACCTAGAGTTGAAAGCGAGTAATGACAAATTAGCGGGTTATGTGGAGTTACCTATCTTAAGGATCAAAGAGGTAACTCCTGAAGGTGAAGTTATACTAGACGATGAGTACGTTCCTCCGCTTATCAATCTCCTTAGCGACAAAGTTATGTCAGCCTATCTACGTAACGTTATCGCGATGACAAAGATGCGTGCTGACGTTATTGCGCAGCGCTTGATTAAGGGTAAATCTGCATCGGCATCTGCTGTTGATTTCATCATGCTCCAAATGCTGAACCGATATGAGGCGAAGTTAAAGCATTTCAGTGAGTTAGATAGGTTACATCCACTGGAATTAGCGACGACACTTAAAGGTTACATTGGTGAGTTAGCCACTTTTTCTAATAAAACTAAAAGAGTCCCAAGTTTGCTTGCGTATGATCACTTAGATGTATCAAGTGTTTATAGCGAGTTGAATCAGATACTCAGTCAGTACCTCAGTGTTGTTCTTGACCAAACTGCGACCAAACTTCCGTTGGAGCCTCGCCAGTACGGTATTCAAGTGACGCCACTTCCAGATAAACGCTTGCTTGAGTCATGCCAATTTGTGCTAGCAATTAAAGCAGATACCACAACAGATGAAATAAGACGCCTGGTCCCAGCGCAACTCAAGTTTGGCCCGGCAGAACAGATTCGCGATCTAATTAATAATCAAATCAACGGTATAAACGTAGTGCCGTTGAGTGTCGTCCCGAGACAGATTCCTTACCAAACGGGCTATGTCTATTTCGAAGTTGTCAAGAAAGGGCCATTTTGGATGAGGCTAAAAGATAGTGGCGGTATTGCGCTTCACCTATCAGGGCATTTTCCGAATGCTGAACTTGAGCTTTGGAGTATTAATCAATAGGCGCGCTCAGTATGGAACAAACGATCGTAAAACCAACACCGGGTGGAAGAGCACCCGCATCGAAACCACAATCAGAAAAGTCACTGGATAATACCGTAGTTATCTCAAAAAGCCCTGAATTGGTGAACAATGATTCAGTGGTCGCTTATGGGAATAACTCTCTACTAGCAGAGGCGAATGGCCTGTTATCTATTATCGGTCAAATTCGGTCGACAGCGACTCATTCCGATCCGTTGTTTCTAAAAGAGACATTGGCACAAAAGCTTAGAGATTATGAGAACCGATTACGTCAGCATGACGTTGATTTGGATACCATTGATACAGCTCGTTATTGTTTATGCTGTTCACTAGATGAAGTTGTCCTTAACACCAATTGGGGTGGGCATTCATTCTGGAGTCACGATTCATTACTTAGCTCCTTCTATGCTAGCAGTCAAGGTGGGGAAGCGTTCTTTAAGCATCTTGATAAGTGCATGGCGAAACCAGATGCGAACTTAGATTTGCTTGAACTAATGTATGTGTGCTTATCTCTCGGGTTTCTGGGTCAATACCGTTTAGAAAAAAATGGACTGGAATCGCACCGGAAATTGAGAAGACAGGTTATTGCTACTCTTAAGTCTTATGGGAGAGGAGTCCCTCAGGAGCTAAGTAATAGTATCGACCAACACATTTTGAATGGCTCAAAAGCTTCTGATAGAGCCCCTCTTTGGGTTGTATGTTCTGTAACGGCGGCATTATTGGTCTGCATATATATGTATTTTAGCTATGAGCTAAATAAGGCATCCAATCGCACCTTTTCTCAATTAGTCAATTTGATTCAACCGCAACAACTTAACCAAGATGCAACGTCAGAATCAAAATCAGCGCCAATTGCAGAAAAGATTTCAATGTATCTAGCAACTGAGATCGGTAAGGGGCTAATCAATGTTGAGCCGCTGCAAGACAGGGTAAGAATTTCGTTAAAGTCTCAAGATCTATTTGAATCAGGTAGTGCTGATGTTGTCGCTTACATCCAACCCGTTATTTCTAAGCTTGCGAGAACATTGGAGTCGACCCAAGGCAAGATCATTGTTACTGGTCACACCGACGATAGGCCTATTTTCACGAGTAAATATCCCTCGAACTGGCACCTATCATTAGCTCGAGCCACTGCTATGTCTGAACAACTGATCTCGAATAGTGCATTAGAAGGGCGAGTGATACCCGAGGGATTGGGGGATGCAAGACCATTAGTTGAAAACAGTAGTGATGAAAACCGAGCTATTAACCGCCGGATTGAAATCGACCTTCTTGTCGCGAATTAATAATAGGTAGATAGAGATGCGTATTAAAGAAATTGGCAGAATATTTACTCAAAGATGGTTTCTCGGTCTTATCGGTGTCGCTGCTTGTTCTATTTTCATTTGGGTTGTTGGTCCACTTATTACGATAGCGGGATATGAGCCCCTAAAGAGTGACTTTCAACGGCTAGTCACTATTCTAGTGTTGGTGTTGCTTTGGGCGATATTTAACGTTACCAAGCAGCATAAGCAAAAGGTGAAAGAAGACGAAAGTATTCAAACGTTGCTTGAGGTTGATAGCCAATCAGATAAAGAAGCGGCAAGTGAAATTGACTTAATGCGCGAGCGTATTGAGCAAGCTGTCAAAGTAGTGACGAAAACACACAAAGGCAAGAGAAGCTTGTATGACTTACCGTGGTATGTATTGATTGGCCCTCCTGGAACGGGGAAAACAACCGTATTAAAGCAGTCGGGGTTAGAGTTTCCATTAGGAGACAGCCTTGGCTCTGACTCTATTGCCGGTGTAGGTGGCACTCGTCACTGTGATTGGTGGTTTGCAAATAAAGCAGTTCTTATAGATACGGCTGGCCGGTATACGACACAAGACAGTCAAGAAAAGGTCGACTCTAAAGCGTGGCATGGTTTCTTAGGATTGTTGAAAAAGTATAGAACGCAAAGACCAATTAATGGTGCGATTGTTACGATAAGCTTAGCCAGCGTGATGTCTCAGACTCGAACCGAGCGAAGTCTTCATGCTCGAGCAATTAAGTCGAGACTTCAAGAACTGAAAAACCAGTTAGGCATGCAGTTTCCGATTTACGTATTGCTCACCAAAATGGATTTAGTTGCCGGTTTCAATGAATTCTTTGCCGATTTAAGTAAGGAAGAACGAGATGATTTATTTGGTTTCATGTTCCCTCGTGAAGTGGATGATGAAAGAGGCGTTATTTCTCTATTCAACAAAGAGTTTCATGGCATGTTGGAGCGCCTTGATGCCCGTATGCTTAGAATACTTGAAACTGAGGACGATTTAGATAAACGCGCGCTTATCTTTGAATTTCCAAAGCAATTAAGAGTGCTACAAGCTAATCTTGACGAGTTTTTAGCTGAAATTTTTGCACAAAACAGTTTTGAAGAGCCTGCCTTGATTCGTGGTGTGTTTATGTTGAGTTCGGTTCAAGAAGGCTTACCAGTCGATAAGCTGATGAATGAATCAACCAATGGACTTGGGTTAAATCGTTTAGCTCTAGCAAAGAGTCAGACTGGTTCTCATAGTTATTTCGTAAAGAATCTTTTTGACAAGGTTATTTTCAAAGAGCAACTGTTAGGAACAGTTAATCGTCACTATCAAAAGCAGTCAGGTTGGATGCGTCGAGGTGTTTACATTGGATGTACAACGCTACTGCTAGGAGCTTCTGCGCTTTGGTTTATGAGTTATAAGTGGAACTCACAGTTAATTGTCGATACCAATGAACAAGCTAGCCATATTGATGCACTGATTGGCGCTCAAAGTTTAGATTTTGAAGCGGATATTGTTTCAGCTGTAGAAACATTAGATAGGTTGATGACGCTTCCTCTCGGAAAGCAAAGCAACTACGGTGATGCCGACTCTGTAAAGAGGTTTGGTCTCTATCAAGGAGACAAAGTATCTCAGGCGGCAAACAATGCATATTCTGATGCTTTGACCCAATATTTCGCCCCTTTGCTTCTTGATAGCCTGGTGTCAGAAATGGAGAGCAATCAACAGCATCGTGAGTATTTGTACGAAACGTTAAAAACGTATTTGATGTTATTCAATCCAGACAAATATCAACAAGATGAAGTGTTGGCTTGGTTTAACTTTTATTTCGAACGTCAATATCCGGGTGAGCTAAACGCAGACTTAAGAAGACGCTTGCTACAGCACACTCAATATTTATTAGGCAACGATGGACAAGGCTTTACTTACAACACTGCTGCTGTGACGAGTGCTCGAGAAGTGTTGACTCAAATGTCTCTACCTGAACGTGCTTATCAGCGAATGAAAATACAATTTTCTAAGAGTCATGTACCTTCATTTCGCTTGACTGATGTATTGGGACCTAAAGGGCTTGAGCAGTTCGAGCGAGCTAGTGGAAAACCGCTATCACAAGGCATTTCGGGTTTCTACACGTACAATGGTTTTCATAGCATTTTTCAGATTCAGATCAACCGTACAGTAAAAAGCCTAATGGAAGAGAACTGGGTTTATGGTGACGATCTTAAGGCTCATGAAATTGATCAAGATAGTGCCATCCAAGGCGTTCAGTCACGATACTATCAAGATTATGTTAATGAATGGAAAACGTTGATCGAAGATATTCAATTGAAGCAGGCTCCGAGCCTAGAACTTGCGACAGAGCAAGCGAGGGTTTTATCTGGAGTTGAAAGACCAATCGAATCTTTGTTGAGAGCAATCCAAAAAGAGGTTGCTCTATCAAAAGTATCATTGTCAGAAAATCAAAAAGCCGCTTCTGAAGTTGCTGGTAAAGTTGCCAAAGTTAAGTTTTCAAATACGGCAGATAGACTAGACATGTATTTACCTGAAGAAAACGGTTTCAATGTTGCTCTGCCAGGTAAAGAAGTCGAATCGCATTTTTCAGAGATCTTACGCCTTGGTGAGCAAGACTTTGATGATATTCAACAAGCAATGGTTAACTTGCGTTCGTATTTAAGTGACTTATCAAGCTCTGGTAACAATCAGAAAATTGCCTACAAAAGTATTTTAGATGGAACCGTTACACAAGATGTCGCAGCTTCCTTTGCTCGTGCTAAAGAACTTTTGCCGAGACCATTTAATCAATGGCTAGGTGAGCTTTCTCAAGAGTCGGTTAAGTTTGCGGAGAGCGGTTCGAAGGATCATCTAAATCAACTTTGGGTAACACAGGTGGTCCGCCCTTATCAGCGGACTATTGCTGGCAGATACCCATTCGAGCCCAACGCGAGCAGAGAAGTTAGATTGAAAGACTTTAAGCGATTCTTTGGTTATGGAGGTACTCTTGACGCATTCTTCCAAGAATACCTCGAACCGTTTGTGGATACTTCGAAAAGTCGTTGGCGATTAGAAAAGGAAATTGGAGTTCGTCCAGAAACACTAATGGTCTTTCAAAGAGCGCAACGTATCAGGCAGTCTTTCTTTGAATCTGATAATTCATTACGCGTAGAGTTTGGGATGAAGCCTGTTTATCTAGACCAGCACATTACTCGATTTGTCTTAGAGTTGGGTGGACAAGATTTGGTTTATAAGCATGGACCAGCAAGAGCTAAATCGTTGAGTTGGCCTGCCGGTCAAGATCAGACTCGAATTGTGTTCACACCACCTGAATCTAAACGCGAAATTGCGCATACCTATGAAGGTGAGTGGGGCATATTCAAGCTTTTGGATCAATCACTTAAAGCAAGGCCAGAATCGCGTAAAGACAATATAGTTATGATTGATTTAAAGGGAAACAAGGTGCAACTAGAGCTTATTCCTTCTAGTGCCATTAATCCGTTTTGGTCAAATGAAATGGAGAGGTTCAGATGTCCACGAACCTTATAACATCAGGCTGGGGATATATCGGCAAAATGCCTGCAAAAGGGGACTTTGTGAAAGATGGTTTATCACAAGATTTCTCGGAGCGTTGGCATGATTGGCAACAGGCGGTTATTGCAGTCAGCAGGGAACAACTGGGTGAAAGCTGGAATGAGCACTTTTTAACGGCTCCTGTGTGGCACTTTGCTTTGGATATTAGCTATTTAGAAGACTCAACCTACATTGGTAGCATGATTCCTAGTGTTGATGCATGCGGTAGATACTTTTTCTTTACTATAGCTCGTGCCGTAAAAGGTGAAGCTGCGCAATATTGGGGTGACAGAGCTTGGACAGAGGACAGTGCCGCTCTTGCTCTTTCAGTACTTGAGGACGACTTTGTCTTTGATGTTTGGCATAAGAGTACTCAAGAAAAAAATGACCTCGTTGCGAATGTAACAAGTGAAGTGAGGCCTCTAGAGTTTCTTTATCAAAGCCAAATATCTACAGTTTTTCATGATCACGGCAATACTGATCAAAATACGCTTTTGAATTACCTCATTAAAGAAAAATTGAGTAAACCATGTTTTTGGTGGACTGAAGGTTCAACGAAGGTTGAACCATGCATGTTCATTACTAGTGGATTTCCTTCAATTGGTCAGTTTTCAGCCATGCTTGATGGCGGCTGGAAAAAGTGGAATTGGTAGGATAGAAGAATGAATTGGAACTATTTTACCTTTGCTAAATCGCACGCAGGAAAAGTACGCCCTTATAACGAGGATGCTCTGTTGGATATGACAGAACAGCATATTTGGGTGGTTGCCGATGGAATGGGTGGACACAGTGCTGGCGATATAGCAAGCCAGATGCTAGTGGATAGAGTCGCGCGCCACATGCAGGATGTCTCCAATACTAGTATCGATGATATCCGAAGAGTGGTTCAAGAAGCGAACTTAGAAATTTACCAATACGCACAAAATCACTTAGACGGTAAAACGATGGGAACAACACTTGTTTTGTTGTTTATTCAGGATGGGTATTACCACTGTCTTTGGGTGGGTGATAGCCGAATTTACCAGCTTAGAAGTGGTAATTTTGTCCAAAAAACACGTGATCATAGTCAAGTCATGGACTTAGTGGATCAGGGCTTATTGGCATTTGAAGATGCCGAATCTCACCCTCTTGCAAATGTTATTACCAGAGCTGTTGGGGTCGACGAAAGTGTCACTATTGATCAAGTTTCAGGGCAGTTGGCTGACGGCGATCAGTTTCTACTCTGTAGCGATGGACTCTCTAAGGAACTTACGAGTGAGGAAATTCATCGGACATTGTATGCAGACTCAGTCAACCAAGCTGGATTAGCGCTCATGCATTCGGCTTTGGTTCGGGGCGCAAGTGATAACGTAACTTGTGCTTTGATCAAAGTTCGCCAAGCGCAAACGGAGTGTGAAACAGTAACTAGAGAAGACGCGACAATACCTGTCTTTCTAAGAGGGAGAGCTTATGAGTAATGAAATGTTTGATTGGTATGAACAAGCGTTGGCCCCTATATCTCAAGAAAATCCTACAGGTGTTGATCCTAGAGAGGATGTATCACCACAGTCTGCTTACTATCGGTTGAAAGATCAGCGTATGGCCGCCCGCAACGCTGAACGTAATGCTCTTATAGAAGAAGAAAGTATCTATACCCACAGTAATTTATGGCGAGTATTTATTGAAGATGTCCCAGAAATACTCACGAATCAGTCTAAAGATTTGGAATTTGTTGCCTGGCTTATAGAAGCCCTAACTCGATTGTATGGTTTTCGTGGTATGGGCGTTGGCTACAAACTCGCAACCAGTTTAATTGAGAACTTTTGGGATGATCTGTACCCAATGCCTGATGAAGATGGTATTGAGACAAGAATATCGGCGATTATTGGCCTCAATGGTATCGATAGTGAAGGAACACTTATTTTTCCAATTGCTTGTATACCATTGACTGACTTAGGCGTGGAGCAAGCTTATGCCTATTGGGAATATCAGCAAGCTATAGAGCTTGAGCGCTTAGACGAAGATAAGCGCCGAAATCGAGTCGAGCTTGGGGCTGTTGAGCTATCTGAAATTACAACTACGGTTAAGTCGACTTCTGATACGTTTTATCGAGAATTAATCACGGATTTGGAGTTCGCTAAGGAATCATTTAATGAATTCAGTCAGCGATTAGATGAAGCGGTCGGTGATGTGACTCCTAGTTCTTATATATCAAAAAGACTTGAATCAATACACTCGGCATTAAAGCACCTTCTTGGAGATCGTTTTAATCAACCACAAGCAGTGATTGAAGAGCTAGAGGATCTTGATGAATCTTCTTCTGAACAACCGTTAAGTTCACAAAGTTGTGATGCATTATTAGCGACAAACATGAAATCACGAGAGCAGGCAATTAGACAATTGCAGCAAGTAGCTGATTTCTTCCTAGAGAGTGAACCTCACTCACCAGTTTCTTACTCCATCGAACAGATCATTCGTTGGTGTGGGATGCCTCTGCCGGAGTTACTGGCGGAACTTATCTCCGACGGGGATGCAAAGAAAAGCTACTTCCGTTTGGTTGGCATAGCAGAACAAAATGAAAATTAATAAAGGGAGAATGGTATGACGAGTATCCACTCGAAACTATCACGAGTACGGAAGCCTCGTGTCCACATTACCTATGATGTTGAAACTGAAGGTACAACTCTTAAGAAAGAACTGCCTTTTGTTGTAGGTGTAATGGGTGATTTCGCTGGTCAAAACACAGAAGCGTTGAAGCCATTAAAAGACCGCCGTTTTATTCAGATCGATCGAGATAACTTTGACGATGTACTCAAAAAAATGAATCCATCGGTGAAGTTTAAAGTTGCGAATAAGCTTGCGAATGACGATTCACAGTTTGAGGTCGATTTAAACTTTAAATCAATGCAAGACTTTGAGCCTGCTGCGATCGTAAATCAAGTTGATCCACTACGCCAATTGATGGAAACGCGTAATAAACTGCGTGATTTGATGACAAAAGTTGACCGCTCAGAAGAGCTTGAAAATATCCTAGAGGATGTTTTGAACAATACGGACAATCTGGCAAGACTTGCAGGCGAGTTAGATCTTGACAAGAAAGCGAAGTCAGACAGTACTGAAGGAGCGGAATAATGACGACTGAAGCTGAAAAACAGTTAGATCCAACAGTTAATGAACAGACAACTTCATTCTTAGATCAAGCTATTGGTGCGACTAAGCAGACCGAAGCTTCTCGTGCTGAGGAGCTGATTAAAACGCTCGCTGAAGAAGCAATGAAAGGGACAGTTACTTGGAACAAAAACCTAACAGTAACTTTTCGTGAAGCGATTAATTTGCTCGATAGGCAGATTTCTGATCAGTTGTCTGAAGTAATGCATCACCCAGAATTACAGAAACTCGAAGGTTCTTGGCGCGGCTTAAATTATCTAGTGATGAATTCAGAGACCAGCTCTACTCTGAAAGTTCGCATGATGAGTATGACCAAGAAAGAGCTACATAAAGACTTGAGCAAAGCTGTTGAGTTTGATCAAAGCCAGATCTTTAAAAAGGTTTACGAGTCTGAGTTTGGTAGTGCTGGTGGTGAACCGTATGGTGCATTGATTGGAGACTATGAGTTTACCAACCACCCAGAAGATATTGAGTCGTTACGCCTAATGTCAAATGTAGCGGCTTCTGGTTTCTCTCCATTCTTGTCCGCGGCTTCACCAGCACTATTCGGCTTTGATGAGTGGACTGAGCTGTCAAAACCACGCGACCTAGATAAGGTATTTGAATCACTAGAATACGCCCAATGGCGTTCGTTCCGCGAGAGTGCCGATTCGCGCTTCGTTAGTCTGACGATGCCAAAAGTCCTTGCTCGTTTGCCATACGGACAAGCTACCGCTCCAGTCGAAGAGTTTGGGTTTGAAGAGTTCGAAGTAGATCCTGTTTCAGGTATTGCTGTTAACGCTGAACATAACGACTACTGTTGGATGAACTCTTCGTATGTTCTTGGTGTTAAGTTAACCGACGCATTTTCAAAATATGGATTTTGTACTGCCATCCGTGGTGCAGAAGGCGGCGGTCGAGTGGATAACTTGCCAACGCATTTCTTCATGAGTGATGATGGCGACCCTGATATGAAGTGCCCAACAGAGATTGGTATTACCGACAGACGTGAGGCGGAGCTTGGTAAGCTTGGTTTCTTACCGCTTTGTCACTACAAAAACACCAACTATGCAGTGTTCTTTGGTGCGCAAACCTGTCAAAAACCAGCGAATCATGAATCCCCTGAAGCAACGGCCAATGCGGCCATTTCTGCCCGCCTACCTTATATGATGGCAACATCTCGTTTTGCGCATTATTTGAAAGTAATGGCTCGAGATAAAATTGGTAGCTTTATGGAAGCAGAAGACGTTGAGTCTTGGCTGAACCGCTGGATCCTAGGTTACGTCAATGCTTCTGAAGGCGGTGGTCAAGAGATCAGAGCGAAATACCCTCTAGCAGACGCTCGTGTTCAGGTTAAGGAAATTCCTGGCGCACCTGGTTCTTACAATGCCGTAGCATGGCTGAAACCTTGGTTGCAAATGGAAGAACTGACGACATCTTTGCGACTTGTGGCCAAGATCCCTCAGTCAGGTGGATAAGAAATGAATTGGCTGGTCGAAAGGCCAGCCATGACCAATCTTTATGTTCTAGATGGAATTAGCAGTGTCACTTAACTTTCGCGACCCTAGCAAGCTAAAACATGAGTTCAGTACCGGAGGCTACGCTGAACTTGATAGCCCGTGGTTGACTCGATTCAATGAATCTTCTGATCTTGTAGCGTCAGCGCGAATTTGGTTAGAAGGTACACGTTCAAGAGATTTGGACAGCTTTCGTCATAGTGTGATGAACACAATTAACCGCATTGATGAGCTATTAGAATCTCAACTCAATGAAATATTACATCATCCTGAGTTTCAACAGCTCGAAAGGGGGTGGGTTGGAGTTAGGTATTTATGTGAACAGGTTGATTCTCGTTCATCGGATTCTGTAAAAGTTAAGGTTTTAACGGCGACATGGAATGAAATCAGTAAAGATGCTTTAAAAGCCATCGAGTTTGACCAATCAGCACTATTTAAGTTGCTCTATCAAAATGAATATGGCACGGCAGGGGGAGAACCCTTTGGTGTGGTGGTTGGAGATTATCAGCTTCGCTGTGATCCTAGTAAAAATTATTTTGATAGAGATCTGTCTGTGTTGAGTAAGATCTCTCAGTCTGCAGCTGCAGCATTCAGCCCATTTATCATGTCTGCGTCGCCAGAGATGTTTGGTGTTGATAGTTTCGCTCAACTCTCTGCGATAAGAGATATAGCAGCCCAATTTGAACAGGAAGATTATGCAAAGTGGCGTAGTTTGAGAGACAACGATGATGCTAAATTTATTGGTTTGACTGCACCTAACGTCTTGTTCCGTCAGCCATACAAAAGTGATGGCTCGCGGAATGATAAATTCAACTTTCAAGAACACATCTACGACTCCAACCGAGATTTGCTGTGGGGGAGTAGTGCGTACTGTTTTGCTGCCGTATCAATTAGAGCATTTCAGGAACATGGTTGGTTCACGCATATGCGAGGGATTAAACAAGGCGATTACAGTCAGGGTATTATCGTCGCTCCTACAAGGAGCACGATGCGTGTTAATGGCAAGAATGACCGTGAAAGATGTCCGTTAAACTTGAAAATCTCTGAGAGAAAAGAACAAGAATTGTCTGAGTGCGGTTTTATTTCTATTTCTCCAATACCTGAGACCGATATGGTAGGGATGACCTCGAATGTATCTCTCTACAAGCCCAAACAATACGCAGAAAAGCATATTTCAACGAATGCAAAACTGACATCGATGTTGCAATACACATTGTGTGTATCGCGAGTCGCACATTATCTCAAGGTTATGGGGCGTGACAAAATTGGTGGGTATCAAGACGCGGAAAGCCTAGAGCGTGACTTTCAACGCTGGTTACACCAGTACACTACCGCATCAGATGAAGCGTCTGATGAGCTTCGGGCTAAATACCCCCTAAATGAAGCAAAAATTACAGTTCGAGAGAAAAGAGAAACTCCTGGACATTATTACTCAGTTATCCATTTGCGACCGCATTTTCAACTCGATCAAATGGTATCTAGCATTAAATTAATTACCGAATTATCACCAGAGCACATGGTGTAAGGAAATAACAATGACTCAATGGAAAAATGCTTTGTCCCAAGGCCTATTGCAACACGCTCTAGAGCAATTAATTGATGAAATTAAAGCAACGCCTAAAGATGCGAGCTTGAGAAGTTCTTTCATTGAGCTTCTGTGCATTGATGGGGACTTCGAGCGTGCGGACGCTCAGCTCATGCAATCGATTAAATTGTTTCCTGAGTATCTGCCTGGTGCAAGTCAGCTGCGACATTTAGTGAAAGCAGCTCAAGCTAGAAAGGATTTTATTAATGGTGCGGCTAGTGCCAAAGTATTAGGTGATGAGGAATTAACTAAAGATCTTGTTCGATTTAATCTTGCTCTCGGAAATCAAGAGTACGAAGAAGCGTCACGTCTATCACATCGCATTGAAGAGCATCGTACTATTAAAGGGTTTAACGTAAACGGCACAAACTACGAAGATGCTAGAGATATTGATGATCGTTTAGGTGGTTACATTGAACTGTTTTCTACAGCAGGTAACTATTTTCTTGTACCCATATCGAGCATCCATACGCTAGAAGTTAAAGCACCTACTTCTTTGTTAGAGAGTATTTGGCGACCTGTCGAGTTTGATATCGATGGACTTGGTGAAGGCGAAGGCCATATGCCTTTGACGTATGTCGACTCAGAGACCGATGCGCAAAAGTTAGGTCGAGAAACGGATTGGAAGCAGATTGGTGAGCAAGAATCTTTTGTTGGCTTGGGTCAAAAATGTTGGTTAGTCGGTGACTCAGCGCTTCCAATCTGTGATTTGACTACATTATTAGAACAGAAACAAATAGCGTAGAAATATCATGTCGTTAACCGTTTCTCTGCTCGACAAATTGATAGATAGTGATCCTCTCACTCGAGATGAGAAAGACTTCCCTGCAAGCCAGCAACAGATGTTGAGCAGCTTACTTAGAGATCTAGAGTCGATGCTGAATAGTCGTATTGGATGGAAAAACATTCCTGATGATCTTCTAGAGGTTCGTTATTCAATATTGAATTATGGGCTGCCAGATTTTTCCTCAATGCCCTATAGCAGCCAAGAAGGGCAGAATCAGCTTTGCGACATCGTTCATGATGCAATTAAAGAGTTTGAGCCGAGGTTAAGGAACCCTCATGTCCAGATTTCGGACGAGAAAAACGCTATTGATAGGGTATTGAGGTTACAGATAAATGCCACTTGCTTAATTGATAACAGTATTCATGAAGTGCGATTCAATTCTGAAGTAGAGCCGGTAAATTTAGGTATGAAACTGAGTAGAGCAAAATGAGTGAAGAGTTTCTCAAGTACTATAATCGCGAGTTAGCTTATTTGCGTCACAAAGGGCAAGAGTTTGGTGAGCAGTATCCCAAGATTGCCGCGAGACTTCGTATTAGTGAGGAACAGGTTGACGATCCACACGTAGAAAGATTGTTAGAAGGCTGCGCATTCCTAACAGCAAGGATTAGACAAAGCTTAGACAATAGTTACCCTCAGTTTACAGAGTCTTTGATGGGACAGTTATATCCGGATTTTCACGCCCCAATCCCGTCAATGTCAGTCATTAAAATGAGCTGTTCTAACTCCACTTCCTCTTATTTTGATGTAGAAGAAGGCGAGCGAGTTGTTATCGGTGCTCCTGGATATCATGAGTGCGAGTTTAGAACTTGTTATCCGGTCAGAATGTATCCTGTTGATGTGACCTCTGGCGTTTTTAAAAATGCGCCTTTCAAGCCAGTTGGCTCACGATGGGAAAGCAATGCTCATTCAGTTTTGAAAGTACAGCTCACGGCTCAAGATGAAGAGACTCCTCTTGGTGAAATGGGGGTAGAACGGCTGCGCTTCTATTTAAACGGTCAATCTCAATTGACTTTTAAGCTCTACCAAATGCTGTTTCAAAACCTAATTGGTTTATCTGTTGTTGTGGATGGCAAAGAAGTTCGTCCTTTAACCAAAAGACATCTTTCTGAAGTGGGATTTTCAGAAGATGAGAAAGTTGTGCCATACAGTAAAAGAAGCTTTTCAGGAGCAAGATTACTTGTTGAGTATTTACACTTTCCTGAGAAGTTTATGTTCTTTGATATCACCGAACTTGGATTATCAGAGCTAGATCTTAGAGAGCAAGTCGAACTGTATTTTTACTTTGATACCAACGATGACTGGCTTCCAAAGCAAGTGGACGAAGAAAGCTTAATGGTAGGCTGTGTGCCTGTGATCAACTTATTTAAAAGTATTATGGAGCCTAAGCGTATTCTACCAACTGAATACGATTACCACTTGTCTCCACAATACCAAGAAGCTGAAAGTAATGAGGTTGTCTCAATTTCTGACGTAACGTTGAGAAACTGGAACAAAACGTACCACAATTTGCCATGTTATCACGCTGGTGAGCACACGCATTATACGAACACTAGTGAGATTTATTGGTTGATGAGACGTGAGGATAAGAACTGGGCTGGTGGGTATGATGAGCCAGGTAGAGAAACTTACATTTCTTTTGTTGATAAAAAACATCAATTGTTCAGCCCGGATAGCCGGGAAAACTGGTTAATGTACGTGGAAGCTGAGTGCTGTAACCGCAACTTAGCGCAGAAACTTCCATTTGGAGGTGGGCTGCCGCAAGTATCTTTACCGGAGGTAAATGACAATTTCGAATCTGTTCGTTGTTTAGTTTCTTTATCAGAAACTATTCGGCCAGAAATGGATGAAAGCACACGATGGCAGTTAACTAAGCTTTTAACTTTAAACCATTTTACCGAGGAAGATGGTTTAGCAACTTTGAAGCAGACCCTTAATCTCTATGCATTTTCTGGGACAGCAGAAACGAAAGCGGTAATCGATGCTTTAACTAAGTTAGAGTTTGAGCCTACTACAGGAAGAATTAGTCAGAAAGGCAAAGTTGGATTTGCGCACGGTATAAAAATTATTTTGACGGTTTCTGATCAAATTTTACCTAAAGAGCAGATCTTTCTCTTAGGTAGTGTTTTATCTGTTTACTTCTCGCAATATGCTGAAATTAACATTTTTACGCAGTTAGAAATAAGACTTAAGTCCACAGGAAAGTCTTTCCACCTATGGCCCGCATTAACTGGCGATAAGGTGTTGCTATGAGCGCGGAACAATTTTATCGAGAATTAAAGCAACATCCATTGTTTGAAGCGATTCATCTTATTGAACACGAAGTTCTGCAAGCAGAGGCGCAAATAGGAACAGATGCGTTACCGAAGCATGAAAAGCTAAACTTAAAGGTTAATCCATCATTAGGTTTTGAAAATGCTCAGCTTTGTGAACTGAAAAATATAGATGACAGCAAGTTAGAGATTGAGACCAATTTAATAGGCCTAACGGGTGAGCAAGGTGTGCTTCCCCAGCACTATAGTGAATTAGCTTTACATCGCCAAAAAGAAGGCGATACGGCTATGGTGGACTTCTACGATATTTTCAATCATCGCTTATTATCTCTTTATTATCGATGTTGGCAACTGAGTCAGCTGACTGTTCAGTCTCGTGCGCATGCGCAGGGCGCGCGTTCGCCGTTAGAAAGCTGTAAATCGGCATTAACTGGGAAAGGGAGTTCACTGTCCCGGCACTATGGTGGTGTGTTTGCTTCACCAGTGAGAAGTAAAGGTGGACTAAAAAGTATTCTTGAATGTTTATCTGGATGCCAAGTAAAAGTTCATGAATTTCAAGGACAATGGTTACACCTTACGAAAGAAGAGCAAACACGCCTTGCATCCCGAACTATGCCTGAAGGGCAGTTTGCTCAACTTGGTTTAGGAGCGTCTTTGGGTTCGAAAGCATGGAATATCAACGCGGGGACAACAATAGAATTTCTGCCAAAAGATAAACAGCTAGTTAGTAAATTGCTTCCTAACCAACCCAATATAGCAATCATTAAGAACGCTGCTTATGAGTTGATTGGAAAACATAAACAACTGAAGTGGCAGCTCACCACCAAACATAGTTTGCTACCACAAGCTTGTTTATCGAAACAGCAGGGGCAGTTAGGTATTGGTTCTGTGCTTAAAAAACACGAACGTACAAAAGATCGAACTATAACAATTACTATTTAAAGGAAATGTAATGGCTTCACTCTCACTTTCAGCGTTGGTCGAAAGATTGTCTCCTCAGGCTAAGGAAACACTTGAACAGGCAGCTGCGATGGCAAGCTCCCGAACTCATCACAGTATTGAAATGTCTCACTGGTTAATGATGATTATCCGCCATCCTGACGATATTTACTCTGAAGTTTTTGACGAATTTGATGTCGATAAAATCAAGGTTGAAACCGATATTCAAAAGGCATTAGAAAAATACAAAACAGGATGCCAGTCGGTGCCTGGGCTATCAGCTCATACGGTGACTGTTATGCAAAATGCCTTGTTGTCTGCAACCATTGAATTCAATCAAGAACAGTTGGGGTGCATCCATCTTTTATTTGCCTACTTGTCTGATGATACGTTAGTCAACATGGCTGGTTCGATTAGTCCTGAACTAAACAAGATAGAACCATCTCGCTTATTGAACTTTAAAGAAAGTAATGCGCCTCAATCAAGATCGAATGACTTAGCACAGTCAAACGCGAGTTCCGCCTTGAATCAATTTACAACAGACCTTACTGAGCAAGCTAGGGAAGGTAAAATAGATCCGGTGATTGGTAGAGATAATGAAATTCGCCTAATGATCGATATTTTATTAAGACGCCGACAAAACAACCCGATTCTTACCGGAGAAGCTGGTGTTGGAAAAACAGCCGTTGTTGAAGGTTTGGCGCAAAAGATCATTGATGGCGATGTACCTCCCGCTCTGCAAAATGTGGCAATTAAGTCTCTGGATTTGGCGTTACTGCAAGCCGGCGCAGGCATGAAAGGTGAGTTTGAAAACAGGTTTAAGAACCTTGTGAAGGAAGTAAACGACGCTCCACAGCCTATTATATTGTTCATTGATGAAGCTCATGGCCTAATTGGCGGTGGTGGGCAAGCGGGCCAAGGTGATGCGGCGAATATTCTGAAGCCAGCATTAGCGAGAGGTGAACTCAGAACGATCGCAGCAACAACGTGGGCAGAGTATAAAAAGTATTTTGAAAAAGATGCAGCTTTAACTAGGCGTTTTCAAGTCGTAAAGGTTGATGAGCCAGCCCCTGAACTCGCGATCGAAATGTTACGAGGCTTACTTGATGTAATGGCACAGCACCACGATGTTCATATCACTAACCAAGCTCTCAATGCAGCGGTCCAACTCTCAGCTCGATACATTAATGGTCGTCAACTGCCAGATAAAGCGGTTTCTGTTTTGGATACGGCCTGCTCTCGAGTTGCGTTAAGTCAGTCATCTACACCGGGAGGCCTAGATGCGAAAAGAAATAAACTTAAAGCAAAGCAAGCTGAGTATGAGCATCTTAGCCAAGAGAATCGGCTAGGAGCATCTCTTGATGTACAGCTGCAAAGTGTCCGAAAAGAGATTGATGCGCTATCTAATGACATTATTGAATTAGAAGTACTTTGGGAAAAAGAAAAAGAATGGGTAAGTGAAGCTAAGTCACTTAGAACCCAAATAATCCAGGAGGGTTCTGAGACTGCGAGAGACAAGTTACAAGAGCTTGAAAATAACCTCTCCGCTAACTCACAGCCCTTAGTTTTTTCGCATGTAAATGAAGCGCTAATCGCAGAAGTTATTTCGGATTGGACCGGTATACCGCTGGGTAAACTTCAGGATGATGAAATCCAAGCAGTATTGGGTTTGAAAGAAAGTTTGTGTAAGCGAGTTGTCGGGCAGGATCACGCTTTAGAGCTCATGTCTGAAGTGATAAAAACCGCGAGTGCGCAGCTCACGGATGAGACACGACCAAATGGTGTATTTCTCCTAACCGGACCAAGCGGAGTGGGTAAAACCGAATCGGCTTTGGCGATTGCAGAGAAAGTGTATGGTAGTGAAGAAAATGTCACGACTATCAATATGTCGGAATTTAAGGAAGAGCATAAAGTCTCATTGCTATTAGGTTCTCCTCCTGGTTATGTCGGTTATGGAGAAGGAGGTGTACTGACTGAAGCTGTTAGACGTAAACCTTATAGTGTAATTCTCCTCGATGAAATGGAAAAAGCGCACCCTGGTGTTCAAGATATTTTTTATCAGGTATTTGATAAAGGCTCAATTAAAGACGGTGAAGGTCGAGATATAGACTTTAAAAACACTATTATTATTATGACCGCGAACACAGGGACCGAAACGACGATGTCTTTGTATTCTGATCCTGATTTAGCGCCTGAGCCGTCAGCACTAAAAGATGCTTTACGCGATGATTTGTTGGTTGACTTTAAACCAGCATTTTTAGGGCGTGTGAATGTATTACCTTATTTGCCTCTATCAAGAAAAGTATTGATAGAAATAACAAAATTAAAGTTAGATAAAATTACGACTCGTATTCGTAAGCACTATAACGCTGACCTGTTTTTTGATGAGGAACTAATTAATGATATTGTAGACAATAGCAATGAGTCTGGGAGTGGTGCGCGTGTGGTACAAACAACCATAGAAAATACATTGCTTCCGAAGATTTCTCATGAAATATTGCATGCAATTCTTAATGATAAGACGTTTGATGAAATTATTGTTAAAGGTACAACTAGTGGACTTGATGTCTCAATAGTTTAACATCCTTTACACTCTCAATAATAATTGGGAGTTGGTTCATATTAACTATTATTTTTTATAAAAAACGCTTAAATTAAATCTTATTTAAAGATATAACAGGGCGTATTTAAAATGAAGTTTTTGATACATTAATCACTAATTATCACCAAACGTCAGATAATTAAATTATTACGATATATGTCAATTAATAATGCTATAGGAGATTAGCATGCAGTCTAATACGTATCTTAAATACGCAGATATTAAGGGTGAGGCAACAGCCGAGCAATACAAAGATTTGATTACACTACTATCTGTAGATTGGAGTGTAGGTCGTGAGATCTCATCATACACTGGTACAGCGATGGACCGTGAAGCGAGCGCTACTCGTCTATATGATTTGACTATCACTAAACTTCAAGACCGTTCTTCTCCTGACTTATTTAAAGAAGCGACGATTGGTAAAGGTAAACCAGCGGTTTTCCATATTACTAAGCAGGGTGAGAAGGTTGAAGAGATCATGAAGATCGAACTGACTGATGCGATGATTTCTAACTACTCAGTTTCTATCCAAGACGATCGTCCAGTTGAAACTATCACAATTTCTTACACAGAAATGATGATGACAGTGACTCCTACTGACGATAAGAACAACACTTCTGCTCCATTGGTATACGGCTACAGCGGTGTTAAAGGTCAACAAATGTAATTTTCATGCGGGGGAGTATTCCTCCGCATTTTTTTGAAAGAAGTATTTAATGAAAAGAGCAACTCAAGATAACAATTTCATCCGAATTTCTTCGCCATTCGGTAAAGATGCCATCATACTAAACTCGTTTGAGTATAGAGAAGAGATCTCAGAACTTTTTTCATTGCGTGCTAAAGCTTACTTTAATGATCAACGAAGTGAGTTAAACGAAATTATTGGTAAGGAAGTTACCATTACCCTTGAAAATAATGAGGATGTTTCTTCAAATCCTCGTTATATGCATGGTTATGTTTCTGCTGCAAGATTAGAAGGGAAAAGGGTTTCTAATACACATAAAGGCGAAAATTATAAAAACATAGAATTATTAATAGAGCCTAAATTACGTTTCGCTGAATATCGAAAAAATTGCAGAATATTTCAGCATAAAGATATAAAGGAAATTATCTCTGAAGTACTATCGGAGCATAGTGTTGCCTTTAGTTTTGAGTTAACCGAGTCCTATCCTAAATACACATACAAAGTACAATATGAAGAATCAGATCTTGAATTTGTTCGACGTCTGTTATCGGAGGAGGGGCTATCATTTTGTTTTACACATACTAAGTCTGCCCATACGCTCAATATTTTTGATGACATCAGTTTTTATAAGCCGGGTACTGAGTTTTTAGTCGATTTTGATACAGGTACGGCGAAGTCTAGCCACATTTCTTCTTGGCATGAAACGCAAATTCTGACTACTAAAGCGAGTCAAAAGTCAGGCTATAACATGCTCAAGCCTTCTTCGAATCCTAAAAATACTGCAAAGGGTGAAAGTGATTTTTTTACAGTACCTGGAAGCGAGTATTTTGAATACATGGGTGAAATGGAGAGCAATGATCAATACGCACTGAGAAACACGCATGCAATAGAAGCACTACAGCAAAGTGCATATTTGTGTCGTGGCGAGGCTACGTGCAGAACATTCAGTGTAGGCAAGTGCTTCAAGTTTAAAAAGCATGAAGATAAATCTCGAGTCGGCAAAGAATATGTACTGTCTTCTGTTTTTTTGTCTGCTGCTGTTTATAACCAGACTGGTCAAGGTGGGACCGGTGCGCAAGGTGTCAAAGTCTCGTTTAGTTGTGTTGACTCAAAGACAATCCTGCGTCCTTCAGTTAACTACCCGAAACCTCAGATGAAAGGTTTGCAAACCGCAGTAGTTACGGGGAACAAAGATGGTGAAATTTACATAGACAAACATGGCCGTATCAAAGTTCAGTTTCACTGGGACCGTGTTGGTAAATACGATGTAAATAGTTCATGTTGGATTCGTGTTGCGCAAAATATTGCAGGTAACGGATGGGGGTCGGTGTTTCACCCTAGAGTCGGACAAGAGGTCATCGTCGAGTTTGTCAACGGAGACCCTGATCAACCAATCGTAACGGGGTCACTATATAACGGTAGTCAACTCCCTCCTTACGCTTTACCAGAGCAAAGTTCTCAGAGTGGTTATAAATCACGCTCTGTACAAAAAGGTACATCCAATTTTAATGAGTTGCGCTTCGATGATAAGCCTGGTGAAGAGCACATTTATCTTCATGCTGAAAAACTGTTCCAAATGCTAGTTGAAGACTGTGTTGATATCGCCGTTGAAAACAGTAAAACCGAAAAAGTGACCAATGATGTTAATCAAGAGGTTGGTCAGAACGCGAGCTTGAAAGTAGGTAAAAACTTTTCGAATGAAACGGGTGAAGTACTGTCTTTTAATGCAGGAAAGAGCGTCGAGATCAAAGTAGGTGGTGCTTCTATTCAGATGTCTAGCTCTGGAGAAATCAATATCAAAGGTAATAAAATATCCATTAACGGCTCAGCTATTGCTCTTAAAGCTGGGCAAATTTCATTGAACTAAGGTGATTTAAAGTGGGTAAACCAGCCGCAATTTTGGGCAGCTTTCATCTTTGCCCTAAAAAAACAGGAAAGATACCGCATGTCGGTGGTCCCGTCGTTGTTGGTTCACCAAACGTAACGATTGGCGGGATACCTGCGGCAAGACAAGGCGACAAGCTTATTTGTATCGGTCCTCCGGATAGTATCTCAGCAGGTTCTTCTAGCGTAACAATCAACGGTAAACCAGCCGCGAGAGTCGGCGATTCAACGTCTCATGGTGGCAAAATTCTATCTGGTATGCCTACGGTTTTAATCGGAGGCTAGATGCCACTCGCATTTCAAACGCATCTTCTATCCTTTAATGGCCGTTCACACACCGTTCGCGAGATAGCTGATGATTCTTTTAGATTGTCCGAGGAAATCCGACCCCCTGACTTTGCTCAATCAATAGATGAGCATATATTAAGCCTCGTGCGCTCTGAGCGCGAGAGTCTTGAGCAAGCTGATATCAAGGGGAATCTCTGTGTTCTTTTACCATCTTCGGTAGACAAAAGTTTGCTTAAAGCATTGATAAGCGAGCTTTCTATTTTCGTTGACCAAACTGTCAATACTGAAATTTACTTTTATCCTTATGGCCAAGCTGCATTTTTGATGGCACTAAATCGGATAAATCGTGAAGTTAATGAAACGCAAGCGACTTGGATACTGGCTATAGAGGTTACGAGCGATGTAGAAGGGCATGTCAAACCTCAAAGCTCTATCATTTTAACCAAGTGTTTTTTTCGACATTCAGGTCTTGTGCCTGATGTTGTTCGAATTGATTTAGATGCCAAACAACAACGCATCGCCGTGGACAAAGTGTTTAAGCAATTAGGAGTAAGTTGTGAACATCCACTCAGTCAATTGTATTTATCCGTTAATGAGGAAGAACCGCAATGGTTAAACTCAATGCAATTCTTGTCTCCGTGGGTGACCGATCAAACTCAGTATCAATTTGTTGATATCAAACTTGGCGGATTGGGTGCATGTGGCGGCGTTTTAAAAGCGTTAGTGATTGATGAGCTTCAAAGAAGCAGCCCCTGCCCAGACTTTCACGTGTTGCAAGCCGACATCGAGCCAGATGGCTATGCGGTAGGAGTAATATACAATTGGCGTAGTGAATAGGTCTGGCTATTGCTTTTCCTTCTAGTAGCTGAGGTTTTAGTGATGCAAATGTTATGGGGGATTGACTCGAAACTGGCCCTTTAATGATGTTTGGACAATGACTAGGCGCAGCTTGCTTGTCAAAATAGCTTTGCTCACCGCGTTTTTACAGTGTTATTCTCGCTTTCTGATTAAATAGCCAGCCATAGAACACAAACCACATGAAAAGCTGTTCGACTCAAGATATCCTTACCGATATAAAATAACTTGAGTTTTGGCTTGTTCGAGATCCCACCCGTGACGCATTCCCTTTTATAAACGGTACATGGACTCTGACAGAAGCAAGCCTACTCATAGAATTGGCGGAAAGTGAATTCGAATGAAGTTTATCCACACCTCAGATTGGCATCTTGGTCGACAATTCCACAACGTATCACTACTCGAAGATCAACAAGCAGTACTCGAACAACTGATTAACTATATTGAACGCAACCCCGTCGATGCAGTTGTAGTGGCGGGAGATATCTATGACCGTTCGGTGCCACCAACGGTTGCAATAGAACTGTTAAATCGAGTCGTGAAACGCATTTGTACCGAGTTAGAAACACCAATGATATTGATATCTGGCAACCATGATGGTGCAGAAAGGTTAGGTTTCGGCTCAGAGCAAATGAAAAATGCAGGTCTTCATATTGTTAGCAACTTTGAAGATATGCTCACTCCCATCATCATAAAAACGGATTCTGGGGATGAGGTCGCGTTTTATGGTATGCCTTATAACGACCCTGAACAGGTCAGGTTTGCCTACAAAGCCTCGGTATCCACTCATGATGAGGCTCATCAATTGCTTGTTGAGCAAATTAAAGAGCGCTTTATCTCTAAGCAAAAGCGCGTACTCGTGAGTCACTGTTTTGTTGATGGGGCCATCGAGTCAGACTCTGAACGACCATTATCTATTGGTGGTTCTGATCGCGTGAGTCATGAACACTTCTTAGATTTTGACTACGTCGCACTTGGTCATTTGCATCAGCCTCAAAAGAAAGGCGCAGAGCATATCCGTTACTCTGGCTCTCCCATGAAGTATAGCTTTGGTGAACAGAACCAGAGAAAAGGTTTCACGTTAGTTGAACTGAACAAGAAAGGATTCGTTTCTGCAAAGCATATTGATCTTACGGCTCCTCATGAAATGCGTATTGTAGAGGGCGAGCTGGATAAAGTTATTGAGCAAGGAAAAACAGACCCTAAGAATGAAGATTATTTGTTAGTTCGTTTGATGGATAAACATGCGATTTTAAACCCAATGGAAAAACTTCGTTCAGTGTATCCAAACGTTTTACACCTTGAGAAACCTGGCATGTTAATTGGGGTAGAGCAGGAAATGGCGCAAGCAAAGTTGGCGCGAAGCGAAATTGATATGTTCCGAGATTTTTTTATTGAGGCGCAAGATAGCCAGTTGTCTAAAGAGCAAGAGCAAGCTGTTACTGACATTATTAAGCAATTATCACAGCAATAGGGACCAAAGATGAAACCAATTAAACTAATCATGCAAGCCTTTGGTCCGTTTGCAAAAACTGAAATCATTGATTTTGAGAAGCTTGGCAGTAACCCTCTATTTTTGATTAATGGTCCTACAGGTTCCGGTAAAACGTCGATCTTAGATGCCATTTGCTTCGCCCTTTATGGTGAAACCACAGGTAATGAGCGACAAGGTATTCAGATGCGGTGTGACTTATCCGCGCAAGATTTACCAACCGAAGTAGTTCTCGAATTTTCGTTACACGGCAAACAATACCGAGTTGTTCGATCCCCTGAGCAGAAAGCGCCCAAGGCCCGTGGTGAAGGGATGACGATTAAAAAGCACACTGCTGCTCTTTATGAACTCGGTGAGACTGAAACGCTTATCACCAGCAAGACGACTCAGGTTAAAACTGAAGTTAGCAATATTATTGGCTTGAATGAAACTCAATTTCGTCAAGTTATGGTGTTGCCTCAAGGAAAATTCCGAGAACTGTTGCTTGCTAGCTCTAAAGAGCGTGAAGAAATTTTTGGCCAACTCTTTCAAACTGACATATATAAAAAAATTGAGTACGCGCTCAAAGATAAAGCGAGTGCAATTAGTAAAGCGAAAGGCGAATTTGATAATCAAATTCGAGGTGCTTTACAAGTTGCAGAAGCGAGTTCTGAACAAGAACTATTACAACAACTGGAACAAGTAACTAAGCAATTAGAGTCTGATAAACAGAATGAGCAAGCAGCGTTAGATAAGCTCAATACTGCTAAATCTGAATTGCAAAAAGCGGAAACCTTGAATGGAGAGTTTTCGAAACGAGAGCAAGCAGAAAGCGCACTCAAGCTGCATCTAGAACACTCAGATTCGATAAAAGCTCGTCAACAGCAATTAGAAAACGCTAAAAATGCCAATAAGATAGAGTTGCCCTACGTCTCATTACAAAATGCAAAAGCTCAAACGCAAGAGCTTAGGCAAAAAATCGTAGCTTTGAAAGAGAGTCTCGAAAAAGCTCATGTCGTTGCGAGAGAACAAGAAAACTTGCAGCAAAGTGCAAAAGAGGCCGCGGCAAAGGTCCCGCAGTTAACGCAACTGCAGTATCAGCTTGAAAGTATGAAAAACAAGTTGGTCGAGAAAGACAATTTGGAAAGTAAAATAACGGCGGGTTATCAACAAAAACAACAATTTGAAGCAACGTTAAAACAGTACATAGAACTAAAAGATAAGTTAACGTTACAGGCCCAGCAGGGACAGAAGGAGCTAGAGAAAGCACGAGTTGATGTTGCGCTTATTGGCAGCATCGATGCGGAAATAAAACAAAAACAACGGCTGCTACAGGATCTAAAAAAGCTGCATGATCTTACTTTAGAGCTCTCTAAACTCAATGCGCTAACTGTAGGTAAGCAGCAGTCACTAAACGAAGCCAGTCAGCGCTATATGCAGTGTCAACAAGACGCTGATACGATAGAGCTTAAGTGGCACAACGCTCAAGCAGCAGTATTAGCGCAGCGACTAAAAGCAGGTGAAGCATGCCCGGTGTGTGGTAGCGAAACGCATCCTAACCCCGCAACGTTTGTTGAAGAAGCCGTTACAAAAGAGCAAGTTCAGGCGGCTAGAGCGAAAGAGCGAGAAGCTCAAACCTTGTTGAACCAACTAAGCAATCAGCTAGAACAACATAACGTTGTCATTAGTCAGTATCAGAATCAGTGTAACCAGTTGAAAGAGGAGTTGGGTGAGTATGCTACATCTGAGATCTCGACGGTTCAAAATGATTTGCAAGCGCTTAATGCTCAACTCCTACGTCTACAAGCTATTGATATTGAAAAACTAGAAAGGAACGTTGAACAGCTTAATCAACGCTGCGTCGTGGGTGAAAATAAAATTTATGAGCTGCAGAATAAAATGGCGGCAAATGAATCAACCGTTAAAGCGAACCAAGAACAATTGGCTCAATTACAAGCTTCTATTGACCCAAAATACAGTTCCGCTGACTTGCTTGAACGTGAAATTTTGCTGACAAAAGAGCAAATTCTGAGTTTGAACACAGGCTTAGAAAAGGCGCAAACCGCTTTGCAGCAAGCGATATTGGAGAAATCAAATGCGGAAAGTCACTTAGCGACGAACAAGCAGTGGTTATCTGAGTCAGAGCAAAAACTTAGCCAAGCAGAATTAGCGTGGAATGAGGCACTACAGGCGAGTAAATTTGAGGATGAAAGCCATTATCTAAGTAGTCGAGTGGGAGATGATGAACTTCAAGCCTGGCAGCAAGAAATAGACAGTTTCAAACAGGCACAAACCAAGCTTGAGCAAACACTACATGATTTAAATCATGCATTGAAAGATCTTGAAAGGCCTAATTTGGAGTCGTTTAACGACAGGTTAACCACTCTGCAGGCGCAATATATTGAAGTAAGGAATCAACTTGATACCACACGCTCAATATTTGAACGTCTTGAAAAGGTTCGTAAAGATATTGCCGTGTTGCATGAGAAAAATAGTAAGTTAGAAGAAGAATACAAAGTCTTTGGTACGTTGTACGACGTTGCTAGCGGTAAAACAGGCAGCAGGGTTAGCCTACATCGCTTTGTTCTTGGTGTACTGTTGGATGATGTGCTGATTCAGGCCTCTCAACGCTTAAGCCTTATGAGTAAAGGGCGCTATATTCTTGCTCGAAAAACAGAGGGCTTCAAAGGCGCAGCGGGTCGCGGCTTAGATTTAATGGTTGAAGATGGCTACACAGGAAAAACGCGTGATGTTGCGACACTTTCCGGCGGTGAATCATTTATGGCAGCGCTTGCTCTGGCACTTGGTTTGTCGGATGTTGTGCAATCCTATAGTGGCGGTATCCGTTTAGACACTTTATTTATTGATGAGGGCTTCGGTAGTTTAGACCCAGAGTCTTTAGATCTTGCTATTCAAACGCTAGTGGACTTGCAACAGACTGGGCGCATGATCGGTGTTATTTCTCACGTTTCTGAGCTGAAAGAGCAAATGGCGCAGAGGATTGATGTTGAACCATCAAGACTTGGTTCAACGGTGTCGATTAAATCTCAATGTCGCTTCGCTGTCTAATTCAGTGATTACTGTTAGATCAAAAAGCCCCTATTGTTAGGGGCTTTCTGACTAAGTTGCTACTGTTCGCAAAAGTGGCCTTCTTTTGGCGATTGGGTAATCGCATATTCGCCATCGAGGTTGCGATAAACAATCGTGTTCCAAACAGAGCCATCATCCAATTCAAACTCAATAGCATAGTTGACGCCGCTAACGATTTGCGCGTGAACATTCAGTATTTGTTTAAACGACGCTATTGTGTCCATTTTCTTTAAAACAAAGGCCATTGCCTTTTGTGCATCAGGGGTCGCGTTAAACTCATTCCACCCACCTGGCATGTTTCCTTGTGCATTACATACATCTGCCGAGGTCGTTAATTGTGTCGTTTCGCTCGGCTTTTCCTGCTGACAACCTGCAAGTAACACCAAAAGTGCACAAACTGACACTGTTTTTAATTTCATAACAATAACCTCTGTCTATAACGCAACGTATTATAGGAGGGTGATATGCCTACGAATGTCTATGTTGTGCAAAGTTTCTATATGCATAGGGTTAAATGCTGACAAAATGTACAATCATGGTCAGCTTGTAAGTCAAAAATAGAGCAATCTTGTTATCGATTTGCTGAGATGACGAGGTTTCGGTGTTCAGCGCGCTATTGATGATGAAGAATTGTGATGTGTACCTATGAGGGCGATGGTGCGGCTTAGTGATCGATTTGTTATCTTCTAGAGTAAAATCAATCACTAATTAAAATTTAGGTGTTGTATGAAATCGATAAAAATATTTTTACTTTTGTCACTTGCAACTTTATTTGGTTGTACTTCGAAGCCGGATGGGGTGGAACCCGTCAATAATTTCGATTTAGAGCCATATCTAGGTAAGTGGTACGAAATTGCACGCCTAGACCATTCATTTGAGCGAGGCTTATCCAACGTTACCGCTGAGTATCAGGTTCGCGAGGATGGTGGGGTTAAGGTGATAAACCGTGGATATTCCGAAGAAGAGCGACAGTGGTCAGAAGCTGAAGGCAAAGCTTATTTTGTTGAAGATAAAACGGTTGGACACTTAAAGGTTTCCTTTTTTGGGCCAATATACTCTTCTTACATTGTTTTTGAGCTAGGTGAAAACTATGACTATGCGTTTGTTTCCGGTTACAACCACGACTATTTGTGGCTATTGTCTAGAACGCCTAACGTTGATGAGAAAGTAGTGGAGCGCTTTAAGTACGTAGCTAAAGAGAAAGGTTTCGCTATCGACGAGCTCATTTTTGTTGAACAAGAGAAACAAAGACAACTTTAAGTTCATCAGCGTGGCTGAAAAAGCGGACAGAGGGGAAGCTTCCTAATTAAGAGCTCAGTTTGTCATTTCGCTTAACAGTAATTTGTTACGGCGTAACTTAATGTGGTCAAAATGGATATAGCCCCATCATTTGTGATTACTCGTGATGGGGCTTATATAAATTTGAGTGAGCGTCGAAAGGTTGCTCTATCAACAAACGGTTATGGTTTACTTAATCAAACGAACGATCAGGGAACCTGGTGCTCGAATAGATTCAACATTGTGGCTAAGTACTGTGCCGCTTGTTGGGGCGGTGTAGCGTTTAATCTCAGCGCCAAAGTTGTCGTATTGAATCGCAAGAAGTTGGCCTTGCTCGACAAAATTCATCAAACTGACATGAGGCAGTACAAAGCCGCCGTGTGTCGCTTTCACACTGACGATTTCGTTTCCTTCCAAGCATGACGTAATAGGGTCCATATCACCTTCAACAATGCTATGCTTTTTCAGCACATTAAAAATGCCTGTTACAGTTCGACTGATAAGTTCTTGCTCGGTGTATCGCCCCATACCTACTTCAACAGTAATACTTGGGACACCATGGTTATTCCAGACCGTTTCAAGGACGCCAGCATCTCCAGGATCATTTAAAATCGCATCAGGATTAATGAGGCGAGCCATTTCTAATGATTGCTCGATTCGGAAATCTGCAAACACGTAAAGTGGATAGGCCGCACCACTGGTTTGAGTGTGAAGGTCAATGGCTAAATCAGCATTTGGCTTGAGCAAATCATTCCACAATGCATATAAGTAACGTTGGGCCTCATTGCCGTTTTGGTCACCAGGAAAAAAGCGGTTTAAGTTTGCAGGAGACGCATCAGGGTCTGCGGAATAGAAATCGCGGCTGTGGTTTAGCATACCAGGCATGTTAATGGTTGGAACAATAGTGACAGTACCAGCGACTTCAGTGCCGATGAGCTCTCGAGCAGTTTTCTGCGCTGCTAACACACCATTGTACTCATCACCATGAACCCCTGCGGTAATCATGATCTTCTTGCCAGGTTTTTCACCTTTGAACACTAGCACAGGTAGGTGTTGCCACTGAGAGAGAGCATTCGTTGCGATGCGAAACCAAAACTTATGCTCGCCCGAATTTAGGTCTGCTACATTGAGAGATTGAATCACTTGATGACCTTGAATCACGTCATCGAGAAATTGTGTTGCCATTAAAGTTACCACTCCAAAACCATAAGCTAATCTAAAACCTTAGCGTCGTCATACCATGAATATTAATAAGGCGAGAACATGTCTCGCCTTAATTACCAATTGGCTTCGTTTTACGCAAAACCCATAATATGAGCTGCGATAACGACGATACTTGATAGGGTAAAGAGTAATAGAATAAATCGCCAGCAGAATTTTGCCCAGTCACCCCAGTCGATACGGCAGACACCAAGCGTTGCCATGAGAGATGCCGAAGTAGGGACGATAACGTTAGTAAAGCCATCGCCAAGTTGGAATGACAAAACTGCCACTTGGCGCGTAACGCCTGCAATGTCTGCCAGAGGGGCCAGTAGAGGCATCGTTAGTGCCGCTTGTCCAGAGCCCGAAGTGACGAAGAAGTTGAAGATAGATTGGAATACATACATTAACCATGCCGCAGCCACGTCAGGAAGCCCGCTAATCACGCCGCCAGCACTGTTTAGAATTGAGTTCAGTACACTCGCTTCATCAGTTGTACCACCACCAAGGATCAACAATACACCTTTTGCACAACCCACTAACAGGGCAGGTGCAAGCATAATAGCTGCACCTTCTTTAAATGCATCAGCTGCGCAGTTTAGCGTCATACCGTTCAGGCGGAAAATCGTACCGATGATCGCGACAACAAAGCCCATAGTGAAAAATTGAGACGCGATTTCTGGGATGTACCATGCGTTAGCGACTACGCCCCAAACGACCCACACCGTGGTCGCAATAACCGTAAGGATAACGAGTGTGTCACCTAGGTTCCAACGAGAATCTTGATTGCCAAGCTCTTGCTGACGGAAATACTGGTCTGTGCGATGGCTGTAAGAAAGTTTAGGATTTGACTTCACACGAGCGGCGTAGATCATTGTGAAAGCGATACCGATTAACGTAAAGCCAGCCCATAACCCCATGCGTACTGTCATGCCGGATAAAACAGGTACACCCGCAATGCCTTGCGCAATAGCGACGGAAAAAGGGTTCATCCAAGAAGTAGCGAAGCCAATTTGAGTCGCAACATAGGTAACCATTACCGTAGTGATACCATCATAACCAAGGCGAACCATAAGCGGCGCGATAATAATCGCAAACGCTACGGCTTCTTCACCCATACCAAATACCGCACCGCCTAGCGAGAACAGCAAAAATAGCACTGGAATGAATAGCGCTTCGTTACCTTTGGTCTTATCGATAAGGCGCAGGATACCGTTATCGATTGTGCCTGTGCGCATTACAACGCCGAAAGCACCGCCGATAACCAACATGAACATAATCACGCCGATTGCGCTGCCCCATTTAGAGCCAGAAACTAGCCCTTCGAAAGGGAAGTTCATCAGACCAATGCCACCACCAGAAGCAAACAGGCCAACCTTGTTGTAAACCAGTTCACCGTTTTCGTCGGTTGCATAAGAGAAAGAAGAAGGATCGATAACTGTGCGAGTTTTTTCTGCACCGTCGACCATGTAGGTCACCTGTTGGCTATCAAAATGACCAGCAGGAATTAAGTAGGTAAGAATCGCAGCAAGAATACCAACAATGAAGATCAAAATGAGGGTATCTGGCATCTGCCACGACTTAGGGGTAGCAACCGAGTCTGCTGGTTGCGCATGTGTGTGAGACATAACTTACTTCACGTCAAATTCAATAAAGCATGAAATATCGATAAAATAGAATAAAAAGTCAATATTAATGCTTATGTTGAACTATAAATTCATCAAATATTTGAAGTGAAGTTAATTTGATTGTTTTGTGGTCAAATGTTGGGTTAATGTTTCAATATGCGTTGAGTTTGGATGATTCACGAGCTTTCATAGTCATCTACAGGTGATCTAATTACTTGATTTCTGTCTGTTCTGCATAAAAAGCAGCGACATCACGAAGGTCTTCATCATTTAACATTTTTAACTGTGCTGCCATCATTTCTGCAAGTGGCCCTTTACGCTCACCGGCTTGATAAGATTTCATTGCATTGTAAAGGTACTGAGCATTTTGACCAGCAAGGCTTGGATAGGTGTTGTTCGTTGCGATGCCTGTAACACCGTGACAATAGACACAGCTAGGTGATTTGATTTTACCTTTATCAGCATCACCAAACGGCTCGGCATGGATAGCGGAAGAGAAAATAAAAGAGATTAGAAGTACAAATCTGAGCATGGAGGTTATCTATTCGCTAAAAATCATGCCGATACAATAAAGCTTCCCCTTAGGGGAAGCTCAATGATCAAAATCAAATTAAAGTAGAGATTTTATACTTGATAAGAAAGTGTCGATGTCTTTCGCTGAAATATCTTTATGAGTTACAAAACGAATTGGATTTCCAGGGGTTATCGTGATGTTTTGTTCCTTTAGTTTCGCAGCGATACTTACTATGTCCACTTGAGGAGCAAGCTTCGCGAACACGATGTTCGTTTGAACAAATTCAGGGTTGACTGAAAAACCAGGCAGTTCTGCTAAACCTTCCGCTAAAGTTTTTGCGTTGATGTGATCTTGTTTTAGCTGTTCCACTTGTTCGGTAAGGGCAAGTTTGCCTGCTGCGGCAAGAATACCCGCTTGACGCATACCACCGCCGACCATCTTTCTTAAGCGACGTGCTTTTGCGATGTAGTCTTTGCTACCAAGCAGTAGCGAGCCAACAGGGGCAGCCAGACCTTTCGACAGACAGATCGTCATTGAATCAAAGTACTGACCGATCTCTTTTACCTGAACATCAAGTGCAACGGCTGCGTTAAAAACGCGAGCGCCATCTAGATGCATCTGCAAGTTATGTTTATTCACGAAGTCACGTGCTTCTGCTAAGTAAGACAGAGGTAGTGCTTTACCATTAATTGTGTTTTCTAAGCTGAGAAGCTTAGTGCGAGCAAAGTGACAATCATCTGGTTTAATCGCAGCAGCCAGTTTATCAAATGGTAGCGTGCCATCTGGGTTATTTTCGACTGGTTGAGGTTGAATTGATCCCAAAACCGCCGCGCCACCAGCTTCGTATTTGTAGTTATGTGCTTGTTGCCCACATAGATATTCATCTCCCCGCTCGCAATGCGCCATTAAACCGAGCAGATTGGCTTGAGTGCCTGAAGTGGTAAACAAAGCTGCTTCGAAACCAGCAAGCTGCGCAGCAAATTTTTCAAGCTCATTGACCGTAGGGTCATCACCATAAACATCATCCCCAACAGGGGCCTTAAACATGGCTTCTCGCATGGCTTGGGTGGGTTGTGTAACGGTATCTGATCGAAAATCCATGAATGTCTCCTTGGTCAAAGTCCTAAATATATCCGCAAAGGCGCGCTTTGCTTAAGCAAGCGATCGTTTTGGCATCGGTGATCGTGCCATCGACAATCTTTTCTTCGAGTTGCTTGATTGACAAGGTGACGACCTCAATCACTTCGTCTTCATCGCACTCGTAACGGTTTGTTTTGTTAAGCTTTTCGGCAACAAATAGATACTGTATCTCATCACAAAATCCGGCAAGAGGGGTGACTTGGCCGAGAGACGTGAATTTCTCTGCACTAAACCCAGTTTCTTCCTCTAGCTCTCTTTTGGCGCAGCAGAGTGGCTCTTCGTTGCCTTCTCTGGTACCAGCAGGCAGTTCCAATAGCCATTTATTAAGTGAAGGCCGAAATTGGTGGACAAGGACAATGTGACCCTCCGCTGTAATAGGGAGAATCACCGCAGCACCCGGATGATGGATTGTGGTGTGCGTAATTGCCTGTCCTGTAGGAAGCATAACGTCTTCTTCAATCAGAGAAATTTGCTTCCATTTATGAATTATCTTGCTCATGCAGTTATGAACCCTAGCTGTTACCGCATTTTTGACGTTTTTCGACATTAACCACAAATGGTGGGAAACAAAAGCAAAAAATACTGCAACACGACGAAAGCGTTTGCACTTTAAGTGAGCAATGTCTCATAAATGGAAACTTTGATTGCTTCGTCAAGAAGGGGAAAAGCATCTGCTATAAGGGGAATTCGACAAAATACATTTGTAACAAAGTTATAACAAGTGTATAAAAATGTTAACGCAATACCACTTCAGCAGCCGGAGAACGTATGACACAAACCTTATTTGCCTCAAATGCCGAAAAAGCGCTTCTCTCAGAACGCATCAATAAATTGGCGAAAGCGTTAACGGATGGCGTTTATGAGCGTGAACATACGATCAAGCTCTGCCTTCTTGCTGCACTTGCTGGTGAAAGTGTTTTTCTTTTAGGTCCGCCTGGTATTGCAAAAAGTTTAATTGCCAAACGACTCATCCAAGCGTTCGATAACAGCAGTTACTTCGAATACCTGATGACGCGCTTCTCAACCCCTGAAGAGGTGTTTGGGCCACTGAGTATCCAAGAGCTAAAAGACAACGGCCGTTATGTTCGCTTAACTAAAGGGTATTTGCCAACTGCACAAGTCGTATTTTTGGATGAAATCTGGAAGGCGGGCCCTGCAATTCTTAATACATTGCTTACAGTGGTTAATGAGAAAACATTCAAAAATGGCAGCGATATCGAGCGTGTGCCAATGCGCTTGTTGGTATCGGCTTCCAATGAATTACCCGATGAAGATAGTGGATTGGATGCGCTCTACGACCGCATGTTGGTGCGTGTGTTTGTGAATCGAATTCAGAATAAACAAAACTTTAAGTCGATGTTGACTGTGGGCACATCGCAAGAGGCACAAGTACCAGAAGGCCTAGCGATAACTGATGAAGAATATCATCAATGGCAACAACAGCTCGACAAATTGACGTTAACTGACAATGCATTCGAAAAGCTTTTCCAGCTTAAAACGATGTTAGAAAGCAAAGTTGAAGCTCAGTTTGGTGATGTGGCCAATACCGATATGTATGTCTCTGACCGCCGCTGGAAGAAAGCCGTGAAGTTGTTAAAAGCGAGCGCGTTTTTTAATGGTCGCGATGAAATAAATCCGCTTGACCTTCTACTGCTGCAAGATTGTTTATGGAACAGTCCTGAATCGCGAGATGTGGTACGTGAAGTGGTTCAAGAGTTCGCCTTAAAACATGCATTTGATCAACAAGACGCGGAGCAGGAAATTGAGTACTGCCGAGAGTCTTTGGTTGATGTTCAACATGAACTTGAAGATGCCTACCGCATGACGTTAACGTCTGAAGCGGCAACGGGCATTTTGCGTAAAGAAACCATGCGCTTTGATACCTCTAAAGCCAAGATGTACAAAGTTGGCGCAGCCGTTAACTTAGTTAAATTGGTTGTCTTGCAAAGCAACATGTCGGTTTCAGAATCAGAAAAAGGTGATAGCCGCTGGGTTTATGTACCCAAAGATGAGTTAGATCGAGTCATTAAAGAGGGAAGCGGTGATGTGTATGGTTACGTCAATCAAAACACCAACATGTGCCGTTTACGATTTGATGTTGACGCGGCGAATAACCTAGTTATCCGTGATATCGCGAACCGAGGCATTTTGGTTAGCCTAGTGACTCAAGAGGGCTTGGATGTAGAGCTTTACCAAAAGTGGTTAACGCAGAGCGAAAAAGCCGTAAATCAGCTTAGTGAGGCAGAACACCATATGCGCAAGGTGAAAGCGAACTTTCATGATGCGCTTCCGCATAGCTTTGTTGATCCTGAACTACCCCGCCTAATGGAGTCGAGTCTGCAACAGGTCAGTCAGAGACTTGAATCAATCCAAGCAGAAAGTGAAAAAGTTATCCAACGCTTTAAAAACTTAAATCAGTTTTTCTCATAAGGAGACGACATGCTAGGTGCAGACGGACTTAACCTCGCGCTGATGGTGGCCGACTCCGGCATCATCGATAGCGCAGTTAATGATTTGATGGCTCGTTCACAAGTCATGATGATGGCAGAAAACCGAGGTGTTAAATCTTCGGTCAAAGGTCACTTGTTAAAGTGGCGAGGCAGCGTCAAAAAACGGATCACCAAGGTATGTGAGACAGAGCGTTTCCAACAAGAGCTGTCTTTATATCAAGAGGTTATTCATTGGGATGAAGAGGCGTTTTTTGAAAACATCGAAGATGTGATTAAAAAGCTGGAATGGCACTCTGCGTTTTACATGCAAGCTCGCCGAATGATGGAAAAGAACAAAGGGATGAATAACCCTATGTTCCCTCATTACTTTTGTGATCAATGGTACCAAAGCCTCACCGATGCTATAAAACAAGCGCAAGTAAGCGAGCTTGAAGCCAATAAAGAAAAGGTGCTGAATGACCTGTATCAACGTATGGAAACCATGCGTAATATGGATAAAGTCACGGAGTCGGGTGACGCTGAAAGTGTAGGGCGCCTGTGGGATATGGCATCTGCCAAGTTGAGTAAAACAGACTTAACGGTGATGAAGCGCCATGCTGAGTTTCTGAAGAAGCACCAAGGCTTGCAAGAAATTGCGGAGCAACTCGGTCGTATGGCGGGGCAAGTAAATGATCCTGAACTAAATCGTGCGCCCACTGAAGAACTTCAATTGGTCGAAGAGAAAAGTGATGAGGCGACGGATGATATTGTCGGTATTCACGAAAGCGATGATCTAAATAAGCTACTTCCCAACGAAACGATGTTTTTGGCGTATCCTGAACTTGAAGTTGTGTTCTATAAACACTTAGTTGATAAACGGCTCATGAACTATCGTACACAAGGCAAATCGCGCACGTTACGTAAAGTTAAAGCTCACCGACCTGACCATAAAGCGGTAGATATCGAAAAAGGCCCCTTCATTGTTTGTGTGGACGCGTCCGGTTCCATGAGTGGCTTTCCTGAGCAATGCGCCAAAGCCATGGCTTATGCTCTGATGCAAATCGCACTAGCGGAGCAACGTGATTGCTATGTCATTATTTTTTCTACGGAACACATTACCTACGAACTAACCAAACAAGATGGTCTGCGCGAGGCGGCGGACTTTCTAACTTATAGCTTCCATGGTGGTACAGACTTAGAGCCAACTTTGATTAAATCTATCGACTTGATGAGCGGTGATAAATATAAAAACGCAGACATGGTAGTCATTTCCGACTTTATCGCGCCAAAACAACAAGACGAGTTACTGGCCAAAGTGGATGCGCTCAAAGCGAAGAAAAACCGTTTTCACGCGATTAGCTTATCGAAATACGGAAATCCTGCATTAATGTCGATGTTTGATCACACTTGGTCTTATCACCCTAATGTTGTGGGAAGATTGCTAAAAAGGGTCAGCAACTATTAAACGCCTTAATGTTTCATGGGACAAAACGAACTGAAAGCGAGATTTATATTGCTTCGTTTTAAGCCAATAAGATCGAACTTTGGTCGAATTGACTTAAAAGAAATCAAACGAACAGAAAATGAAATATTTTTGTTTGACTATCTTCTCTCAATCCGTAAAGTAGCCACCAACGCAACGGGGTAGAGCCCTGAAGCGTAATAAAAAGGCGCCTTGGCAGAGTGGCTATGCAGCGGATTGCAAATCCGTGGACCTCGGTTCGACTCCGGGAGGCGCCTCCA